>CAJTRG010000007.1 GCA_910578585.1 uncultured Mailhella sp.
AAGAATTAATTAAAGCTATAAAAATAGCTCTTGAAAAATTACACCTCTTGATGCAAAAAACTGGTTTAAATCTTGTGGGTATTATTCTTAATATTACAAGGAAACGATCTAGACCTGATAGCAGAAGATATAGAACATCCACTTCTTGTTCCGGGAGATAAAATCATGATCACCAATGCGGGCGCATACGCAGCTGTTCTATCCCCTATTCAGTTTGCTTCACAGGAAAAACCAAAGGAATTATTTGTCACTGTTGACGGTGCAATAGCAGAATAAGGACAGTATGTACTCCACCCCATTTATTGGTCAATTCAAAACCAATAAATGGGGTATTTTTCAATTAAATATTTTTTGCAGTCCAAGCAATCAGTATTTTATAATGATTTTCAAGTTCAGTTTTGCTGGCAGAAACAAGTTCTTTTCTATCTATGCACGTTTGTATGATTTCTTTTTCAACACCCTGCAAACACGCAGCCAGTTCTTTTTTCGTTTTTATACAGATATTGTTTTCAACAAAATAGCTGGCCTGCAAAATGAAAAACGCCATTTTATACAAATTTTGCAAATCTTCCCTGTACTCGTCCGCAGCATTCATTTTCAGCAAATGAAAACTCGACTTTCCTTTCCAGTTTGCATAAAAAAACGTGGATTGCTCCACGTTCTTTATTTTTTATCTGTGTCATCAATGGGGAAGAAAGAAAGCTGTACGATTTTCTCTTCTTTTTTCGATTTAGCCGCTTCTTCGTCCTCATCTTTTGGATTGGAATAATCCAGTAAAATATCCAAGCCGGATTTTTCGACCTTTTCTTCTTTTTTCTTATTCGTTTTCTTTTTGGCTTTTTCTTCTTTGACATCCACAAGCATTTCAGCAGATAATTCCAAAATATGAGCCTCATCAGCAACCTGATCAGTATCTTCTGCTGTTTTTTCCTGTTCAGAATTTTGGCTTTGCTCTTCTGTAAAACTTACTGTTTCCCTGTTTTTAATAGATTCTGAAACATTTACAGTGCGTTCTGTTTGTTCCTCTGAATTTTCAGCATGCTCATCAGCTTGTGCACTATCAGAAACATTTTGCTCATGTGCTTCTTTGTTCTGTAAATTTTCTTCACGCAAAGAAACTAAACCAGACTGCACAAAAACAGATTCCTTGGTGATTTCTTCCACATGTTCCACATCATCAAAGGCATTGCGCAAACTTGCCGGCGGCAAATCCTCATCTGCTTCCACTTCATAGCTTGTTTCACTGGGCAGGAAACTTAAGGTAATTTTTGGCTTTTCAATTTGAACACCGGCTGTTTCGACAGCTTGAATTTCTTTTAGCTGTGCTTCTTCTGTCGTTTTTTCTTCATGCAAAGGTGTAAGGCTCAGTGAACTTTCCTCAGCCTGTTTATTTTCAGATGCTTCTGTCTGTTCTTTCGTTTCAGAAGAAATCTCTTCTGTTTTTTCACCAAAAGATAAAAACTCGCTGGAAACGTGCGTATCTGCTTCCTGCGCATCTTTTGGCATATCTGCATTTATTTCTAAAGAAATATTTTCAGAACCAGCTGTTTTATCTTCTGCATTTTCAGCAGAACTGTCTGCCGCCTTATCTGCAAAGGAAAGAAGTTCGTCTGTTTGATTTACGCTATCAGTGGCTTGCTCATCTTGCTCAGTTTCAGAAATCTTCCTAATGAAAAGAGCCTCTTTATCAACAACATCCTGCACAGGAGTATTTTCTTTTGCATGGGAAACGAAATTCGGTTCAATGGGCTTTGGTTCGCCAACCAAGGTATCCATATCTTTTTCTTCCTGCTTAACCTGAACGTGCGGCGTGCCCTTTAATGCTTTGGCAAACTTGGAAAATACACCATGTTTTTCTTCTTTAAAATCATAGACACCTGTCTGCTTTGCAGGTTCTTCATGAGCTTGATTTCCATAATTTCCATACTGTTCTGAAACCTGTGGATGATTTTTCTTTTCTAAAGAAGAAACAGAGCCATCCACAACAGAACCGGCATGTACAACTTCTGTTTTCAAGCGCTTCTTGACGGCTTTTTGGACTTTCTTATTAATATCTTTAACAACGGCATGGGAAGCTTCAATATCAGTAATAGGCGGAATATCTTTATCTCCCAGAATTTCAGTCACAGCTGTGCATAAATCCTCGCGCCCAATATTGTCAGGCAAGGTGTGTTCACAGCCAGCCAGCCGCAGAAAATCCATGTCCTTGGCGGATTGATACAAGCCCACGCAGGGCACGTGGCTAATACCCAAATTATCTTCCAGCAAGCGAATACCCGCAATCACAGCACTGCAGCCATTGGCAGAAAGCGCACTGTGCACAAGTACCAGAGAAGCAGGCTTTTTCTCATAAAAAGCCAAAGCACTTTCCACATCAAGAGCTTCCCAGGTTTCGTATCTGTTCAGATAATAAACAATATTTTGCCGCTGAATGGCAAGAGGCGAAATAATAAGAATACTTGTTTCTTTCTTGGTGGTAATAAAGCTTGGTGCTTCATCTTCGTCAAGCTCATCCAGTTCCTGCTCACTGCCGCGCGTAAAAACAATGTTGCCGCCGCTCAGTCCGGAATTTTTCTTCTGATAACTGGCTTCGCTGTGGGAAAGAACAATATCATCAAGAGAAGCATAGGATAAAGGCTTTTCACCGTTTTGATCCATGGCAAGACATTGCATACTAAAGGAAAAACTCAGACCATTGGGTGAAGTGCGAAGTTCCACCTCCCCGTTATAAGCTGAAGAAAGTTCCCAGGCCTTGACCAGAGTCAAAATGCTTCTTTGCACTGGCGGACGGCCCTTGCCGGAATCACTGATAGTAAACACAATATGTCCGGGGTTTGGACTGTTCGCGCGCCGCACCCGTACACTGATCACACCCTTCTCTGTGGCCCGAATAGCATCCCGCAAAAGCAGAGAAAGCACAACTTCAAGTCCCGCCTTATCCCCGCGATAATGCAAGCCAATACTGGGAGCAATATACCAGCCGAGCCCCACTTGTCTGTCCTGCGCTTCTGCCCGGATATTATCACAAGCCTGCGTAATCAAAGTTTTGACATTGAATAATTCATTAACTTGTGAATGAACAGGCTCTTTTTGCGCGAGTTCTGTAATATGCCCCAACATGCCGGATAAATCCCGACAAGCCAAAACCAGCGAAGAAGTATGTCCCTGTAAACGTTTTGTGCGTTCCACCACTTCATCAATGGCGTTGATAGAATTTTTTTCCAATCTGTCACCAAGCTCTTTTTCATCCAACCAGGACAGAGAATCCATATATTCTTCAGTTTTTAAATCAAAATCCAAAAAGCAGGTTTCACGCATAATTCTGTCAAAGGGCTCACGAAGCTTCAATTCCACGCGGTACAGCGCGTCCCGCATAATGGAATTATTTTCCGCAAAGGCACTGACAATATCTTCATGGCTGAGCTGTTCATCAAAAATATTTTTTTCTGTTTGCCGCGGAGCCAAAAAGATGGCAACCATTGCAACTAATAAGCCTAAATAATTGAGAAAATACCATTCTGAATTGTAGCGAAAAGCAAGCGCACCCAAGCTGCCAAGCCCAATGGCCAGGCACACAAAGGCATACAGTTTTGCGCCTTTACGTCCAGTAAGAACCAAGGGCACAGTAAAAATAAATAAAACAAGCCCAAACAAACCCCACAAGGGTGCAAAACGCAAAATATAATAATAATCCGGCAAAGGCACAAAAAGAACAATCAGCGGGAATATTGCCGGAATAGCCAGAAATTGCAGTAAGCTGTCAAAATGCGGACTTTTCTTTTCAGTAACCAGCAAATGTCTGCCAATATGAGGCAGGAAGAAAAGCGCCAAACTTGCGGCAATAATGCCCACCATATCCAGATATTCGAATTTTCCCTGCACATTTTGCGGCACGCCCCAAACATATTGCACAAGAGCAGCAAGGCACAAAAATGCTGCCCAAATTCTGGCATCGCCTTCTTCTTTTGCGCCGCGCCAGAAACTGAAAAGCATAAGCACAAAAATAGCCAATAAAATAAAGGGAGTAAAACGGCGATCAAAGGTAAAAGGCGCACTCGCCGGAGAAAGCAGTTTTGGAGAAAACCAAACAGTAGGCACCCCTGGAGAATAAATCAACAGTTCCCCGCCGTCACGAAGCGGCGTCAAATCATATAAACCACTGTGGAAAATATTGATATTGTTTTCATCGGCAACATCAAAATTTTCAGTATGATTTTTCCGTTCCTTTGTATACACATCTTCTGCAACCTGCCAGCGCTTCGTTCCATTGGAATACATGAGCACATGGCTGTTCTTGGGCAGGAAATTTCCCAAATCCAGATAGGCGGCAGGAGCATCTTTATCCTTTATTTTATCAAAAGAAATCAAAAACCAATAGGTGCCCGGTTCTTTCTTGAGGGCAAGCACATCATAAGGCAAAAATTCACTTTTCTGCGCCAAAGCACTTTTGGCGTCTTTTGCATCCAAATTATAGGCATAACGAATATAAGGGGCTAAATAAACAGGCTCTTCAGGAGCAACAGCAACAATAGATAGAATTTCTTCCTGTGGTAATTCAATATCAGGCGCGGCAAAGGCAGAACAAATAAAACTGCAAATAAAAACAAAAACACTCAAAAACTGAACTATATATTTTTGTGGCTTCATAAATAAAACCTGTTATTCCTTTATAATAAAGGATAATAGTATACTATTTTATGAACATGAGCAAGGGCTGAAAAAGGCATTTTCGCGAAAAAAAGAGGGGCAGTCCCCTCTTTCCTATCGTATTCCGTCAAGCCATTTTTGCGCGTCAAAATCTTCCAGTTTTGTCTTTCCGTCAAGCATGGATTCCAATTCCTGAATAGTTTCCAAATAACCCGGCATTTGCTCATCGCGAAGCGGCGCTTTGCTTGGGATAATAATCTTATCAGGGTTCACATATTGTCCGTTTTTCTTAATCCTGAAATCAAGGTGCGGGCCTGTGGATAAGCCAGTTGAGCCCACATAGCCAATCACTTGCCCCTGTGTCACTCTTGCCCCGCTCCTGATGCCCTTTGCATAGCCGGATAAATGGGCATACTGCGTTTCCAGACCGCCCTTATGCTTCAAAAGGATTAAATGTCCGTAACCGCCCGTATAAGCTGCCCGCTGAACTGTGCCGTCCCCAACAGCCATAACCGGCGTACCAATGGGCGCCGCATAATCAATAGCTGGATGAGCGCGGGTTATGCCCAAAATGGGATGCTTGCGTCCCATGGAAAAACGGGAACTGATCCGCGTAAAATGCACAGGCGTTCTTAAAAATGCTTTTTGCAGGGCTTTGCCGTTTCTATTGAAATAACTGAGTTTGCCGTCTTCTTCAGAATCGTGATATAAAAAGGCTTCATATAAAACATTATTATTCACAAAACGGGCTGTAATAATTCTGCCGTAGCCGTTAAAATTCCCGTCACGATAGCGTTTTTCAACAAGCGAGGCAAAGGTGTCTCCTTCTTTAATTTCCCGTGCAAAGTCAATATCATAGGAGAAAACATCAGCAAGGCGTATCGCAAAAGTGGCATTTTCGCCCTGCTCGATCACGGCATTATAGAAATTGCTGGAAACTTTGCCTTCAACAAAAGAAAGCTTGTAATCATAGACAATTTCTTCAACCGCAACATGATAATCCTCACCAGATTGCTGAATAAGAATTTTATGGGTACTGTCAAATTCATATTCAAATTGTTTTAAACTTTTATCATTTAAATCAATCAAAAGAAAAAACGGAGTATTCAATTTTAGCGATGTCAGCGAATAAATACTTTTTCCTTCATCCACAAGCTGCAAAATTCTGGGAAAAGTAATCCAGCCATTCAAGAGAGACCCTAAACTGTCCCCGCTGGCAATAGTTGATTTTAAGCGGATAAGCTTATCGCCTGTTACTTCAATTTCATATTCTTTCTTAGGAGCCTGCGGTACAAGGATAAAAACACATTCATCCCGCAAAAACTGTACAAAATCAGCATATTCTTCCCTGAAACTATCCATGATAAACATGTATTCTTCCTGAATAGTTCCGCCCATGGTCGCAATAAAGGTGCGCATGGTTGAACGGGCCATGATATCATATTCCCGATCTACTTCTTCTTCACTGAAAGAATTTTCATCAGCAGCTATTTCTTGGGAAGAGCTTTCCTGACTAGTAATTTCCTCGGAATTTGCAGTTTGCGCTGTTTCTTCGCCATTTTGATCTGCAAACGCGACAGAAGCCTCAAGCGCAAATATCAGCACAAAAATGCAAATAAAATAATATAGATACGTTTTTATATTCGTTATTTCTTTACACATACTCATAAATTACTTTAAACCAGCTTTTCCCATCTGTAAAGAAAAAATTAAAAAAATAATGCCCCTTATTCCTGAGGGGCATTATGCATAGGCACATATTTGGGGTAATAACATGAATATTCATGTATTCCAAACATTATAAACACTTCATCAAAATAAGAATACTGTACACAATGGACTCAACCATGTGGTACTTAATGCGACCAATATGATAAAACCATCCTTTGTTTTACTCATATAATCACCCCGCAGGATTCACCCCGCCTCGCATTCAGACGGGGTGACATCTTTCAGTTCTGAGCGCCAACAACAGCCCTGAAAGACAGGAGGGGATTTCTTATGCCGCTATAAAAGAGTATAAGTCTTTTGCGTCCTGGTTATCCGGCAATTCTTTGAGAGCTTCTTCCAAATGGGAGCGAGCTTCGTCTTTTTTGCCAAGATAAATAAGACAGCCAGCTAAAGTAATTCGGATTTGAGGATCTTTGGTTTCCCCATAAAATTTTTCTACATAGGATACAGCTTCATCAACTTTATCCAAAGCATATGCTTCCTGAACCAAACAGCCAAGGGCAACTGTGTTTGTTGTTTTGATTTCAAGAGCGTTTTTGAAATATTCAAATGCATCAGCGTGCATTTCTTTGGTCATGGCAACAAGTCCGAGGCCTGTATAGGCATTGTCGGTTTTTTCAAGTTCAAGAGCTTTTTGATAATGCAAGAATGCGCTATCATAATCACCAAGTTGAACAGCAATTGTTGCAAGACCCATTTGTGGTGCTGAAAATTCACTGCCACTTGCAGCGGCTTTTTCGTAATACTCTGCAGCCTTTTCATATTCACCCATAAAAAGGTAACATTCGCCTAATTCTTTGTTGATTTCATAATCTAATAAATCACTCATGGTTTCTTTCCCCTCCATACGATAAGTTTTGTGCCTCATGGCATACTCACCTATTAGCATTTCACGTGCCAAAATAAAAATTTTATTATATTTCAATAGCTTATATTTTGACACTTTTTTGGTTTTCTCTTTTTGTCGGACATTTGACAAAAAAATGGAAAATTTTTCCTGTCAGTTAATAGACAAAGAAAACACTATCCAATGCAAAAAAAATACCGTATTCTCTTTGTACAAGGAAAAAACATGAAACAAGAATTTATTGCGCCTAAACGGGCTGGGCGTTTGGATAGCTTTTTATCTGAGCAAACAGAAATTTCCCGTTCTAAAATAAAGAAATATATTGAAAATAACGCGGTTTATGTAAACTCAGTTCTTTGCGCTAACCCGGCCAAAAAGCTTGCCGAGGGTGACAAAATAGAATTGACGCTGGAACAGGAAGAAAATGCCCTGACAGCCACAGAAAATACCCTGACCATTTATTACCAAGACAAATTTTTGGCTGTTATCGAAAAAAAGCCGGGTCTCACTGTGCATCCCTGCCCTTCCTGTCAGGAAGAAACCCTTGTCAATCATTTGATCTATCATTTTCCCAGCCTTAGAACCATGGAAGGGGAACGCCCCGGTATTGTGCACAGGCTTGATAAGGATACATCCGGGCTTATGCTTGTTGCCCTGACAGAAGAAAGCCGACTGAAACTTTCCGAAAGCTTCAGTGAGAAAGAAGTCAAAAAAAACTATCTTGCCCTTGTGCAAGGCATTTGCCCTAACGGCGAAAGCAAGGAACCCATTGGACGTCACCCCACTCTCAAAACCAAAATGGATCTTGTTCCTTTAAATAAAGGCGGACGGGAAGCATATTCTGAATGGGAACGTATATATCCCAAGGAGATTACTGCACAAGAAGCCTCTCAAAAAGCCAATAAACAAAAGCAGGACGACAATTTTTCCCTGCTCAAAGTGCTCATCCACACTGGCAGAACGCACCAAATCCGTGTTCATTTATCTGCCTTTGGCTATCCGCTTTTAGGAGACGAAGTCTATGCCCCTGCCCACATTGCGGCAAAAGTGCCGCGGCAAATGCTTCATGCTTATAAACTTTGTTTCACACACCCATTTACTGGTGAAGAATTAGAATTTACATCCCTTCCTCCTGCTGATTTCTGGGCTTGTTTAGAAACACAGCTGAACCAAAAACAAAGGGCAATCCCCCTTATTATCACGGGAAATTCCGGTTCCGGAAAATCTGCCTTACTCGAAATTGCCGCACGGCAAAATTTGCCTACCTTTAGTGCAGACGCCTGTATTAAAGAATTATATCAAGTAAATAACGATGCATGGTATCTTTTAAAACAGCAATACGGCACAAAGTTTGTGCCTGACGAAACGAAGCCTGTGGATAAAATTGCTCTGGCAAGCGCTATGCAGAATCCCAATTTCAAACAGGAAATCGAAAACTTGCTCCACCCGCTGGTCTATAGCCGCATGCTGCAATTTTTTGCTGATAACGAACATGCGCCTTTTGCAGTGGCTGAAATTCCGCTGTGGTTTGAAAGCAAGCCAGGCAAACTTCCGCTCAAACCTTTGACAATCTGCGTCAGTGCTACAAAAGAAATCCGTTATCAGCGCCTCAAAATTCGAAACTGGACGGATGAGGTTATTGCTTACATGGAAAGCTGGCAAATTCCTCAGGAAGAAAAAATCCGCCTGGCAGACTTTGAAATTCCCAATAATCAAGGTCTGGCAGAACTGGAAGAACAATTTTTAAATCTCCTGCAAAACCTGCAAGAAAAAAATACCGCTTCCACAGCCACAATTCTAGCTGAAATCAAAAAACAATTAGCATAAAAAAAGCCGTCAAAAAGACGGCTTTTTATATTTATTTATAAAGGTAAATAAAACTATTTTATCTGTGCAGGTATTCCCCACTCCAGCAGCCGGTACAGTACTGCATGCCTTCTTCACCAAGGCAGGCGCGCATGCCTTCCAAAGAAAGATAGCCAAGGCTGTCCATATTCAAAATGGAACGGATTTCATCAACTGTGTGCTGATAGGCAAGAAGTTCCTCATAATGAGGGAAATCAACCCCAAAATAGCAGGGATACTGCACAGGCGGGCAGGCAATACGAAGATGCACTTCTGTTGCTCCCGCATCACGAAGTTCCTTGCCAAGAGCTGCTGTGGTTGTTCCGCGGATAAGGGAATCATCCACTAAGCACACACGTTTTCCGCGCACAACTTCTTTGACTACGTTATGTTTCATGCGCACTGCCGCAACGCGGGCGCCTTGTCCGGGAGCAATAAAGCTTCGTCCAATATAGTGGTTGCGGATAAGCCCGCGGTCAAGGGTGATGCCGAGCTCTTCGGCAAAGCCCATGGCAGCAGAAAAACCAGAGTCAGGAATTGCCACAACAATATCCACATCACAAGGCTTTTCTTTAGCCAGCATATGCCCGGTCTGACGGCGGAACACATGAGGACAATGGCCAAATACATTGCTGTCAGGACGGGCAAAGTAAATGAGTTCCAGCAAGCAGCGCTGCTGACAGACAGTTCTGTCCCCAAAATAGGTGGAACGATAGCCGCCGGCAGTAAAGGTCAGCATTTCGCCGGGTTCAACTTCGCGTTCAAAATGGGCGCCAATTTGGTCAAAGGCACAGGTTTCAGAAGCAACTACATAGCCGTCACCCATTTTGCCAAGAACCAATGGACGATAGCCCCAAGGGTCACGGGCAGCAATCATTTTATCACCGAAGAGCAAAACAACCGCAAAGGCGGCTTCTGCCTGTTCAAAAACACTGGCAATTTCTTCATCAGTACTTGCCTGTTTTTGCGCTAACAATTGCAGAAAAAATTCGCTGTCGCTGGTTGTCTGCAAAAATGCTCCGGAATGAAGCAAGGTATCACGCAATTTTTCGCCATGATATAAATTGCCGTTATGAGCAAGGGCAACTTGTCCTTCGCTGTAATAGCCAATCAAAGGCTGAGCATTGGCAATGGTACTGGAACCGGCTGTGGAATAGCGAACATGCCCAATGGCAGCATTGCCAGGCATATTCCGTCCTTCGCCTTTGCCAAAAACGCTGGAAACCAGACCCATGCCGCGGTGGATAAAGAGTTCACCATTGGAAGCACTCACAACCCCGGCAGATTCCTGTCCGCGGTGCTGCAGGGCATGCAGAGCCAAAGAAGCGTGCTGAGCAGCGTCTTTCACCCCAAATAAGCCCACAATACCGCACTCGTCGTGGGCTTTGTCGTCGTATGTCAATGTTTCTGGAACAAACATATCGCCAAAAGGATTATCTATTGGAGAATTATTCATTTGTCTTTCCTTGAATATATCCGGCATAGTAATCTTGCAGAGGAGCAACTATGCGTTGTTCTTGTTTACGGGTTTCGAGGCCTTCTACAATGGCACCAAGAGCAGACAGGGTTGTAATCAAATTGATGCGGCGGGCAAGAGCTTCTGTTCTAATGGTGTTCGCATCACGTGCGGAAGTGGAGCCGCTCACGGTATTGACAATCATCGCTGCATCACCATTGCGGATAAAGTCCAAAAGGTGAGGACGCTGTTGTCCGATTTTTACAATGAGCTTACATTCAATGCCCTTTTGATCCAAAATAGCCTTAGTTCCCGGGGTTGCATAAAGCGTAAAGCCAAGAGCTTTGAGGCGTGCTGCAAGCGGAATAAGAGGTTCCTTATCCTGGTCTGTTACCGTCAAAATAACATTGCCGGATACGGGAACCGGAGTTCTTGTGCCAGCCTGAGCTTTGAGGAAAGCCATGCCAAAGCTTCTGTCAATACCCATAACTTCACCGGTTGAGCGCATTTCAGGTCCAAGCTGAATTTCAGCACCTGGGAAACGTTCAAAAGGAATAACCGCTTCTTTGACGGCACTGTACATGAGTTTTGGTTCATCAGTAAAGTTGACGTCTTTCAGGGAAAGTCCGGTCATGATCTTTGCTGCAATACCCGCAACGTTGCGTCCTGTAGCCTTGGAAACAAAAGGAACAGTCCTGGATGCTCTTGGGTTTGCTTCAATAACATAGACACTGCCCTTGTAAATAGCCATTTGGATATTCAAAAGACCGACAGTATGCAGAGCCTTGCCAAGCTTATGGGTATAGGAACGAATAACGCCCTTGATTTCGTCACTCAAAGTGTGGGTTGGAATTGAGCAGCAAGAGTCACCGGAGTGGATACCAGCCTGTTCAATGTGTTCCATGATAGCCGCAATGGTGACACGTTCGCCGTCAGCAACAGCGTCAACGTCAATTTCAATGGCCTGTTCAAGGAATTTATCAATCAGAATAGGCGTATTGATACTCAAATAAAGACCGGTGGATTTATCGTTGATATAGTCAACAAGTTCCTGTTCATTGTGGATAATACGCATTGCGCGTCCGCCCAGTACGAAAGAAGGACGAACCATAACAGGATAGCCAATCTTTTCCGCAAGACGGCAGGATGTTTCAAGGTCAACAGCCATACCACTGGCAGGCTGCAAGATATCCAAATCTTCAATCAAAGAGCTGAAATCTTCACGGTCTTCGGCAAGGGCAATATCCTGTGGTTTTGTACCAATAATAGGCACTCCAGCTTCCTGCAGTGCCATGGCAATATTGAGCGGAGTCTGGCCGCCAAACTGCACAATCACGCCGTCCGGCTTTTCTGCATGGCAGATCGCCAGCACGTCTTCTGTGGTTACCGGTTCAAAATACAGGGTATCGGCTGTATCATAGTCGGTTGAAACCGTTTCAGGGTTTGAGTTGATCATGATAGTTTTGATGCCAAGTTCACGTAAGGAGAAACAAGCCTGTACACAGCAATAGTCAAATTCCAGACCTTGTCCTATACGGTTTGGGCCGCCGCCGATAATTACAACCTTGCGCGCAAAGCCGCGTTTTGCAGCGCCCAAATGGGCAGTATGCAAGGGGTCTGGCATAGTTGCATCGTAGGTTGAGTAGAAATATGGCGTATGGGCTTCAAATTCGCCGGCACAGGTATCAACGGTGTGGAAAACAGGCACAACGTCGTTGCGTTCACGCACAGCCCGAACATCAACTTCTTTGATGTTTTTTACAAGACTTTCTGAACAGATAGTTGCAATACGAGCGTCGCTGAAGCCTTGTGCCTTGAAATAGCGCAATTTCTTGGCAAAGATAGTACTCTTGGTTTTGTGGTCTATGGCTCTATCAATTTCCTGACAGAAATCCTGACGAATTTCATTTTCATCATCTAAAACATGTTTGATTTGCAGGAGGAACCAGGGATCAATGCCGGTAATTTCATTGATTTCTTCAACAGTCAAACCAAGCTGCAAGCCTTCGTACACAAGGAGCACACGGTCTGGACGGCGGATATAAAGTTTTTCTTTGATCCAATTCCGGCGGGCATTGACTTCTGTAGGAGCTTCTGCTTCCAATTTTGGATTTTGCAAGCCCTGCAAGCCTGTTTCAAGGCCGCGGAAAGCCTTTTGCAATGCTTCGCGGAAATTGCCGCCAAGGGACATGGTTTCGCCGACTGAATGCATTTGGAAACCAAGGGTTGTGTCCGCACCGGCAAATTTTTCAAAATTGAAGCGGGGAACTTTGACAACACAGTAGTCAACTGTTGGTTCAAAGCAGGCAGAAGTGCCGGTAATATCATTTTTGAGTTCGTCAAAGGTATAACCGAGAGCAAGTTTTGCTGTAATACGAGCAATTGGGAAGCCTGTTGCTTTAGAAGCCAAAGCAGAGGAACGGGAGACACGCGGGTTCATTTCAATAACAACGCGTCTGCCTGTTTTTGGGCAGACAGCAAATTGAATATTACAGCCGCCAGCTTCAACGCCAATGGCGCGCACGATGCGGAAGGCATCCTGACGAAGTGCCTGATATTCTTCATCTGCAAGGGTTTGGATAGGCGCAACAGTAATGGAGTCACCGGTGTGAATACCCATGGGGTCAAGGTTTTCAATACCGCAAATCACAATGGTATTATCCGCCTTGTCGCGCATAACTTCAAATTCAATTTCTTTCCAGCCAAGCACAGATTCTTCAACCAAAATTTGATGGATAGGAGAAGCTTCAATACCGCCTTTGGCAATTTCTTTGAATTCTTCAATATTATAAGCAATACCGCCGCCTGTACCGCCCAGGGTGAAGGAAGGACGGATAATCACAGGGAAGCTGATATTTTTGATAGCATCCATAGCTTCTTCAAAGGTGGTGGCAAGGGCACTTTTTGGCAGATCAAGCCCGATAGATTCCATGGTTTCACGGAATTTCTGACGGTTTTCCGCAAGTTCAATGGAATGAGGTTTTGCACCCAGAATTTCCACATTGTATTCTTCCAAAATACCCATATTGTGCAAATCCATGAGCAGGTTCAGGGAAGTTTGTCCGCCAAGGGTGGGCAAAATAGCGTCTGGTCTTTCTTTGATAATGATTTCAGCCGCCATAAATTTATTCATGGGTTCAATATAGGTTGCATCACTAAAGGCTGTATCTGTCATAACAGTAGCTGGATTTGAGTTCAGGAGGACAACACGGCAGCCTTCTTCTTTCAGTGCTTTGAGACCTTGCGTACCAGAATAGTCAAATTCTGCAGCCTGACCAATAACAATAGGGCCAGAACCAAGCACCATAATCGTTTTCAGATCTTCACGTTTTGGCATTTTTTTGAAATCCTTTTTGGTAAAACTACCAATACTTTTGGCAAAAGCCACTGTTATTTATGAAAATTTTCAACCATTGAACGAAGCGTTGCAAATAAACCGTCAGCACCCCAGGTTCCCGGAGCAGCTTTTGGATGATACTGCACTGAAAATGCTGGAAGATCGGTCAGCGCCATGCCTTCAACAGTATTATCATTCAAATTCCAATGGGTTACTTTTACATTGGCTGGCAAGCTGTCAGCATCCACGCAGAATTCATGGTGCTGGCTGGTAATGAGCACTTTGCCAGATTTCACATCTTTGACTGAATGGTTGAAACCATGATGCCCGAAAGGCATTTTGAAGGTCTTTGCGCCAATGGCAAGGGCAAGGAGCTGATGTCCAAGACCAACCCCGAAAATGGGCAGTTTGCCGAGTAAGCCCTGCACGGTTTTTACTGCATACTCACAGGCTGCCGGATCGCCTGCGCCGTTTGAGAGCATTACAGCATCATGCTTTGCAGCCAAAATTTCATCAGCTGTCACAGTTGCAGGATACACGGTTGCCTGCATGTTATTATTGGGCAAGTGACGCAAAATAGAACGTTTTACGCCGAAATCAATCACCGCAACACTGAGCATTTTCTTGCTGCTGTCGGCTTCTTTCACTGTATCAAAAACAAATTTTTCTTTTGTGGTTACTTTTGAAGCAAGATCCATTCCTGCCATTTGAGGAACTTCTTTTGCCTTTTTCAATAAATATTCACGGTCTAAATTGGTGCTGATAATACCATTTTTAGCGCCGTTCATACGCAAATGCAAAGTCAGGGCACGGGTATCAACCCCGTAAATACCGCTCATCCCCATTTGCTCTAATTTCTTTTGTAAAGAGGTTTCAGCACGAAAATGCGGAAAATTAATATTTTCCGCATCCGTAAAGAAATCATGTAAAACAACGCCATTAGCACCAAACTCGGGCTTTGAACCTGGGCACTCACTGTCCAGAGCCGTTGCCCCGTAGTTGCCGATGTGCGCAGACGTAAAAACTGCAATTTGTCCGTAATAAGAAGGATCACTCATTGTTTCCTGGTATGCATCCATACCTGTGGTGAAAACAAGTTCCCCAACAACTTCCTGACCGGCACCCAAGGCATAGCCTTCAAAACATGTGCCGTCATCAAGCATCAATAAAGCTGGAATTTTCATCGTCATAATCTTTCCATTTTTTGTTAGATTGTTGCTATAACAAAATAATTTTTCTTATCCTTTTTTTGATAAAAAATCAATATTTTTTTTCGATTAATTAACATACTGATATTATTATATTTTTACTATATTTTTTCCTTAAATTTTCACCCTTTTCTCCTTGTTCTTTTTGAGAAAACAAGCTATACAAAAACTACTGTCTTTTAATGAGGTTTTTATGGCTGAATTTGAAAAACGACTTCCAAAACTCGGAAAAGAATATATTGAAAAAATGCAGCTGCCTAAAATGCTTCCTTTTACCAAAATGGAAGGCATTGGCAATGATTATGTCTATGTTTGGCTTGAGGATTTAGACGCTCCTCTCACCGACCCCGCCCCCCTTGCCATTTATATGTCTGACAGAAATTACGGCGTTGGCGGAGACGGGCTTGTGCTCATCGGTAAATCAAAAATTGCAGACTTTCGCATGCGCATGTTCAATAACGACGGCTCAGAAGGCAATATGTGCGGCAATGCTTCCCGCTGCGTGGGCAAATATCTGTACGACCATAAGCATACAGATAAAACCACCATTACTCTGGAAACTAAAAGCGGTATCCGCACCCTTGTTCTGACGCTTGAAAAGAATAAAGTTGCCAGCGTGACCGTGGATATGGGCAAACCCATTACCAAACCTCAAGACATTCCCATGAAAGCGGACGGTGAAACTTTTGTTAACCAGGAAATCACCGTCAATGGCAAAGCAGTCAAAGGCACAGGCGTTTCCATGGGCAATCCGCATTTTGTCGTGCCCATGCCTGATATTGCAAATCTTGATTTGCCGCAGATTGGCCCTAATTACGAACACCATGCAATGTTTCCTGAACGCGTCAATACTGAATTTATTGAAGTGGTCAGCCGTGATAAAATCCGTATGCGTGTCTGGGAACGCGGTTCCGGTGAAACCCTTGCCTGCGGAACCGGCGCCTGTGCTGCCCTCGTTGCCTGCGTGCTCAATGATTATACCAACAAGAAAGCCACCGTTGAGCTTCGCGGCGGTGAACTTGTTATTGAATGGGCAGAAGACGGCATTGTCTATATGACAGGGGCGGCAAGAGAAGTTTTTTCCGGAGAAATTGAGCTTTTATAACATATAAAATGGGAGAAATACCATGGCAACACCAGTAATCAGCAGTCAGGAATGGATTTTAAAAGTCCAAAATACGCCCCGCAAAGCTGAAGAATTTGTCACTGCCTTTTATGAACACAGCATTGGCGCAATCTGCACCGATGCCAAATTACTGCGCATTCCTTTAGACGACCACTTAGTCCATAGAGGCGACGGCTGTTTTGAATCTTTGACCATTGCCGAAAGCAGAATACTGGAACTTGACGCCCATATGGCCCGTTTGGAACGTTCTGCCACCAGACTTGGCATAAAAGCTCCCCTCCCTTATCCTGAACTTAGACAAATCATTATTGATACAGCAAAAGTGGGCAATGCTCCCCATGGTTCTATTAAACTCCTTATGGGACGCGGCGAAGGCGGCCTTGGCATCAGTCCTAAAGAATGCCCTATGGCAAGTTTTTACTGCGTTGTCACCAAAGGAAATCCTCCTGCTCCAAGCTACTGGGAAAAAGGCATCACTGCCTGCAAAAGCGAAATTCCTGCAAAACAGCCATTCTTAGCCCAAATCAAATCCACCAACTATTTGCCGAACGTGTTCATGGCCCAGGAAGCAGAGAAAAAGGGCGTTAACGTCAGTATTTCCTTTGATGAAGACGGTTATCTGGCAGAAGCTGCCATTGCCAATGTGGGTATTATTGATAAAAACGGTGTTTTTGTTCTGCCTCACTTCAAGCGAGCTCTTGCCGGAACAACGGCGCTTATGGCAAAAAACATTTGTGAAAATGATCTGAACATAAAAACTGAAAGCCGTGATATCCGCGAAGAAGAAATTTTTGAGGCAAAAGAATTTCTCCTTTTCGGCACCGGCTCACAATGCGTTGCCATTACCCATTATGAAGGCAGGAAAATTGCTGACGGCGTGCCTATGGAAAATGCCAAAAAATTGCAAAAGCTTATTTACAAAAAGCTCATTGAAACAGGCACACCCTTTTAATTGCTGCTGATAAATCAAGCGGATACAGAATGATTATTTTAATTGCAGGAGCTTCGCACACAGGAAAAACGTTCTTAACGCAAAGGCTTCTGGAAAAATATCAGTATCCCCATATACTCATAACCGACAGTTATCCTGCTGATATTCCATTATAAAATTAACTTTTTCAAGAATAAAAACTATGTGGCAAATTAAAGCAGAACATAAGCGCCCTCAAAAACTTATCAAGACACTTGCCGAAATTTGGAAAGAATCAGTTGCAAGCACACACCATTTTTTAACGCAGGAGGATAAAGAAAAACTCTATCCCCTTGTTTTAGAAGCATTGAAAAATGTTCCGTTTTTGTTGACTGCCCACAAGGAAGACAACGAAATCCTTGGCTTTATGGGCATTGAAGGCCATAAAATTGAAATGCTTTTCATTCATCCCAAAGCCCAAAAACAAGGCCTTGGAAAATGTTTCATTGAGCATGCCATAAATGCCTATCGGGCAGAATTTGTCGACGTCAATGAACAAAATCCCGGTGCCTTTGCCTTTTATCAAAAAATGGGTTTTGAACAGTTTGACCGCAGTGAATACGACGATTTAGGCAATCACTTCCCGCTGCTGCATTTAAAATTAAAACAATAAGCTTATTCTGCTTTTAATGGAATAGTATATTCTTTCAGCTCTTCCATTTTTGGTTCTGTATGCGGATTATTTGCCGTATCAAGATTTTTTTCATGCAAAAGTTTTTCCACTAAATCTGCTATTTCCAAATTGTTTAAATCTGCAAAAGCAGCATGGGTATTTCCCTTAATCCCAATTTCCGGCAAGTGAATAACTCTCACATCACCGCCTCGTTTATTGAGAGCTTCTGCAAATTGTTTTGCACGAATAAAGGATAATCGCCAAATATTTTCATTAGAGCATTTCCGAAAATAATTACAAATAATTTTAATAATAAAGCTTAAAAAGTTTTGTAAAGGGGTGCAGGGGAAGAAACTTTTTCAGCCACCGAAGGCGACGAAGTCGTTTGCGTTTGCGAAGAATGAGCAATTACGCAAATGGACAGCAGAGATGCCGCCGAAGGCGACGAAGTCGTTTCTCTTATGTCGAGTTTACGAGACTTAGAGAAATGGACAGCAGAGATAAAGTTTTTCCCCTGCAAGAAATTCGTAAGATTTACCGGAAATGCTCTAACGCAAACCATGTGGATTTATACGACCAAATGAATAAAATATTTTTTGACAAAATAGAAGCTTTTTTCAAGCAAAACCTCGTTCAAAAATAAAGCCTCCGCCTGGAGAACTGCATTTAATGAACTGCCCCCATTTATTGGTTTTATCCAATTTTTGGGAAGCAGTTCACGTATTAGACATTTTTGGGCACAAAAAAAGGAGCATTACGCTCCTTTTCTTATTTTTTGGTATATTGAACACCGTGTTTGGTTAGTTCTTTCAGAACTTCTTCAATCAGCTTTGGCATTGCTTCCTGTATTTTGGGGCTGAGCTCTAAATCAAGGGAAGTAAAATCCTCCGGTTCAACGCCAATTACCACGCAGTCCGGTCTATGCCCAATCAAATCACAATAAATCAGCGTATCCACTAAATCTGTCTGGTGCAGGGAATCAGAAAAACTCATGCTTTTGCGTAAATCATCGCCCACCAGACGGTACAAAGTACCCGGTTCATGCCCGCCTTTTACTGCATCGATAATAATGGTCAAATCAGAGCTGATAAGGCTGTCCATAAGCCCCATGCCCAGCGTGCCCCCGTCAAGAAGCCGTACATTTTCAGGAAAACTGTAGTCTGCCTGCATTTTGAGCACTGTCTTTACCCCGATGGCTTCATCGCGGTAAAGGACATTGCCAACGCCCATTACCAAGATGTTCATCATAAGGATTTTGATTCTTCTGGTTTCTTTTCTGGAACATAACCTGCCGCATATTGCTGGATGAGTTCATGCGCACGCTGTGCCAGCTGGGTTACGCCAGGTTTGGAGATTTGTTCGTCCGCACCAACAGATTCACCCTTATGGCGGAGTTTATCAGTAATAAGAGAAGAGAAGAGAATAACAGGAATTTTCTTCATGTATGGGTCTTCTTTTACTGTCTTACACAGGGTGTGACCATCCATTTTTGGCATTTCAATATCAGAAATAAGCACTTGTACATAATCGCTGATATCTTTGCTTTCTTCAATTGCTTTTGAACGAAGTGAGCAAAGTTCATCCCAGGCTTCCTGACCATTGGTGAAATCGCGTACATCAAAGTTTGCTTCCTGAAGCAGAGATTTGAGCATATTACGGATAAGTGAGGAGTCGTCACAAACAATGGCACGGTATTTTTGATTTTGTTTCCAGTCAATGGCAGCATCAAGACGAAGTCCAAGGGTTGGGTTCAATTCGGTTACGATCTTTTCAAGGTCAAGAATGAAAACAATTCTGTCTTCAAGGCGAACAACACCAGTGATACAGCCTTTTGAGAAGAAAGACATATAGGAGTTTGGTGCCTCAACATCTTCCCAGCTGATACGGTGAATACGGTTGACGCCGGATACTTTGAAGGCTGTTGTCACGTTGTTGAATTCTGTAACAACAACTTTAGGCGGATTAATATTATCCAAACTCTGTTTTTCAAGCCAAATATTCAAATCCACCAAAGGAATAATTTTTGAACGCAAATTGAATGCACCTAAAACAGAATCATTTTGCAGTTCAGGCAAAGGAGTAACATGAGGCAATTGAATAATTTCCAGAACTTTCGCAACGTTTACTCCATAATAGCCCCGATAAATCGGGTCTTTGCCCTCTTCCTGAATTAATTTCAATGCACTTGATGTGCCTGAATCAAATTCTGTCACAGGTTCATCAATATAAAATTCTACAATCTCAAGCTCGTTTGTACCTGCTTCCAACAAAATTTTAGTTTGAGACATATAATCCTCCTCAACACATTACCAATTTTACCAAGACGTTAATAACTTTTCTGCTTCGTCAACTAAACGTTTTGGGGTTGACGCTCCTGCAGTAAGACCAACTTTTTTAAATGATTTAAAAAATTCTCTTTCTAACTCATCGGCACTTTCTACAAGAACTGTAGGGATATTTTTAGAAAAAACTAATTCTGCTAATCTTTTTGTGTTTCCGCTTTCCTTTCCGCCTACAACTACCATGACTTCCACGGTTTCTGCAATGGCTGCGGCTTCATCCTGACGAAGCTTTGTGGCATCACAAATTGTTTCCAAAATAATTGGCTTTATGGAAAGTGAAGCACATAATTCTTTTTTGATGCTTTCAAAAACAGCTCTGTCCTGTGTTGTCTGGGCGGCAAGAACCACTTGTTCCTGTGCTTTATTTTTTGCATGAGAAATAAGTTTTTCAGGATCTGGAGAAATAATATATTTACCCTTGGCATAGGAAACCAGCCCGTCCACTTCCGGATGATTGGCATCACCAAAAAGGAGGAGCGTGCGCGTTTCGTTTTCCCCTTGTGTAGCCTCTCTAATGGCATTCTGAGCCTCTTTCACGCGGGGACAAGTGGCGTCCATCAAACAAATATGAGGCAAATTACGCAAAAAACTTTCTGTACTGCTGGGTATGCCATGGGCGCGGATCAATAAATTTAATTGCAGCTGCCCTTCTTTTTTCTTCTCCTCGTCAATAGTTTCGGAAAAGACATAAAAAGGTTCCAAGGCTTCTTTTACCGCCTGCACGGAACCAAAACAGCGTACCCCTTTTTGAGCATATTCTTCCAGCACAAAAGGATTATGGATGATCGGGCCAAAAGTGCCCACATGTCCGCCTTTTTCTACCAACATATCAAGTTTTTTGAGGGCTAGAGCAACCCCCATGCAAAAACCAGCTCGCTCTGAACGGATAACTTCCATTTATACCTGCCTTTTTAATCGCCGTAAAAAAGGAGAAAGTAATAAGGTTATATTTTCTGGCAAAAAGAGCTTTGCCGCCAGCAAATAACTCACTGAAAAGACTGCGCCGCCAAGGCAAATTTCTAAGCCCTGCACCCATAATAACGGCATTTTTCCCTGCAAATATACCTCTGTATAAAAGCACATCGCAAGGCATAACAAAAATGGGATACAATTACATAACACATTTTTGAATAAAAGACAAAGTATTCCTTGGTAGGCTTTTTGAAAATATTTTCGTCCCACAAAACAAAGCACCAAGGCATACAGAACAATGGAAAAACTGGTCAAAAACGCAACCACCATACCCCCAAAGCGAGGTGAACAATAAATATACAACGGCACAATGGCAAGCGTTACAATAGTTCCAACTACCGCCGGCGTTATGGTATTTTCCATGGCATAAAAGGAACGGCCTAAAATTTGCTGAATGCACCAGAACGGCACAGCCAAAAGCATGATCCGCAAATAAGGCGCTGCAGAAAAAGTTTCCTGAATGCCAAATTGCCCGCCTTCAAAAATAAAACCAAGAGTCGGCTTTGCCACGGCAACCATATAAAGCGTTATGGGCAAAACAATCACTAATGTATTTTTGAGTGCTTTCTGCAAGGTTTCGCAAAAATGCTCCATATCATTTTTGGCAAATAAACTGGCTAAGAAGGGGAATGAAGCAACCCCGGCTGCCTGAGCAACCACGCCCACAGGCACCATCATAATCCGCCTTGCATAGCTCAGCAGACTGACTTCGCCCGTTCCTGCCATACTTCCAAAAATACGGATAAATTGCTCATCCAGAACCACAATGGACTGGCCTATCATAAGCGGAAGGGCAAGACACAGAAAACGCTTCAAATAGGCATGCTTCCATTGCAGGCAAATCTGTATGCCGCCGGCTCTTGCTGCCATAAAGGGCAAATACAAAGATCCTAAAAATGCCCCTAAAAGCACACCCCAGCAAAATCCTTCCATGCCCTCGGATATGCCCAAATACGGAAAAGATATCCCGCAAAGCAAAATCATACCATTATATATTAAAGGAACAAGAGCCGGAATGGTAAATTGTTTACGGATATACAAAAGCGCGGTAAAGCACGCTCCGGGCAAAAAGCAAATTTGCGCGGGTAAAATGATCCGCAGAAAATCTGTCAACCGCAAAAGCTGATTGGTGTCAAAGCCCGGCGCAAGATACGGAACAATGCAGGGCGCAAAAATCCATAAAACAAGCGACAACAGAACAACAATACTGGTTGCCCAGCAAAAGACAGTGCTGAAAAATTTCCACGCATCATCCATATCTTTTTCCATGAGTTTGGATAAAAGAGGAATAAGCGTAATGGAAACATAACCGCCAGCCAGCAAATAATTCAAAAAATCGGGCAAAATAAAGGCAGCAAAATAAAGGTCTGTTTCGCCGCTTGCTCCAAATTGCCAGGAAATAACCTTATCCCGAAAAAGCCCCATAAAGCGTGAGATAAGAACACTGAAACCCATAACCAGGGCAGCTATTCCCATTTGCTGTTTGGCATTTATTTTCGCAAAAAAAGACATTATTTTTCCAAAGATCTGAACGCTTCAATCACAGCCTGCAAAGCTTTTGCGCGGTGAGAGCGTCCCATTTTCACGCTTTTTTCCATTTGCGCGCCGGTGAGCTGTAATTCTTCATCCAGAAAAAGCGGATCATAGCCAAAGCCATTTGTACCGCGTGCTTCAAAAAGGAGTCTGCCTTCCCATGTTTTGTGGGCAATAATTTCTTTGCCGTCAGGAAAAACCACTGCCATGGCACAATGGAAAGCGCATTGCCGTTTTTCCATGGGAACATCACGCATAAGATGAAGCAATTTGCGGTTATTTGCCTGATCCTTGGTTTCGCCGGGCAGCAAAACATAATCATTGGCATAACGGGCAGAAAAAATCCCCGGATTTCCGTCTAAATAATCCACGCAAATCCCGCTGTCGTCTGCAATGGCAATGCAATTTAAATCCCTGCTCACAAAACGTGCCTTAATCAGTGCATTTTCTTCAAAGCTGGCACCGTTTTCTTCAATTTCTGGATAATCAGCCGGCAGTATTTCCACACTAAAACCCAGTTCTTGCAAAGGCTCTTCCAGCTCTGCCAATTTTCCCTTATTTTTTGTTGCAATAATTACTTTTTTCATCGCGGTAAAATTCTATTCTCGTTTGTTTGATTGGTTGTTCTTTCGCCCACAAGTTCATCAAGCTGGCGCATGGCCTCTTGTTCACCCAGGAAAATAATGTGGTCACCCACGCCAAAAACCGTTTGCCCGTGCGGAATAAAGACTTTATTTTCACGCATATAGGCAAGCATAATCACTTTCTTGGGAAGAGAAAGCTGCATAAGAGGCTTGCCAAGAAGCCGGGAAGTTTCCGTAAGGCACACTTCCATAACTTCGGCAGCATCAGAAGCCACAGAAGCAAAAGCCACCACATTGCCCTGACGAATATAGCTCAAAAAGCCATTTACCGCAGCAACGCGAGTGCTCACACTATGGTCAATGCCAATTTGCTTCACAATGGGCAAATATTCAGATTTATTGACACGGGCAACAGAGTCTCTGGCACCCATGCTTTTTGCCAAAAGGCAGGCCAAAATATTGTCTTCTTCATCAGCGGTAACAGCCACAATAACGTCCATTTTTCCGACATTTTCTTCTTTTAAAAGGGTTGTTTCCGTGCCGTCACCATTCAAAATAAGCGTACTGTCAAGTAGTGTGGCAAGCTCTTCACAGCGGGCAGCATCTTTTTCAATAATTTTAACGTCAAGACCCTTGTCTTCAAAAAGTTTCGCCAGCAAATAACCAATTTTTCCGCCGCCCACAATACACACAGAATGGAAAAATGCTCTTGTCTTCTTCAAAGCGCGCAAAAGTTCCCTTTGCGCAATATCCACATAGGCAAAATACACAAGATCATTTTCCTGCAAAACGACCTGTCCGTTAGGCACAACCAGTTTTTCATTGCGGATAATGGCTGCCACCATGATATTTTCACTTTTGATAAAATCCCTGAACTCAAAAAGCCGTTTGCCCACAAGTTCAGTTCCTTTAATATTATAGGCAACCATACGCAAATGCCCGCCTGCAAACTCGGCATAATCTTGTGAACCGGGAAGCGATAAGAGACGGTTGATACTGCGTACAACTTCGCTTTCAGGGTGAACCATGAGCTGAATATTTAAGCCCGTTCCGCCTAAGACATTGGGATATTGTTCATATTCCTTGTTGCTGATACGCGCAAGCTTAACCGCCTTTGGCGCAAGAGCATTGGCAAAGAGACAGGCAACAAGATTGACTTCATCATCATTGGTTACGGCAATAACATAGTGGGAGGATTCAACACCCGCCAGAGTCAGCGTTTTAGGAGATGAACCAGAACCTAAAATGGTCTGCACATCCACAAATTGCGTTATCCGATCAAGACGGCTCTTATCCTTATCAATAACAACAACGTTTTTCCCCTCCTGAGTCAAGCGTTTTGCAAGGAGCAAGCCCACTTCACCTGCCCCCAGAATCACAACATTTTCTTTTTCATTGATAAAAATATTTTGAATTTTCTTTAAAAACATATTTTCCAACCAAATATATGTGCAACGTATTATACTTTTTCCAAAATTTCATCCATGATCTTTTTTGTATCACCAATTAATGGTTTAAGCCATATTTTAAAACGTTCTTGTATTTTAGTATGTTGCGTAAATTTTTCTTCAGGAAGCGCAAGAAACGTTTCAGACAGCATGGCAAAGCTTTCGTGTAAACAGAGCAAATTTTCTTCAACTAAATTTTTTGATCCATTCTGCATTTCAAATGTCCACAAAAAATTATGCAAATGAATGCCCGTGTGCGGAATACGGCCGTAGACAAGGGCCTCTAAAAAATTCTGTCCGCCAAGAGGTACGAGACTTCCTCCCACAAAAACATAATCCGCAAGGGCATAAAGTTCTTTCAAATCCCCAAATCTGTCCCAAATCACAATATCCTGAGCCTGCATTTGTGCGTTCTTTTCAAAGAGTTCCGAAGCAAAACGAACAGGAAGCCCTTTTTCCTGCAAAGCCTTTTTCCATTCGCCAAATCGTGCCACATGCCGGGGAACAATGCAGAACACGCTTTTTGTCTTCGCTGTATGCAGTTTTTCCACAAGTGGCAAAAGCTCCGGCTCTTCTTCCTGCCGCACAGAAGCAAAAAGATAAACACAAAGTTTTGGCGCAAAAACCTTTTGCAGAGAATTTTCGTTTTTTGCCTGCATGGCAAGGCAAAGTTCCTGATACACTGTATCAAATTTAATATTATGCATGAATTCGCATCTGCTTTGCGCAAATATTTCCTGATAATATTCTTTGTCTTTTTGTCTGGTTGCAAAAATTATATCCGGATTATAACCTGCAAAAATAGTTTTTATTTTTCTATAGGCTTTATATGTTTTCTCGTTCATACGAGCATTGACAACATAGAGCAAGCTCTTCATATCCTTGCATAACCGCATAAAATTAGGCCACAATTCAGTTTCCAGCAAAATACAGATTTTGGGTCTTGCCAATGCAAAAGCTTTTTCCATGGATTTTTTATCATCAAAAGGGAAATAACAAAGTGAAATTTCAGGACATTTACCTTTCTGTTTTTCCTGCCAGGCTGTTTCAAAAGCTGATTTGCCTTTTTGCAAAACTTCCATGCCCTGCCTGGTCATGCTCGTACAGAGAATATGAAGATGGCCATGCTCCTCATGCTCTTTCGTCAGATATTTCAAAAGGGCAAGGGTCAAATAGGCTTCACCGCCGGAAGCTGCCTGTATCCATATGGAGACTGGCTCTTTCTCCGCCAAGTTCTGCCATGCCCCGCCAATAATACGTTCTTCATAGCCTTCACGAAGACGCTTATGCTTTTTTAAAAGTGGCTTTGCTATAGCCCACAAAAGTCCATACAATAAGAAAAAGAGCTTTTGCAGCATATTATTTTTTCTTCCCTTCACGAAGTTTAAAGGTGAGCCCTGCGAAAAGTCCCGCAACAATGCCAAGTAAAACACTGCGCGGCATATTATCCGTAATCCCGAAAAGGGCAGCAAAAATTCCAAGGGAAGAACCAATCAAAAAACCTTTCCAAATTGGTGACATGGTATATCCTTTATTTTCTTCTCATTGATTATACTTGCATTTTTATCAAGTTCCACGCATAATAGCAATGCAAAATTTTATGCAAAAAAATCCTTTTATTTTTTTTAAGTTCTGGCTATATTTGTCGCACATAATGTATTAGGTTTGACTATGAGCGAAGAATATTTTGACTGTATAGTAGTTGGTGCCGGCCATGCGGGCTGTGAAGCAGCCATGGCACTGGCAAAATTAGGACACAAAATCCTTCTTGTTACCAGTAATATAGACAGAATTGGGCATTTATCCTGCAATCCTGCCATTGGCGGACTTGCCAAGGGACATTTGGTGCGCGAAATTGACGCCCTTGGCGGATCCATGGGGCTTTGGGCTGACAGCGCCGGCATACAATTTCGGATTTTAAACCAAAGCAAGGGCCCTGCTGTACGCTCCCGCCGTGCACAAATGGATAGAGAAGCCTACATAAGAGCTGTTAAATCAACTATTTTCAAGCAAAAAAATATCACACTCTGGCAGGATATTGTTGAAGATTTAATCACCGAAGAAGTGCAGGAAAACGGCGAAACTAACGAATCTGGTCAAAAAATATGCGGTGTTGTCACTGCCATTGGCAAGAAATTCTATGCTTCCCACGTGCTTTTGACCACAGGTACATTCCTTCGCGGGCTTATTCATATTGGTTTGAAACATTTATCCGGCGGACGCCTTGGCGATGCTGCAAGTATGCATTTATCCGACGTCCTGCGCCGTCTTGGCATTGAACTTGGACGTCTCAAAACAGGAACAACCCCCAGACTTCGCTACGACTCCATCAATTTTGATATTCTGGAAGAACAAAAAGGCGATTTTCCGCCTCCTACCTTTAGTTTCCACGGCGACGGCGCAAGACTTCCTCAAGTTTCCTGCTATATTACCTGGACAAACGAAAATACCCACGACATTATTCGCTCCGGTATGGATAGATCTCCTTTATTTACAGGCTTAATCGAAGGAACCGGCGCACGCTACTGCCCTTCTGTGGAAGACAAGGTTGCCCGTTTTCCTGAGCGCGAACGCCACCAGGTTTTCATTGAACCGGAAGGACTAAACAGTGAAGAATGCTACCCCAATGGTATTTCCACAAGCCTCCCTCTTGATATTCAGGAAGGCATGATTGCCACTATTCCGGGTCTTGAAAACGCAAAAATCGTGCGTCCCGGCTATGCCATTGAATACGATTATGCCAACCCCGTTCAGCTGAGACCGACCCTTGAAACAAAGAAAGTCGAAGGGCTTTGGTTTGCAGGACAAATCAACGGCACTTCCGGTTATGAAGAAGCTGCCGCCCAGGGACTTTGGGCAGCACTTAACGTGGCTGCACGCCTTGAAGGCCGTGAACCATTCCTTTTACGCCGCGACCAGGCCTATATGGCAGTGCTTGTGGATGAACTTGTGACCAAGGGCACGGAAGAACCTTTCAGAATGTTTACTTCACGAGCTGAATACCGCCTGCTTTTGCGTGAAGATAATGCTGACCAGCGCCTCACCCTTATTGGACGTGAACGCGGGCTTGTGGACGATGATCATTTTGCCATTTTCTCCCAAAAACAGGAAATATTGGCAGAAATTTTAGGATTGCTCTGTACAAGTACCATACGCCCTGACGCCAAAACAAAAGCCCTGCTAGAAGAAATGGGCGAAGCATTCCCCACAAGAACCATTACGCTGGAAGAATTTTGCCGCCGCCCCAATGTGCAATTAAAAGATTTAACCAAATTCCTGCCGGAACTTGCTAAATATTTGGAAAGCTACCCTGAAATTTGCGAAACAGCTGAAATTATCACCAAGTATTCAGGGTACTTATCCCGTCAGGAAGAAATGGTGCAGAAAACTGCCAATCAGGAAAAGATCGCTCTGCCCAAGGATTTGGATTATACCAATATGCCCGGGCTTTCCCGTGAAATTCAGGAAAAACTGAATAAAGTAAAACCGCTCAATCTTGGACAGGCTGCAAGAATTTCAGGCATAACCCCTGCAGCTCTTTCCTGCATTGAAATTGCTTTAAAGAAAAAACAAATGGAAGCAGAAAAATTAAATTAAAAATCATATTTTTTAGTTGACAAAGTTCTCACTTCCATATAATTAAATTCTTCCAGTGACGTGAGTCACATTGCGGAACGGTAGTTAAGTCGGTTATAACGCCGGCCTGTCACGTCGGAGGCCGAGGGTTCAAGTCCCTTCCGTTCCGCCACTTCAAAAAATAATGCTTTGCATTTTCCATATATTTTTGAAAGAAATTCTTTCAAGCAAATTACGGAACGGTAGTTAAGTCGGTTATAACGCCGGCCTGTCACGTCGGAGGCCGAGGGTTCAAGTCCCTTCCGTTCCGCCACTTTGAAAAAGGTCAGTCGAAAGATTGACCTTTTTTGTTATCTAAGGAAATCTTGAGGATTTAATTCAAAATTTGCAGTATGTTCCATACAAAAAGAGCGAAGATAATTCCCCGCTCCTTTACATATAAAATTATATCCAAGACTTTTATATAATATAATCAATCGCACGTCTTGAGGTTGCATATTTCTTGAGTTCTGTGCCGAATGCCACATGGATAGGGTGGCCTGCGTATTCAGCAAGAGCTGCTTCATCTTTATGGGTGCTGTGGAGCAAGAGCTGCACATCTTCAGTTGTTGTTTTCGCAAAATTAGTTGTCATTTCAAGGGAAAGCAAAGCATCAATTTTTCCCGGCATTTTTTCCATAGCAAGTTTGACTAAATATTCGCCAGCTTCTTTGGCAGTTTTTCCTTGAGCATCCTGTAATGTCCACCAGACAATATGATGTACCATAATCCACCTCGCAAAATTTTTTCTCAATTATAGAGGCTCTTTTATACTTTGACAAGTCTTAGTTATGTCTTATAATACAAAAAAACAGGAAAATATTATGCAAACACAAATGAAACCTAATGCGCAGGTCGCTGCCCGCATTGAAGAACTCCTTCGCGAACAATTGGAAGAGCTGGGCGTTACAATCAAAAATTTAACACCTGATGAAATTTCTCAGAATATGAAGTGCCACATCGGCCCGGACAACAGTTTAAGTTATTTTTGGAAAAATATTGCCATACTGGACGTTATTCCGGAAGAAACTCCAGACGGCATCAATTGGCGCATGTTTACCAAAGAAGACAATCTTTAATCGCAACCTAAAGGAATTATTATGAATATCATAGAAAGCATCGGCAATACTCCCCTTATCCATTTGAAAAATCTTTCAGAAGAAGCTGGCGCAAATATTTATGTCAAAGCAGAAATGCGCAACCCAGGCGGATCCATAAAGGACAGAGCTTCCCTTGCCTATATTAAGAATGCCTTAGCCATAGGAAAACTGACCAAAGACGGCACTGTGATAGAAGCCACAAGCGGCAATTTAGGCATTGGGCTTGCTGTTGTCTGCGCGGAAATGGGCATAAAACTGATTGTCTGCATGCCGGAATCTGCCAGTATTGAACGCCGTAAACTCATGAAAGCGCTGGGCGCTGAAATCGTGCTTACCCCAGCAGCAAAAGGCATGAGCGGCGCGCAGGAAAAAGCCGAAGAACTCTATAAAAACGCAAAAAATGCCTTCCGCCCCAATCAATTCAGCAATCCCATTGGCCCAAGGGCCCACTATGAAACAACTGGCCCGGAAATCCACGCGCAGGCGCAAAAAGAACATATCAATATTGACGCTTTTGTGGCAGGAGCAGGCTCCGGCGCAACCTTTATGGGCACCGGCAAATATTTAAAGGAACAGTATCCCAATATCTTTTTGGGCATTATTGAACCCGCTGAATCTCCCGTGCTTTCCGGAAAATCTGCTGCTCCTCACGGCATACAGGGAATTGGGGCAAACTTTGTTCCTGATATTATTGACAAAAGCCTAATCACGGAAATTTTGACTGTTGACACCAAAACCGCCAAAGAAGCCGCCCGCAAAGCCCTCAAAATGGATGCGCTCAACGCCGGTATTTCTTCCGGTGCCAATATTGCCTGTGCCATGGAACTTGCAAAACGCCCGGAATTTCAAGGAAAAAATATTGTCACGATTGCCTGTGACACGGGCGAACGCTACATGTCCACAGATTTATTTTTGGAATAAGACCATACCCATAACCATACGCTGCGAAACAGAACAAGATTATTTTGCCGCAGAAAATTGCTGCCGCAATGCCTTTTGGAATGTGTACATGCAGGGTTGTTATGAGCATTTTCTTGTGCATGCCATGCGTAATCACAAGGATTTTATTCCTGATTTGAGTTTTATCTGTGAATATAACAAGGAACTGATTGGGGGAATTTATTTTACCCGTTCACAGCTTATCCCAAGTTCTGACAATCCGTTACAAAATAAGGCTCCGCTTCCAGTTCTTACTTTTGGGCCTGTCTTTATTGAGCCCAAATTCCAAGGGCAGGGCTTTGGGAAGGAATTGATGCATTTTGCCATTGAAAGGGCAAAAGACGCAGGACACAAGGCAATTGTTATTTTAGGCTATCCCCGCCATTATAAAGGCTTAGGCTTTTGCGGCGGAAAGAAATATCATATTTCCATGCCGAACGGAAAATTTTATCAAAGCCTGTTGGTCTTATCACTTCAAGAACACGCTCTTGATAATTTTTCAGGTCACATACAATTTTCTGATGTGTTTGACTTCACGCAAGAATACGTGGAAATTTTTGACAAGCAATTTCCACCCAAAGAAAAACTTATTCTGCCCAGCCAGCAGGAATTTGAAAAAGCCTGCACATTATTGGACGAATAAATTTTATTTATCCCAAAAATTTGCTTTCCAGGCGGCAAAATCACGTTTTGCCCGTTCAGCCATGAGAGTTTTGCGATTGGTTTTCCTGGTCTTTTCCTCTAAATCCGGCATCAGTCCAAAATGGATATTGGAGGGTTGAAACTGTTTCATTTCCTTATTGCGCAAATGGTTCATCAAAGCCCCAAGAGCAGTGGTCACAGGTAAATCCTGCACGGTGTTTCCCAAAATTTTGCTGGCCAGCTTTATGCCCACCCAAAGCCCGCAGGAGGCAGATTCCACATAGCCCTCAACACCTGTAATCTGCCCTGCCAAATACAAATGCTCATGCCCAATAATCGCCAAATCTTCATTCAAACAGGTTGGCGCATGCACATAGGTATTTCTGTGTACAGAGCCATAACGCAGAAACTCCACGTCTTTGAGCCCGGGGATCAAACGAAACACGCTGTCCTGTGCTTTGTATGTCATTTTTGTTTGACAGCCCACGAGATTAAATGCCTGGGCATTGGCATTTTCTGCCCGCAGCTGCAATAATGCGTAGGGACGTCTGCCAGTGCGCGGATCGGTAAAGCCAACGGGCTTGAGAGGCCCAAAAGTAAGTGTTTTCTCACCGCGCTCAGCAAGGGCTTCAATGGGCATGCAGCCCTCAAAATGTAGTTCCTTTTCAAAATTATGGGAAGCAACTTTTTCAGCCTCTAAAAGTGCCTGATAAAATGCCTCATATTCGTGCCTATGCATGGGGCAATTCAGATAATCGCCTTCGTCTTCGCTTTCCTGCGCTTGTTCTTCGTTGTTTTCCAAGGCTTGCTTTTTCTTATATTCCTGCATTTCCAGCTGCATTTTTTCACGCCACTGCCGTGACAATTCCTCGCTCTTCGCTACTTCATCATTATAAGGAGGCGGGGCAATATTATCATATCTTGAACCGCGGAAAATAACATTCATATCCAAAGAATCCGCAGCCACAATGGGCGCAATGGCATCATAAAAATAGCAATATTCATTGCCCACAATGGCAGATAAAGATTTTGCCAAACTTTCAGAAGTCAGCGGTCCAGAGGCAAGCACCACATAGTCTGCCTCGTATTCGCCTTGCAGGCGTTCAATTTCCTCCAAATCCTGCACAGGTTTACGGATAAGTTTAATATAGGGATTTTCTTCAATCTTTTTCGTCAGCCCTTTAGCAAACTTTTCTCTATCCACAGCAAGCGCCTTTCCAGCCGGCACATTATATCCATAAGCAAGCTCAATAATCTGGCTGCCCAGTTCCCGCATTTCTGCCTGCAATAGGCCAATGCCGGAGCTTTGCGGCCCTTCGTCGCGCATGGAGCGAAAAGAATTGGAACACACCAATTCTCCAAGATCAGAACTGACATGGGCAGGAGAAAACTGCACAGGCTTTTGTTCAAACAGCACCACATTAATTCCATGCTTTGCCAAATACAAAGCACATTCACATCCAGCCAGACCTCCGCCGACAACCAGTACAGTTTTAGCCATAACTATCCTTTTTCGCATGATTTATTCAAAAATACTCAGCTATAGAGTTCATAAAATACGTTCCAAGTCAAGCTTTTTTTTGGGAAGAGCTTGACAAATTGGTTGCAATAACAGTAAAACGTAAACTAAGATAGTAAGAAATTTCCGTGATAGCAATTTCGGCAAATTTCTATTAATTATACAGGAGAGAACTATGGCATTGCAAAATCAACGTACATATGCATTTATCGGAACAGGAGGCTGCGGTAAAACCTCCATTGCTGAAATGCTTTTATTCCAAGCAGGCATTATTAACCGTTTAGGCTCTATTGAAGAAGGTACAAGCGCGCTTGACTATGAACCAGAAGAAATTAAACGTCGCGGTTCCATTCAGGCAGGTTTTGCAAATTTCACCTGGAATAAAAATCCTCACTCTTTGATTGATATCCCTGGCGATAACAACTTTAACGCTGATGCAGAACTTTTACTCAAAGCTGTTGACGGCGCTGTTCTTGTTATTGACGCTATCGATGGTGTTCGCCCTCAAACTAAGAAAATGTGGGCACAAATTCAAAACGAAAAACTCCCTACCATTGTTTTCATCAACAAAATGGACAGAGACCTTGCCAACTTTGATATGGCTTTCAACAGCCTTTCTTCAACCCTTGGCATGAAACCTGTTGTTTTCTATATGCCAATCATTGAAAATAAAGAATTTGTTGGTCTTATTGATATTTTCCCGGCAAAAGCACTTTATTTTATTGGCGACGGTAAAGTTGAAGAACGCGAAATTCCAGAAGAACTGAAAGACGAAGCACACCTTCTCCGTGATATTTCTGTGGAAAATATTGCTGGCTCCAGTGAAGAACTCATGGAAAAATTCCTTTCCGAAGGCACGCTTTCCATGGAAGAAATCCAAAATGCCCTTCGTTCAGCAACCATTCACCGTGACATCGTGCCTGTTCTTGTGGGCAGTGCCCTTGCCAACAAAGGCGGACGTCGTTTACTCAACTCCATTGATGCCTATATGCCATCTCCTCTTGACAGAGCTCCTTATGTGGGCAAAGACGGCAGCGAACGCAAAGCTGATGATCCTGCCTGCTGTGCATTTGTCTGCAAAACTCTTAACGACCCATTTGCCGGCCACATCAATATTATGCGTATAGTTTCCGGCAGTCTTTCTTCTGATTCAATCCTCAAAAATATGACTTCTGAAGAAAATGAAAGAATGAGCTCACTCATTACCCTGAACGGTAAAGTACAAAACCAATGCAAGGACACTTTACAGGCTGGTACCATTATCGCTGTGGCAAAGCTCAAAAACACCCAAACCGGCGACACCCTTTGTGATGAAAAAGCACCCTTTGAAATTCCATGCCCGGAACCGCTTCCACAGCTGATCAGCTATGGTATCAAAGCAGCTGTAAAGGGTGAAGAAGATAAAGTTTTTGCCGCAATCCAAAAACTCACGGAAGAAGATTTGAGCTTGAAACTCATCCGTGATGAAGAAACCGGCGAAACCCTGCTTTCCGGTATGGGTCAGCTGCATATTGAGATTTCTGTTGAAAAGGCAAAACGCCGCGGCAAAATTGATATGGAACTCACCACACCAAAAATTCCTTATCGTGAAACCATTAAAGGTAAAGTCCAGGTTCAGGGCAGACACAAAAAACAATCCGGCGGTAAAGGTCAATTTGGTGACTGCTGGATTGAAATGTCACCTCTTGAACGCGGCGCAGGCTATGAATTTGAAAATGCCATTGTGGGCGGAGCTATTCCAAAACAATATATTCCTGCTGTTGACAAAGGCATTCAGGAAAGCGCAAAACGCGGCTTCCTTGCCGGCTATCCGGTTGTTGACTTCAAGGTAAAACTCTACGACGGTTCCTACCATGATGTTGACTCTTCAGAAATGGCATTCAAACTGGCTGGCTCTTTGGCATTCAAGAAAGCTATGGAAGAACTCAAAGTTGTCCTGCTCGAACCTATTGCCCTTGTAACCGTATCTTGTCCGGATGAATATTTTGGCGATATTGTTGGTGATTTAGCTTCAAGACGCGGCAGAGTTTTAGGTTCTGACACAGACAAAGGCATTACCGAAATTAAAGCCAATGTGCCTATGAGCGAAATCATGCAGTACGCTTCTGACCTTCGCAGCATGACGGGCGGTCAAGGCTTGTTCCTCATGGAATTTGACCACTATGATGAAGCTCCGCAGCCTGTTGTAGACAAAGTTGTTGCAGAATATCAACAAACAAAAACTGACGAATAATACTTGTCTTACCTCCTCTTTGCCCCTTTTATGTTCGCGTAAAAGGGGCTTTTTTGTGCCATAAAATGATTGACCAAAAAATAAGCCTGTGGCAAAACAATTTCCAAGCTGCCCTTTTGGAGACAATATGAAATGTACCCGCTGTAAAGCCACTGCCATTATTGATTTACCCTCACACAACGCTGCATTTTGTGAAGAATGTTTTATCCAGTTTTTTGAAAAACAAGTCCAAAAAGGCATCGACCAGCACAAGCTCCTTGAAAAGGATGAAAAAGTTCTGGTGGCTCTTTCCGGCGGCAAAGACTCCCTTGCTCTTGCCCTTGTGCTTTCCCGTTTGGGCTATAATGTCACGGGTCTGCATATTGATCTTTCCATTGGCACTTCTTCCGAAAAATCACGGGCAGTCTGTGAACGTTTCTGTGAAAAACACAGTATTCCTTTAATTATCAAAGAAATGGAGAAAGAGGGACTTGCCATACCCAAGGTCAAAGCCTGCCTCTCCCGTCCCATTTGTTCTGCCTGCGGCAAAATCAAACGCTATTATTTCAACCAGACTGCCCGCGAGCTGGGCTTTGATGCCCTTGCCACCGGTCATAATTTGGATGATGAAATTGCCCGCCTCACCAGTAATACTTTGCGCTGGGACAGAGCCTACTTGAGCGACCAGGGGCCCATTCTTCCTGATGAAGAAGGCTTTCGCAAGAAAATCAAACCTCTTTGGCGTCTCAGTGAATATGAAACTGCCCACTATGCTTTTCTTATGGGCATTGAAAACCACTATGCCCCCTGCCCTTACAGCACAGGCGCAAGCTTTTCCACATTAAAGAGTATTTGGATTGATTTGGAACTTGCCATGCCCGGCCGCAAACTGGATTTTTATCAGGGCTTTTTGGAACGCGGCAAACCTGCCTTTTTTGCAGAAGAAAAAGCCAAAGGACAAGCTTTAGAGGCCTGCCCAAAATGCGGCTATCCCACTTCTTCCGGCGACCTTTGCGGCGTGTGCAGGATTAAACTTGCCATACAGGAAAAAGAGCAAAATCAATAATAAGTTTTACAATTTTGTTAACTTTTCATTTTATTTCTTAAATACGACAATATTGTGTTAATTTAAAATTTTTTGCATAATTTATTGCAACTATGTAATAATTGTACATATTTCCGGCAATAAACTGCATTAAATCAAGCCATTATTCCCAACTTTGGTGTTTCTATAAATTCCCTTGCATGCAGACTTTTTTTTTGATAGAACATTTTTGTAAAAACAAATAACAATACTGTTAAATTTTTGCAGCACTTGTTTTTTACAGTACATTTTTTTATGGAGGAAGCAATGCATAAATTTTTTAATAGCTTTGCTCTTGCGTTAGTTGGTCTTGGTATGTGCTTTATGCCTTTGCAAGCTGAAGCAAAAACAAATTTTATCACTATTGGAACCGGCGGCATTACCGGCGTTTACTACCCCACCGGCGGTGCAATAGCAAAGATTGTTAATGATCGCGCTGAATTTGGAATTAAAGCAACTGCTGAAGCAACAGGTGCTTCAATTTTTAACATCAATGCTGTCAAAGGCGGCAACCTTGATTTCGGTATTGCCCAGGCTGACAGCCAATATTTAGCTTATAATGGTAAAGGTGAATGGGAAGGACAGCCTATTACTGAACTTCGTTCAGTTTTCTCATTGGCTCCTGAAATGATTACCTTTGTTGTTGCTGAAGATTCCGGCATCAAAACCATTAACGATGTAAAGGGAAAAGTTATCAATATTGGCAACCCAGGTTCCGGCAACCGCCAAAATGCCATTGATATTTTCAATGCGCTTGGCATCAATTATGAAAAGGATTTCAAAGCAGAAAGCCTCAAAGCTGCTGACGCTCCCCGCATGCTCCAGGACGGACGTATTGACGGTTTCTTCTATACCGTTGGCCATCCAAACGGAAATATCAAAGAAGCTACTGCCGGGATGAGAAAAGCACGCATTGTTTCTATTCCTGAAATCAAAGAACTTTTCGCTGTTGCTCCTTACTATTCCATGGACAGCATTGACATGGCTCAATATCCGGAAGCAACCAATGCCAGCGAAGGCAAGACCACCACTGTTGGCATGAAAGCTACCCTGATTACTTCTGCTAATATTGATGAAGAAGTTGTGTATAATTTGACCAAAGCTGTTTTTGAAAACCTTGACGAACTGCGCACTCTCCACCCTGCTCTTGCCAACCTGACCAGGGAAGGCATGCTTGAAGGTTTATCTGCTCCACTCCATAAAGGTGCTGAACGCTACTATAAAGAAGTTGGCTTAATCAAATAAGTAAGCTATAAAGCTTTTTTCAAAACGCATTCCTATAGGGGGGGGAACAAATCCCCCCTTTTACGGCAAAATTTGTTTTGCACGATTTTTTTTATTTAAAGGGACTTTATGAAAAAGAAAAAAGAATCAGCCTTTAAACCCGACTCCTACCGTGAGGAAATGCTCAAAGGTGAGCACGGTCTGCGCGGCGAAGGCTCTGGCTTAACTGAAAATCTTACTCTCATTATCGGACTGATGTGGTCTTTATTCCAGCTTGCGTCAGCAGGTTTTGTTCTTATTGATGCTATTTTTGTTCGTGCAATCCACTTAACTTTTGCCATTACTCTGGTTTATCTCAATATCCCCATGTTCAAACACGGAAAGAGCGGAGAATGGGATAAACGTATTTTGCTTGCCATGAACAGGGTTACTGTTCTGGACTATATTTTTGCAATTTTTGCTGCATTTTCAGCTCTTTATATTATTCTTGACTATATGGGCATTGCCTCTCGCGCCGGACTTCCCATTACCCGTGATATTATTTTTGGCTTTTTGCTGATAATTTTGCTGTTGGAAGCTACCCGCCGTGTTATTGGCCCAGCCCTTCCCACCATTGCCACTATTTTTATTGTCTATGTTTTTTCAGGCCCTTATTTGCCTGATTTTCTTGCTTTCAAGGGAGCCTCCCTTTCCCGCTTTATCTCTCAAATGACCATGGATGCCGAAGGTATTTACGGCGTTCCTTTACAGGTTTCCGCATCTGTTGTTTTCCTTTTCGTTTTATTTGGAACCATGCTTGAAAGAGCCGGCGGCGGACAATTCTTTATCCGCCTTGCCATTGCAGGCCTTGGCCGCTATAAGGGCGGAGCTGCCAAAGCCGCTGTTTTAGGCAGTGCCCTGACAGGCATGATTTCCGGTTCCAGTATTGCAAACGTTGTCACAACCGGTACCTTTACCATTCCCCTCATGAAGAAAATGGGTTATCCTGCAACCAAAGCCGCTGCCATTGAAGTTGCCGCTTCAACCAACGGCCAGCTTGCGCCGCCGGTTATGGGCGCTGCTGCCTTTATTATTGCAGAATACGTCAATATTCCCTATATCGAAGTAGCAAAAGCTGCGGCTATTCCTGCTTTTGCCTCCTACGTTGCCCTGCTTTGGATTACCCATGTGGAAGCCAGCAAACTCGGCATGCAGGGTCTTCCAAAATCCGTTCTTCCCAATGTCAAAGAAACACTCAAGGAAGGCTGGGTCTTTCTCATTCCTATTTTCATGCTGCTGTACGAACTTGTTTTTGCACAGCATTCAGCTGAAATGAGCGTATTTCGTGCTATTTGCGTACTCAGTGTGATGATGATCGGCACAAGTTATATTCGCGCACGTTTATACGGGCTTCCTCGTTTTTACAGTATAAAACTTGCGCTCAAAGATTGGCTCTTATCCCTTTCAGCAGGAGCTACCAGCATGGCGGGCGTTGCCCTTGCCACAGCCTGTGCCGGTATCATTGTGGGCTGTATTTCTCTGGGCCTTGGCCAGCAAATCACCACCTTTGTGGAAATTCTCTCCATGAACAATATTTTGCTGCTCCTGATCATTACTGCTCTTGCCAGCCTTTTGCTTGGTATGGGCTTACCAACCACGGCAAACTATATTATCATGGCATCCCTCACTGCACCGATTCTTGTGCGTCTTGCCTCCAATTTTGATATTCACGGCATAAACCTGACTGTGCCTCTTTTGGCGGCGCACCTCTATTGCCTCTATTTTGGTATTTTGGCTGACGATACGCCTCCTGTCGGCCTCGCTGCGTATGCGGGTGCTGCCATTGCGGAAGCTTCCCCGATTGCCACAGGGGTGCAGGGTTTCTGGTATGATATCAGAACTGCCATTTTGCCGCTGATGTTCTTCTTCAACCATGATATTATTTTATGGAATATTCATTCCTTCCCCATGGGAATATTTATTTTTGGCATGACCTGCCTTGGCACCATTTGTTTCGCGTCCTTTACTCAAGGTTGGTTTATCAATAACAATAATATGTTAGAAAAAGCGCTCCTTGCTTTCAATACTGTTTTATTCCTCAATCCATTCCTGATTACCGGTTTTGTATTACCCTATGAATATCGGTATGCAGGCTATGCCCTTGGCGTACTTATCATGGGACTTGTGTATCTGATGCAAAAGGCACGCCCCAACAATGTAAAACCCATGAAAGCGCCCAAGTACGATATTATCTAAGAGGATTGCCATGCATTTCATCAAAAATACCCATAAAAATACGATTCCAAAATTCAACAGACCTATCCAAACCATCAAGAAGAAAAAACGCCGTATCCAAAAACACGGCAAAGAACCTGTGCTGGTTTGCTCAAAATGTAAAACTGTCTTCCCTGAATTTTTGGCGCGCTGTCCTGAATGCGGCAGCCGCGACTGGCAGGGCTTATCTGAAATCAACCCCTATAATAATGCTCCGCTGGAACAATTTTTAAAACTGTGCGGGCACCTGATGTGGCTTGGCGGCTCCTTTGCCTGTATTTTCCTTTTATGGCAAACCACTTCCAAAGATCAGGCCTATAACGAACTTCTCATTCTCTCTGCCATTTTAGTGGCGGCTTTTGGCATTCTTGCTTCTGTTGGTTATTTTGGCCTGAGCGAAATCAACCGCCGTGTGGAACGCATTCAAAGATATCTGCGGGCTTTCCCTGAAATTTTTCATATTCACCAAAAGCGCCCGCGCTATAAACATTAATACTGACATTAATGCATACATAAATTTCCAAGACATCCAGTTGTTTTGGAAATTTATTTTTTAACTGGCCGCTATTTCCTTTTTATTCCTGCCTATATGCCTTACTGACTCTTTTATCCATAAAACAACTTTATATCACTTTTTGAAAAGCGTATGATTTTGCAAGTTTTAATATATTAAACAGTCAGATAGCCATGTATACTTCCAACGAACAGCATAATTCTTATTGGGGCAACCTTTTTTTATTGCCTATTTTCCGATTATTCTTTCCGGTGTTTTATTAAAAATACCGCAAACACTCATCATCAGTTGTATTTTTGCTCTAGCTTCTCTTATTAAAGCAACGCTCCATTATGTGATGGTTTCTGACGCTGTTTTTTCACCCTTTTCCAGCCCCGACCTTTGAGTTCTCTTTTTTTTTAGTCTTGGAACCCGTTTACTGTTTGGGCTTTTAATTGTCCTTTACTTTACAGCGGCAAAAAATCAAAAATATCCATATCTGTGGATTGCCGCCATTGCTGCTATTGCTCCAAAACTCCATTCTCTTCTTGTTTTAACTTCATTAGGTGTTTTATTTCCAGAATTTAACTTGGATTACCACAAAACACTGATTTTCAATTTCAACGATATCCTTATAAAACCAATTACAAAGCCAGATCCTACCATTAGCTTTACAAATTTGTAAAAATTTTTCATGTACATTATTTCTTTTAGTTCATAATTTGTAAAAAATATTTTTTCTTATAATTTCAACTAATTTCAAGTTTTCTCTTCCCTTCCAGCAAAAAATTTTCCATTTGCGAAAAAATATTTTTCCCGGCAGAAATTCTGGAAAGAGGCATTTTATCTTTCCATTTTTGTAAAAAACTGCTTGCATATTAAGATATTTTGATATAGTTATACTACATATTAACTAAAATGGGGAATTAGCATGAATACACCAAGCCCTAAAGCATCTGCTTTACTACCACTTATTGTATTTTTAATCCTTTTTATCGGAACAGGTGCATATTTAACCTTTCAGGATGTCAGCATGGCTTTTTATCAGCTTTCTGCAACTGTGGCTATTGTGCCTGCTATTATTATTGCGATTTGGCAATTCAGAGGCAAACTCAATCAAGGCATTGCCCTTTTCCTGCAAGGCGTTGGCGAAAGCAATATCATTACCATGAGCTTTATTTACATCATGGCTGGTGCTTTTGCGACTGTGGCAAAGTCCATTGGCGGTGTTGACGCAACGGTTAACTTTGGTTTGTCCCTCATCCCTGTTGACTTTATTGTTCCCGGCTTCTTCATTATTGCAGCCTTTATTGCCACAGCCATGGGTACAAGTATGGGAACAATTGCAGCGATTGCCCCCATTGGCCTTGGTATCAGTGCTCAAACAGAAATCAGCTCCACCCTTATGCTTGGTGTTATTGTTGGGGGCGCGATGTTTGGGGATAACCTTTCCATGATTTCAGATACCACTATTGCTGCCACCAGAACACAAGACTGTGAAATGAAAGATAAATTTATCTTCAACTCCAAAATTGCTCTGCCCACGGCAATTCTGACCATCCTTATTTTATATTTCACAACTTCCAGCCCATCCAATGTTGAAATTCATGATTATGAATTTATCAAAGTGCTTCCTTATTTGACCATTTTGGTTATGGCGGTTTGCGGCGTCAATGTTTTTGTTGTGCTGATTACCGGTATTATTTTCAGCGGCGCCATTGGTATTTATTCCATTGCTGATTACAGCTTCCTGACCTTCAGCCAGCACGTGTACAATGGTTTTGCCAGCATGAATGAAATCATGATTCTTTCCATGATGCTGGGCGGGCTTGGTGAACTTATCAAGCAAAACGGCGGTATTGCCTTTGTTTTGCAGGCTATTGATAAATTTGCCAAGAAGAACAGCAGCGAACAAAGCCAAAAGGCCGGAGAATGGAGTATTGCAGCGCTTGTCAGCTTTGCAGATATCTGCCTTGCAAACAACACCGTTGCCATTATTTTAACCGGCGGTCTTGCCAAGGAAATCAAGGAAAAGAGCAAGATCGACTCCCGCCGTTCTGCCAGCATTCTGGACATGGCTTCCTGTGTATTCCAGGGACTTATTCCTTATGGCGCACAGCTTCTGCTGGCCGGCTCCCTGTCCAAGATTTCCCCCATTGAAATTGCTATGCATAACTGGTATTGCGTTCTTTTGGCTCTTGCCGTTGTTTTATCCATCAGCTTTGGCTTCCCAAAATCAAAGTGCTAAATTTCCATTGAGTTTCAGCGCTTACTGTGATAGACGAAAGGACGCATTATACTAGACGTATTATACTAAAGGTTTAATTATGAAAAATACAAGAGAAGAATTAGCAACACGCTTAGGATTTTTACTTTTATCAGCAGGCTGTGCCATTGGCCTTGGAAACGTATGGCGTTTTCCTTATATTGCCGGGCTTTATGGCGGCGCGTATTTCCTTGCTGTGTACTTTTTCTTTTTACTTGCTGTGGGACTGCCCATTATTGTTATGGAATTTGCCATTGGGCGCGCTTCCCGCAAAAACATGGGAAATGCCCTCCACATGCTCGAACCCATTAGCACAAAATGGCATAAATTAGGCTGTTTTGCACTTATTGGCTCCACCCTTTTGATGATGTTCTATGTCCCTGTTTCCAGTTGGCTCATTGCCTATTGCTTCCATACTGCAACGGGCGCACTGAACTTAGCCCCTCAGGAAGTAGGTGCATTTTTCGGCAATATGCTTGCGGAACCTGTTCCCATGATCGGCTGGTCACTTCTGGTTATTGCCATTGGTGTTGGGGTCTGCTCTCTTGGCGTGCAAAAAGGTGTTGAAAAATGCGTCAAAGTTCTCATGGTGGGCTTGCTCCTTTTATTGATTGTTCTTGCCGGCAATTCCCTGACCATGTCCGGAGCGGGCGAAGGCATGAAGTTTTATCTTGCACCTTCCTGGGACAGAGTTATGGAAGCAGGCTTTTTCAATATGGTCAACGACGCCATGAACCAGGCTTTCTTTACCTTGAGCGTGGGCATTGGCGCAATGCTTATTTTTGGTTCTTATTTCAGCAAAAATAAGGCTCTTACCGGCGAAGCTATTTACATTGTAGGGCTTGATACCTTTGTTGCGATTATGGCAGGTTTTATTATTTTCCCAGCCTGCTTCACCTATGGCATTCAGCCAAACGCCGGCCCTGCCCTTATTTTCATCACCTTGCCCAACGTTTTCAACGAAATGGCAGGTGGCACATTCTGGGGAACATTATTCTTTATTTTCATGGCAGCAGCCTCTCTCACTACTGTTATTGCTGTATTTGAAAATATTATATCCTATTACATGGACGTGCATGAATGGTCTCGGAAAACGGCAACAATTGTGACCGGTGTTTCCATTGCTCTTCTGATGCTTCCTTGTATTTTTGGTTTCAATATTTGGTCAGACATTGCGCCTCTTGGCGAAGGATCAAATATTTTGGATTTGGAAGACTTTATCATCAGCAACAATATGCTGCCTATTGGGTCTTTCCTTATTCTTCTTTTCTGTACAAGTCGCTACGGTTGGGGATACGACAAATTCCTTGAAGAAGCGAATATCGGGGAAGGGATTAAATTCCCGCGTTACTTGCGTTTTTACTTAAGTTACATACTCCCTGCTATTATGTTCTTCGTCTTCATTCAGGGATATTCTCGTTTCTTCTAATCTAAAATGGCATATTAAGGAATTATCATGAGCACTCAAAACAGAGATCAACTTGCATCCAGACTGGGATTTCTTCTTCTTTCAGCAGGCTGTGCAGTTGGGCTTGGAAACGTATGGCGTTTCCCCTATGTTGTAGGCAAATACGGCGGACTTATCTTCCTTCTGGCGTACTTCTTCTTTCTTCTTGCGGTAAGTCTTCCTATTATGGTTATGGAATTTTCAGCAGGCCGCGCATCACAAAAAACAATGGCTCGCTGCTATCATGAACTGAGCCCCGTCAAAGGCTGGCGCTCTGTCAGCTGGTTTGGCTATGTAGGGCCTTTTGTTTTGATGATGTTCTATATCCCTATTGCAGGCTGGCTGTTAAGTTATTGTTATAACACAGCTGTCGGCACCCTTGGAAAACTCACTCCTCAGCAAGTGGGCGATTACTTTGGCGGCATGCTTTCTCAGCCTCTGCCCATGTATTTCTGGGGATTGATTGTCACCGGCGTTTGTTATTTGATTTGTGCGAAAGGCGTGCAAAAAGGTATTGAACGTTATGCTAAACTCATGATGTCCGGACTGCTTATTATTTTGCTTATCCTTGCCGGTCACTCCATGACCCTTTCCGGCCTCAAAGAAGGTATGGAATTTTACCTTGCGCCTAACTGGGCAAAAATTCAGGAAGCCGGTTTCTTCAATATGATCAACGACGCCATGAACCAAGCCTTCTTTACTTTGAGCGTTGGTATGGGCGGCATGATGATTTTCGGCTCTTATCTCAATAAAAATCAATCTCTGACCGGTGAAGCACTCTACATCGGCGCTCTTGATACCTTTGTTGCCTTTATGGCTGGTGTTATTATTTTCCCTGCCTGCTTTACCTTTGGCGTTGAACCAGGTGCCGGCCCCAGCCTTATCTTTATTACCCTGCCAAACATTTTCAATGAAATGAGCGGCGGTATTTTCTGGGGAACCCTGTTCTTTATTTTCATGGGCTTTGCAGCGCTGACCACAGTTATCGGCGTTATGGAAAGTATCATTGCCTACAGCATGGACGCTCTGCACTGGAGCCGAAAGAAATCCATCAATGTCAACTTTGGCGCAATGGTTTTCTGCATTCTCCCCTGTATTTTAGGCTTCAATGTTTGGGACAATATCCAGCCCTTTGGCGAAGGTTCTGTTATTCTCGACCTTTTAGACTTTATCGTCAGCAACAATATCTTGCCTCTTGGCGGCTTGATTCTCTTGCTTTTCTGTACCCATAAGTCCGGCTGGGGTTTTGAAAACTTCTGTAAGGAAGCTGACACCGGCAATGGTATGAAATTTCCTAAATTCTTATACTTCTACCTTGCCTATATTTTACCAGTTATTATTGGTATCATTATTTTGCAGGGGTATTCACGTTTCTTCTAAGCTAACTCCATAAAACCCATAAGATTTTATTATCTTTTTTTCTTGGGGGGAATTATTCCCCCCACCCCCTATACGCAAAACCGTTATGGACAAAGTCCATAACGGTTTTCTTTTATATATAATTTAGAATAGTCCCTCAACTATAATAAAAAACAGGGAACTCACCTGTCACATTCATAATATTTTGTTATAAAAAGTTAAAGCGTTTTGAAAGAGGTTCAAGGGGAAAACTTTTGGAAAAGTTTTCCCCTTGAAAAATATAATTCTTTTTTAGTTAACCGAAAAAGCGCTAGCAATATTCAGAATATGGGCAGTGCTCACAATAGGTGCCTTCTTTGCATTTCCATTCTTCTTGCTTTGCCATATGATTGAGAATAAATTCCAGCACCATATCCATATATTTTTCACGAACATTACGCAGCATATTCCACATTTCCTCTTCACTGCCTGCATATTTTTCATCAATCAGCGGCAGTTCACAAGGGCCTTCCCGTTCGCTCAAGAAAATCCAGGCCGCATTGATATGAGCATCTTCATCCAGTATTTTCTTGCTGTGAATTTGATCCTTGGCAAATAAATACAAATAAAGCGACAATTGTATATCTTCCATATTGGTATAGAGCTTTTCCAAACAGCTGTTTGCTTTCTCTTGCTGCCAATTTATATTCATAGCAGCAAGCTCTTCCAGCAAAGGCTCATTCTTCCATAATTGAATGATTTTCTTATTTTTCCTTGTTGTTTTATAATCAACAATAGAGTAACTGTCCCCTCGTTTATCTATTCTATCAACATACCCATAAATATTAATTGCGGATTGGAAAGCTTTATGCTGCAAAGTATGAGAAAATTTTTGCTCAACAGCAAGTATTTCCAGTTCCACCGGCATTTCATCCACATATTTTTTCAGGAAGAACGGGCCTGCTTCCTGGAGCATAAAGTAACTGTCCGCAGAAAGATATTCCTGCCAGCTGCCATGCAAAAATTTTTGAGAAAAGTTCTGCTTCAATTGTTCTGTAAACTTTTCTTTATCATCACCCTTGATACTTTGCTGCAAGGGGTGCTGTTCTTTCAAAAATTCATGCATTTTTGTGCCAAATATCAAGGAATTATCACCCAATTCCTGTTTTTCCGGACTGGAAATTTTTGCCAGATGTTTATAATAAAAACGCACAGGGCATTGCAAATAGGTATTCAGTCCGCTGGCAGAAAGTCCTGTAAAATCGTTCTCTTCTCTTTCAGCGCAGAGACTTTGTTCAAGGGCAGAAAAAATTGTTTCTGTTCTTTTAATACTGCGTTTTTTCCGTCTGTCCGGCGCATTGGGAGCACAAGGCTCAGGACGCAAAATCTCATTGTCTGCCGCTTCCAGCTTTTTGCCTTTTTCTTCTGCTAAAATTGCCTGCTCTTTCTCCCAAATTAATTCTTCAATGAAGCGTGAACGAATTTTTTTGGAACTTTGAATTTCAGAAGACTGCACACCTTCCTGCCAATATAAATACACATTTTTTGCACTGTGAATAAGCCGATAAAAGGTATGGGCGATTAAAATTTCACGGCTGTGCCCCTCGGGCAAGCCAAGCAGCGGACGAAGGGAGTCAGGCATAAGCGGATCTTGCGTATGAGATGCGGGCAAAACACTTTCCACACAATCCAATATAAAGACTTTTTCAAAACTGAGCAGTCTTGTTTCAAGCATACCAAGCACCTGCAGGCCCGTAAGCGGATCCGCCTCAAAAGATACACGTTCCTCTAAAATGCATTGTTCCATGATTTCGTGCAGAGTTTTGAGCTCAAATACACTTTGCGCGAAGCCATTTTGCATAAGCGTGGGAATGGTATTTTGCATAAAACGCACAAGCCCCTCTTTATCAAGAGGAAAACGATACCACACACTGCGTCCGTACTTGATCAAGAAATTCATCAAGTTATTCAGCTGACTTCCAACATTTTGTAATGATTGAACATTTACCCATGAAAAAATTGTACGCTCAAAGAACTCATTGACAAAATCAGACATAAAATCATCAAGCTCATAGCTAATCTCTTCATTATCCAAATCAAACAATTTTTCTGTCACAAATTTATCAAAATCAACGTACGCATTATCAGCGGCAAGCTTCTTTTCTGCATAATACAAAACTTTACGCCAGGTGGTAAAATTTTCTTTTGTACAAGTGTTTTCTTTTTCAGCAGAATTATCCGTATAACTCAAAAGCATTTTTGTGTAGGGATGCTGGAGTAAAGCCAGTACATCCTCTGTCTTGTAACTATACTGTTTTTCGGCATTTTCTTTTTTATTCTGCTGCAAATTAAAAATATACACAATAAATTGCCAAAGCAAAGTTCTTTGGATAGGATAACCAAGGGAAATATTGACATTTTTATTGGGAAGTTCATGCAAAACCGGCATAAGCAAAGCTGGATTCGGCAGCACAATCGCAGAATAATTGTCACGTTCCTCAGTTGCTTTTAAATGCGGAAGAACATCTTCCTGCAAATCCTTTTTCAAAACTTTCACTTGCGAATGAAAATCATAGGCCGGCAAAAATTTAATTGCAGGCTTTGTTTCCTCTGTCCTGCCCAGCAAAACAGCTTCTGCCCCCCATTTTTGCAGCCATTTCTTATGGTCGGCGCAGGAATAATGAAGAGCTGAAATATCCGTAACCAGTCTGCTGTCAGTATTGAAACAAATACAAGCGCCCTGTTCCCAAAAATAGCGCAAAATTATTTCTTCGGCTTTTGCCGCATAGACAAAACCCGCAAAAATTATGCATTTCCCCTGCAATAAATAGGGCATAAAATCTGCAAAATATGCTTCATAATCCTTATTGTTCAGCCCTGAAAGAAAATCAATATCCTGTATCTTACCCTCTTGATATTCCCTGAATGCCTGCACATACAGAGCTGTGCGATAAAGACTGTAGGCTGGTGTTGTCTGCCTCATTTCATGCATATTTTGCTCGTAGGCAGCAAAAATTTCTTCTATATCTTCCAGCAAACTTTGCGCAAAAGACGATACTTCATCGGCATAGTGTACATTTTTTGGCAAAACAACATGCTCAAAACATTCTTCAAAAAGCGCATCCAGTCTTTGTGCCCAGGGATAAAACTTTGCCGCCTGCAAGGCTTCATCTGCAATTTTTTCACCTTGTTCATCCACGACTTCCATGCTGGAGGAAAAACGCGATTTTTTTTTCTGCTGCAAAATAGTTTTGACTGTTTCATAAAGTTTTGCACAGCGATCCAAAGGCTCCAGCTCAGAAAACAAAGGCAGTCCCCGTTCAAAATGGTGCAGGCAAAGCGTATAAAATTCTTTATTGGTATAAATTTGCGGCAAAAGAGCCGGCTCATGCTTTTCTTTTGCCAATTTTTTGTAGCGTGAAATAAGATACCGTTTTGGACGAGAATTGGGAAATACCAGCACAATATCCTGCATGGAAACATGCTGCTCGGCTCTCATCGTATCCACAAGTTCCTGGATTTTATAAAGAAAATCCTCATTCCAGGGAATAACGGCAAAAGGATTTTTCCCTTTTCTTTGATAATTTTTACAATAATCTCGCATAATTATTCACTCTCAACAAGGCAGCATTGTTCATTATCCAAATATACCAGAAGCCCAACCGTCTTTTTCCCCGTTGCCTTTGTGAGCAGATCAATATAATTCAAAATTTGCTTCTTATTATCGGGCACAGGCAATTTTTCCCCCACATAACCAGTTTTATAATCAACAGCTATATAAGCAATGTCTTGATATTTTTTACGAAGTTTTTCCGGAATTTCCACCATCAGGTCAACGCGGAATAATTCGCCCATTTCATTGGTAATGGAATGTTCCTTATAGCCGTATTTGAACCAAAAATCTGCACCGCCAAAAGGCTCCGCCAAAGAAGCAAACCACTGCAATGATTTTTGCACTTGTTCATACAAATCTTTCTGCTCAGAATTTTGCAGACCACTTGCTTCTTGTGTACTTTGACCCAAAAAACGTCCATAGGGTAAATATTTCATAGCTTCAAAGCTGGCTCGTCTGCAATCTTCGACAACATCACCAGAGAACACTAAATATTCCAAGCTCTTATGAATAACAGTTCCTCGTTTGTTAGAAGACAGTCCCTTTGCTCCCGTAAGTTCGTCCAAATCTGAACGGAAAATACGAAGCTGCGGCAGCCAGTCCATGCTGTGTTCCTGACTGTAGTCTTCTTCCTGCTGAGGTCTTGAAGTATCCGGGGCAGACACATGCTGTTTTTCTTTCTGGGAAGAAAGTATATGTAAAATACGTTTTGCAACAAATAATGCATCGTCAGAAAGAATTTTTACTTCAACCACAGGAGCAGTTTCCTGTTCGTTTTGCTCTTCATCATTCTCGTGTTTTTTCTTAGGTGTTTTTTCTTCTCTGTATTCCTCAAAAAATGCTGCTAATTGTTCCCGTTCATTCTTTGTAAGCAATTTTTGGGTATTTTTCTTTTCTTTTTCGTCAGTCAGTTCAAAAACATATTCTAAAATACGCAGCATTTTTTCAGAAACAGCAGACCTGCAATTTTCTCCAAAATGCAGACAATCTGCATTTTCCTCAAAAGCCAATTGTTTTAAATCTTCTTTTGCTCTTTCTAAAAATGCTTTAAGAAAACGGTAAAAAAGACCATTTTTCTTTGAACTGTATGCTTCCGGAATAAAAATATGCAGTTCCTGTTTGGGTCTTGTCCATGCAACATACAAAAGATTGATACATTCCTTCACTTTCTCTGCTATGGCCTCATAATAGGGAGCACCATATTTTCTATCCAGTTTTGCATAAACAGGATAGATCTTCTCTTCAAAGGAGACATTAAATTGACTAATCTCATCCTGCACATCAATTTTGAAATTATGCCATGGAATAATAACTGCCTCATATTCCAAACCTTTTGACTTATGCATAGTCAAAACAGAAACAGAATTTAAGCTTTCCGGAAGCGGTGCATTTTCCTTTTCGCCATTTTCTTCCCACCAGCTCAAAAAAGCATGCAGATCAACAATTCCCTTTTCTTCTGCCAGATATGCCAATTCTTTTAAACGGAGTAAATAGACGGCAGCTTCCGGATTTCGTTCCATAATCCCCATACGGTTGTAGATTTCACACAGCGTATCATAGGCAGTTAAAAGATTTGCCCCGTCCACAAGCACTTGAAAATATTTTCTCCACAAGTCAGGATATTTTTCGCGAAAAGCAGTGAATAAAAATTCTTTGCGGGAATTTGCAAAAAAGTCAAAAAGCTCTTCTGCCGGGCAGTTTTCAGAAAAAGACTTTGGCAAAATATGTCTGCTCAAAAGCACCTGACAAAGAGCACTTTCATCAAGCGGATTTTCCAGAAAACGCAAAAATGAAATAACTTCAATAATAACAGGATGCTCTTTTAATCCTAAACTTCCCTGACTCACAACAGGAATAGAACGTTCCAATAAAATTTGTGAAACAAGGGATGCTTGACTGTTATTGACGGTTAAAATTGCAATCTTGCTGTAACCGCCATATTTTTCAGATAAATTTTGTACCATTTCCGGCAGAAGAGAAAGCACCGCCACATCAAATAAAGCGTCTGCCTCCTTGAGCGTATGCACTTCCACCACGCCTTTCTTTCCCGCTTTTTTGAGACGCTTTTCATCAATTTGCTGCTCAACATGTTCATAGTCTTTGCATAAAGATCTGCTTGTTCTTTCAAGAAGATCTGCCGGGAAATTTTCATCTGCGGAAGAAGGAAAGAGCAGGGCTATTTCAGGATGTATATGTTCTGCATTTAATTGGGCTAAATTTCTGAAAAAAGTATTATTCCAGGCAACAATATTTTCTGCACTTCGCCAGTTGCAGGGTAAATTATCGTCAGAAAATCCCCTTGCCAAAAACTTCAACTCTTTTGGAGCATCAGAAAATAAACTTGCTTTGCCGCCGCGCCAGCCATAAATTGCCTGTTTTACATCACCAACAAAGAAAACTGAACCGCCGCTTGCCAGTGATTCACTGGATAAATCTTTCAGCGCATTCCACTGGGCAACACTGGTATCTTGAAATTCATCATACAAAATATGCTTTATCCGTGTTCCCAGACGGCAATAGGCAGCCGGAATAAGTTGTTCTTCCTGTTTCTTTTGCGCCCCAAGCAAACTTGCGATAATATGGGGCATTTTTTGTGTATTGATGCATTGCTTTTGCCTTTCATAGGCATTAAGGCGCAAGGAAAGCTCGGCTGAAATTTTGATTGCAGGCAGCATCAGTGCATAATTTTTATAAACAGGCTCAACTAAACGTATTTTCTGTATAATATCCTGCAATTCCTGATAATATTCTGAAGCCTTTGTTATATCTCCCGTATTATTTTTAAGAAGAACTCCGGCAAAACTTTCTTTCTTCAAATACGCTGAAGAGAAATTATTCTCCTGCAAAGCTTTTATGAAACCTTTATGCACAGTGATATTCTGCTCTTCTATGCACGTTTTAATATTTTGTACTGTTTCACAAAGTTTTTGCGGCAGTTCAGCATTTTTCTGTTTTAAAAATGCATAATTTTGCTTTAATGCTTCAAACTCCTCTGCAGAAACTATTTCATTATTTTTTATGAAATAAGAAACGAATTTTGCCACTTGCTCAAACAAGGAGGATTTTGCCAAAAAACTTGCATGTTCAGAATTTTCAAATTTATTTTTGCAAAGTTCATGAAAATAAGGTGCATAATTTATTGCATTGGCATCGCAGGAATTTTCATGTTCAATGCTTTGTTCCGCCAGTTTTACATACAGTTCTTCAATAAAATCCTCAGAACCAAAACTTGTTTCAAAATGTGGAGAATAGCCCAGTTCCAAAGCAAAAAGCCCAATAATTTGATTGAGCAAACTGTCAATAGTACGGATATTAAGCGCTCCGTACTGCTGAAAAATCCGTTCCAGTATGGCACGGGCCTGCAAAGATTTTTCTTCCAATTCCTCTTGAGTCTTGCAGCCAGCTTCCTCCAAGGAAAGTTCTTTTAAAGCATACTGCTTGAGCTTCGCAATTACCTTTTCTTTCATTTGATTGGCAGCAAGATTGGTAAAAGTAATAGCAAGAAGTTCAGAAAAATTAAATTGTGCTTTATTCTTTACAGGCTTACAGCTTTCGCAAGGCGCAATATCACTGTCAAAAAGCAAATTGACAAAACGTGTTGTCAGGGTGTGGGTTTTCCCAGACCCGGCTGACGCATTCATTTTTACCAGATTTGCTGATTTTGTACTTTTACTCATAACATACCTTTTAAGTGGCTTTGCCCTGTGGCAGCAAGCACAGAATGCCAATACTGAGAAGTAATGTCGAGTCTTCTGCGTTGTCTGGTAACCAGTTCAAAAGGCAAATGCACATAGCGGCCCATCAGCCTTGAAACAGCCATTTCTGTTTTTCCGCTCATGCCGGCATCCACAGCCAGACGGCCTAAAAATCCGCAGTAAACCCGGTCGTCCGCATTGGCAGGCACAGCACGCACCATATAGCTTGGGTCAATGTATTTGATAACAACAGGAAAATCTCTTTCTTTGAAATATGCTTTAATTTCTTTTTGCAAATACTGTCCGATATCCTGCAAAATAATGTTGCCGGAACTGTCTTTTTGCCCTGTTTCCTGCATAAGATACTGGCCAGCTCCTTCTGCCACCACAATAACCGCATGGTGCCGATGAATAAGCCTTTCTTCCAAAGCAGGCAAAAGACCGCCTTCCCCATGCAGAACAAATTCTGCTTCCGGCACAAGCACAAAGTTAACAAGACTCAAAGATACAGTCGCATGGGTCGCAATAAAACCAGATTCACGTCCCATAAGCTTGACAATGCCAATACCATTATTCATGCCCACAGCTTCGGTATGCGCGGCGGCAATGGCTTTGGTTGCCTCGTCCACAGCCGTTACAAAACCAAAGGACTGTTCCACAAAGTTGATATCATTATCAATGGTTTTTGGCACACCAATAACAGAAAGGGTCAAATTATGCTCTTTGACTGCATTGGAAATTGACCTGGCAGCTTTCATGGTTCCGTCACCGCCCAGCACAAAGAGCAAATTAATGCCCTTTTCATAGAGAAAATCAGCAATTTTATCAAAATCCTGCGCCCCGCGGGAAGAACCTAAGACAGTGCCGCCCAGCATATAAATTGTAGATACAAAATCAGGCGTTAAATCTATGAGCTGATGTCCGTATTTTTCAGGAATAAAACCTTCCAAACCATAGGGAATGCCCACAATATTGCGCACCCCGTACCCATACCAGAGTTCCATAACAATGGCACGGATAACATCATTCAGCCCCGGGCATAAACCGCCGCAGGTCACAATGCCAACCTTGGTTTTGGCAGGATCAAAAAAGATTTTTTCGCGCGGGCCTGCTTCCTGAAAATAGAGCGTGCTTGCTTCATTTTCTGCCTCAGTCCCACAGGCTTTTATAAATTCATCAGAAACATTGATAGGTATATACTCATCACTGACAGCACCATGCATTTTTCTCGGATTATCAATAATGCATTTTCCTAAATTTTTAATAATAAATTGTTTTCCCATTTTTTCCCTCTCTATTTCTGCTTATTGCGTATTTATTTCAAAAAATTATGCTTCAATATCCCCAAGCAGCGCCCTGGCAAAATCATCAGGATTGAAAGGACGCAAATCTTCCATTTTTTCCCCAAGTCCCACAAAGGTAATGGGCACTTCAAAGGTGCTTGCCACAGACATGGCAACGCCGCCCTTGGCTGTTCCGTCAAGCTTGGTTAAAATAATTTCGCTGACGCCGCCAATTTCTTTAAATACCTTTGTTTGCTGGATGGCGTTTTGACCCGTGGTGGCATCAATCACTAAAATACTTCTATGGGGAGCACCTTCGTGCTTTTTGCCCAGCACATTTTTAATTTTTTGCAGCTCATCCATTAAATTGCTTTTATTATGCAGTCTTCCTGCTGTATCAATAAAGACAAGATCATAGTTTCCGGCAAGAGCCTTATCCATGGCTTCATAGGCAACTGCGGCAGGATCAGCATTGCTTCCCTTGGAATAAAAATCCACATCAATGCGTTTTGCCCATTCTTCCAATTGTTCCACAGCAGCAGCTCTAAACGTATCCGCGCCGGCAATCAGGAGTTTCTTCCCCTGCATTTTTGCTCTATAGGCAAGCTTTGCAATGGTTGTGGTTTTGCCTACCCCGTTCACACCCACCACGAGCACAACTTCCGGTAAGTTTATAGCAGTAATGCGGCGGGGCATTTTGAAAAGTTCGCGCACTTCCTTCTGTAAATAAGGTAATAATTCCTTGGTATTATCAATATTATTTTGCTTGGCATGACGGCGAAGTTTTTCCACCAGCTGCATGGAAAGTTCAGCCCCCATATCAGACATGATAAAGAGTTCTTCAAGATCCTCAAAAAAGGCTTCACTTGCCTTACTGTGTCCAGATATAATACTTTGTAGCCCCTTGCCCAGTTGATTTCTGGTTTTTTCAAGCCCTGTTTGCAGTTTTGCAAAAACAAGGTCTTTTTCGCTTTCTTCATCTTCCATTTCAAGGGCAAGCGCAAGGCGATACTGCAATTCAGAGCGAAAATCCTGCACATATTGATAATCCATTTTCTTTGTCCAGGATTTGAAATCATCAATAAATTTTTGCGCTTCCTCTTCTGGAGTTTCAAGGGCTTTTAATAAAATTCCAAGCCGTGCCCAAAGCGTTTCATCAGTTTTTTCAACGCCTTCCAATATCACTTGCAGCCAGGCAGAAAGCTTTGGCTCGCATTGTCTTAATTTTATGGTAAATTGCTCTAAATCCTCAAAACTCACTTGTACATTTCCATTTTCCTGTCTATTTTCTTGTTTTGGCTCATTTGAAGATTGAAACATTTTCTTAACAGCAGAAAAAAAGCCCATATTTTCCTCCAAGACTGATAAACATAGCATTATTTTAGCATAACTGCTCCATTTTGTATAGAATAAAAACTTCTCTTTTTTTGCAGAAAGGCATAAAGTTATTTTTAAAGCAACCGATAAGCAAAATGAAAAACCAGAAAAGGAAGACGTCATGTCTAATACCTTAGACAAATACAGTTTGAATAAAATCCAAAAAGCCAGTATTCGGGCGCTTTTACAGGGCTTGCCCCAATACCAGAAGAAACCCAGTATCAACCAATACGAAAAACAGTTGGTGGAAACTCGGACTATGATTTACCACAAACAAACCAGACGTCTTATAACCGGTGAAGAACTCAAAGATCAAAGTGCGCGCAAAGCTTTTGTCATTTCCCGAGTTGCCCGAGAGCTTTGGACAAATTTCTGCATACGCGGTGAAGAAACTGCCATGCTTGCCCATTTGCAAAAAGAACTTTGTGAATTTTTCAATGCAAAACTCCATTTTCTCTATATTCCCGGCAGTATTGAACTTGTGATCAGCAAAGAAGAAGGAGATGCCATGGTTCCTTTAAACCGTGATGAACATTATGCTGTTATCAATAAAGCCTGGGAAATTTGTCAGGAAGTGGTTGCTTCCTATATTTCATAAATTTTGCAATTTTTAAAGTTCGCTAACACTTGCTATTTTCTCTTTAATTTTTCTTATTAGGAATTATTCTTGACAAGAAATAAAATTTCACGTATAGAGTATTTCAACAACTATTAAATAAAAGGAGCTTTCTTAATGAATACTGAAATTAAAACATTAAAAGATGTAGCTTCTCTTGTTATTGATTGGAATCTTGCCCCGGAAGATGCTGTAACCCTGTATTTGGAATGGGGAAATAATAACTGGCATGCTGAACACGCACCTGTGCGCTCAAAAGACGATTTTGCCACCTATTTTGTTGTGGATAATTGGGAAGAAAAACCTACTGTCCGTCTTGTTCGCCGTAATTCTGAACAGGCAGTTGACTTGCTCACGGTGGATTTGCCGAAAGATTTGGAAGAAGAATTCAAAAAAGAACACGAAGGCTTAAAAGGTCTTTATTCTCCAACAGAAAGCATCAAAAAATGGCTTCAGCAAGAAATCTATGCATAAACTAAACAACCTGAAAAGCATAAGAAGATAAACAACTCCTCTAAAGCTCCCCTTTCTGGGGAGTTTTTTTGTTAACTAGAACATTTTCGCATAATATTCATAATATATTTTATCTTGGAAGGGATTATAATTCTGTTGCCGCTATCCATAAAACGCACCATTCGCTAAAGACTGCCACTCCTCCAAGTCCATACCTGTTTTGCTTTATTATATCATTTAAGGATATTTCTAAAAAACTACATTAAAAAATTAGCATAAAAAGTTTTGTAAAGGGGTGCAGGGGAAGAAACTTTTTCAGCCACCGAAGGCGACGAAGTCGTTTGCGTTTGCGAAGAATGAGCAATTACGCAAATGGACAGCAGAGATGCCACCGAAGGCGACGAAGTCGTTTCTCTTATGTCGAGTTTACGAGACTTAGAGAAATGGACAGCAGAGATAAAGTTTTTCCCCAGCAAAAATGCTCTAGCTATGCGTTTCTGCTGCACGACGCAAGATGTTTAAGCGAGTATGCAAATTCCCCAGCATTTGCAAAAAGAGGAAAAGAGCAATGCCAAGATATGGTAAATAGGGCGCAATCACTACAAAAATCGTGGGCTCATACGGGCAAATGGGAAGCGGCATAGTCAGGCTTTCATCGGTAAAGAGAGCGGACTGAATAATAATTTGCCCGTATTTATCAATAAAGGCACTGATACCCGTATTACTTGCCCGTATCATGGGCAGTCCGCATTCAATGGAACGCATGCGGGCTAAATTCAAATGCTGATACGGCGCGGAACTTTTATCATACCAGGCATCGTTGCTGACATTCAAAAGCACATGGGCAAAATCCTTTTGCAGGCGCTTCCAGCTTAGTTCCGGGAAAATGGCTTCATAACAAATCAGCGGTAAAATATGAATTTCCTTATCCTGATAACGCACATGCAGAATGGGCTGTTCATTTTGTCCTAAACTATACGCACCGCCGTATTTTGCCAGAATTTCATTAAAGGAATCAAGAAAAGGAATGGCTGGCACATATTCTCCAAAAGGCACAAGATGTTCCTTGGCATAATAGGCTATACTTCTGCCGTTTTGCGCAAGTTCAATGCTGTTATAATATTTTTCACGATCAAGATACGGTATGCCAAAAAGCAAGGTTTTATCAGCAGAAAAATCCAGTATTTGTTGATATAATTCCTTATTATAAAAGGAAGTAATCGGAAAAGCCGTTTCCGGATAAATAAAAATGCTCTCACCATTTATGGTGTATTTTGCTTCTTCGGAAAGTCTGAAAAATTTTTGCAGACTATCTTTTTGAAACAAGGGTGACCATTTGATATTCTGGGAAATATTACCTTGAATAATGGAAAAATTCACCACATCCTTGTCTGCCCAGCGAAGCACCTTATGCAAAGCCTGATCCTGCATGGAAGGAGATTCGTGAACAGCCAGATAGGACACATCAAGCTTTTTATGCACAATATTAGTGGTGCTTTCATAATCCATGGGCGAAACCTTCTGCAAGGTCACTGCCCCATAAAAATATATTGCAGTCAGCAGTAAAATTCCTGCATAATCACCAATTCTGCCGAAAGAACGCAATTTGCCTGTTTGTTTTCTTGTTTTGGTTGTGACCATAAGTTCAGCCAGGAAAAATGCCCCCATGGCAAAAAGCCCGGAGAGAACATAGGAGCCGAAAAGACTAGCAGCCTGCACCATGGCCGGCAGCGGCGCAAAGGCGGAAGAAAGCGTAAACCAGGGAAAGCCCGTCAAAAACCATGCTCTAAAAAGTTCTGTAAAATACCAGACAAGTCCTAAACTGCATATTTTATACAAGGGGGAAATGTAGATAACTTTATGCGCATACACCGCCGTCAGCGTTCCATACACAGCAAAATAAAATCCCAGCAAAAGCGGAATGAAAACTGCCAGCGCATAGGGAATATCCCCATACTGATGAGCAGTCACTGCAAGCCAGTAAAAGGCACTGCCATAGCCCAGCATACCCATTATCAGCGTTTCGCGCACATAATTTTTGCTGCTATGCGCAAGCACATAAAGGCTAAAAGGATAGAGCAAAACCGCAAAAGGAATGGTTCTTACAGGATTTTCAAAACCTAGGAAAATCCCTGCTGTTCCCAGCATCATTAATATATATTTTTGCAACATATTTTCCTCACAGGAACAATATTTTTTCATAGACGCACAAAGTTTGCAAGAAAATTTACCGGGAAAAGCCAAAATAAAGACTGAAGCACAAAAATCAGATAAAATACGGTGTTTTTCCTGTTCAGGCTTAACTTGACCCAAACAAAACAACATATTACACTCTATTTTATTACTGATTTTTCTTTTGGTGAGGAGCTTGCTATGAAAAATACTCCCATTATGCCAACACGCACAGAACTGACTGTTACCGATCTTGTTCCCTTTGGTTCCATTGGGGATAAGAAATTTTTTGCACTCACCCTGTCCCGCCCGCAATGGGCAAATTGGCGTCCCGGTCAATTTATTATGCTGCGCCCAAGTTCCTGGAACAGTGAACTGACCTGGGCAAGACCTTTTTCCATTTGCCGTGTAACCAATCAATCTCTGGTACTTTTCTTTCAGGTTGTGGGACGCGGAACTGAACAGCTCGCCCAGCTCAAGCCCAAGGATAAAGTCGTTGTCTGGGGGCCTCTTGGCACATATTTTACCATGGAGAATAAACCAACGCTTCTGCTTGCAGGCGGCATTGGCATTGCGCCTTTTGCCGGCTATGTAGAAGCATTCCATATGCAAAATAAACTCTCCATGTTCTTCAGCCACAGACTGCCGGAACAATATTATCCTGTGGAAAGCCTCAGACGCCATATTGATCTGGAAAGCAATTTTGAACAAAATGAAGCTGACTTAAAAGTAACCCTTGATATTATTTACAAAAAGATGAAATTCATGGCTGAAGGAGGCGGTGTTGTACTTGCCTGCGGGCCTATGCCATTTCTGAAAACCATTTGGAAAAATGCTCTTGAACTCAAAGTTCCCACCCAATTATCCCTGGAACAGCGCATGGCATGCGGCATTGGAGCTTGTCTTGGCTGTGTTTCCACAACATCAGATCTTTATCCTGATAAGGAAAAAGCCGGACTTCCTGTGCAAACATGCACCAAAGGTCCTGTTTTCTGGGCACATGAACTCAATTTAGACGCATAATAAGCAGGTTATACTTATGAATACCCATATTTCTCTTCCCGCAAAAAACGGATCAAGTTTAGAGTTAAAAAATCCGATTATGAGTGCGTCCGGCACCTTTGGCTATGGCACGGAATTCATGCCCTATGGTGATGTCAGCAAATTGGGCGCAATCATTGTCAAAGGCCTGTCCTTGAAGCCCCGTGCAGGCAATCCCCTTCCCCGTATTGCAGAAACCCCCTGTGGCATGCTCAATGCTGTGGGCTTGCAAAACGACGGTGTAGAAGCCTTTATCAAACATAAACTCCCTGCTCTGCCCACCCATGAAGTGCCTGTTATTGCCAATATTTACGCCACATGTGCTGAAGATTTCGGCGAGCTGGCTGGTATTTTATCCAAAGAAGGAAGAGTTGCAGCGCTTGAAGTCAATATTTCCTGCCCCAATGTTAAAGCAGGCGGAGTTCTCTTTGGTCAGGATCCGCTTATGGCAAGTTCAATCGTTGAGGCTGTCAAGAAAAATGCCGGCAAACTTCCTGTAATTATCAAACTTTCCCCGAACGTCACCAATATTGCAGAAATGGCAAAAGCTGTTGAAGTGGCAGGGGCAGATATGGTTTCCTGCATCAACACCATTACCGGCATGGCTGTGGATATTCGCACCCGCAAACCACTCTTGGCCAATATTGTGGGCGGGCTCTCCGGCCCGGCGGTTAAGCCCGTTGCCCTTCGCTGTGTATGGCAGGTGGCTCAGGCTGTAAAAATTCCAGTTATCGGCATTGGCGGCATACGCAGTGCAAAAGATGTTTTGGAATTTATTCTGGTTGGCGCAAGCGCTGTGGAAATTGGCACAGCCTCCTTTACTGACCCCACAGCCATTTTTAGAATTATTCAGGATTTGCCTGGGGTTTGCGAAGAACTGGGCATTAAAAATCTTGAAGAATACAGAAATACTCTTATTACAGGATAACTATGCACTATTCATTATGGACTAATATTGCAACCCTTGGACTGGTTGGACGAATCAAAAAAGCCCCCGGAACAGCAGGATCTTTTATTGCGGTTTTGCTTGCGCCCCTTTGCTTTTTGCCTTTTGGCCTTGTGCAGCGCCTGCTTATTTTAGTAGTGCTTTTTGTGATTGGCTTAAAGGCATGCGAACAAGCCGAACAGGAACTGGGCGAACATGATCCTCAAAGCGTAATTATTGACGAAGTTTTCGGGCAATGGTTCACGCTGCTCCCTGTCAATGTAATTTCCTATTTGGGCAGCAAAGCCATTATGCCTCAGGAATGGTTTGTGCTCATGTTCGGATTTTTGCTTTTCCGTGTCTTGGATATCAGTAAAATAGGCCCTGTGGGACTTTGTGAACGCAAACTCCACGGCGGTCTTGGAATAATGGCTGATGATGCCATGGCTGGACTTTTAGCTGCCATGCTCATGTATCCGTTCCAATTTTATGGAAATGTTATTTTTGGTTACTAAACCCTAACCTTTAACAAAGGAAATACAATGGATTTTTTACCCATTAAACGTGCACTGCTCAGCGTTACCGACAAAAGCGGTCTCAAAGAATTTGCTGAATTTTTACATGCCCACGGTGTAGAAATTGTTTCCACCGGCGGAACCATGAAATTTTTGAAAGATGCAGGCATTCCTGTAACCGCTGTTGAAAGCGTCACAGGTTTTCCTGAAATTTTGAATGGCCGCGTCAAAACCCTGCACCCCAAAATTCACGGCGGTATTTTAGCAGATAAAGATAATCCTGAACACATGGCAACTTTGAAAGAACATAAAATTGCTCCTTTCGACCTTGTTTGCGTCAACCTGTATGCCTTTGCAGCAGCCCTTGAAAAGAAACTTCCTGTGCGCAATATGGTGGAAGAAATCGACATCGGCGGCCCCTGCCTCATGCGCGCAACCGCAAAAAACTTCCACAGCATGCTTATTTTGCCCAATCCAAAATATTATCTGGCCGCTATGGAAGAAATCAAAAATCCTCAAGGTGTAAGTCTTGCTTTCAGAAAGGAAATGTCTGCAAATACATTCAAAATCACTTCTGAATACGATGCAATGATTTCTCAGTATCTTGAAGGAGTGAACGTATAGCTCTTTTAGACGGAAATTTGGCAGGGCTGAAGCCAAACGAGCTGAAAGCCCTGCAGCGCCTTACCAATCGCCGTTACGATGTGCATAGCGGCTATACCCTTGAACAGGCAAAAGAGCTTGGTGCTTTGTCGCGCCTTATTTCACGGCAAATTGGCCTTCTTATTGACAGACAGGGCAAGGTGGAACTGACCATTGTCGGCGATGCCCACGGGATTTTAATCCCTACGCTTGCCCGAGAACGCTCCACCGGACGCCTTCGCGGCATTCGTCTTTTGCATACGCACCTGACAGACAGCAAACTTTCCGGCGAAGATTTAATGGATTTACTCTTTCTTCGTTTGGACAGCATTGGGGTGCTGACTATTGATGAATTTGGAGCGCCAATCCATTTTCAGTCTGCTCATTTGCTCCCTGCCCTTATTTCTGATGGAAGCTATATCCGCGACATCAGCAAAACATCCAAAAAACAAAAGCAGCTGGAATATCCGGAAGAAAAGCAAGACCAGCCCTTACAGGCAGAAGATATTGATTTTATTCTGACCCAAAATTTATATCATGCTTCTGCAGAGCCAAAACCCGTTATTCCCAACCGTCCTGCTGAGCCCTACCGCATTACGGATTTCTTTGCCTGGGATAAAAATCCCCTTGATTTATCAGCCGAAATTGACGCCATTGAAGAAGAATTTGCCCGGCTTATAAAAGATTCCCATTCCACAGAAAATACGAAAAATATTGCAAAATACAATGCAAAAGGAACGCTTGATACCTTTCAGGCAGGCTCCCGCTGTGTGCTTGTTTCTGTGAGCAAAGCTCCAAAAGCCATTCAGGAACGTAATCTTGCAGAACTTACGGAACTTGCCAAAACAGCAGGACTTGGCGTTGTGGGCAATCTTATTCAACGGGTCACCACCATTAATCCCAGACAAATTTTAAGTCAAAATAAACTGGCAGAACTGGAAGTTATTGCCCTGCAGGGACATGCCGGGATCATTATTTTTGACGGAGAACTTTCTCCTGCCCAGCTGCAAAATCTTGCGGAACTGACTGAGCGAAAAGTACTGGACAGAACCCAGCTTATTCTGGATATTTTTGCTCAGCACGCCAAAACCGGTGCCGGCAAATTGCAGGTGGAAATGGCACAGCTCAAATATACCCAGCCTCGTTTAGTGGGGAAAAACCGTGCCATGGACAGACTCATGGGCGGCATTGGCGGACGCGGCCCCGGGGAAACCAAACTGGAAACCGACAGACGCCGCGTCAAAGACCGCATTGCCAAAATCAAAATCGAGCTGGAAAATCTCAAGAAACAACGGCAGGCCAACCGCGCTAAACGCAATCGCTATAATCTGCCTGTGGCCGCGCTGGTCGGCTATACCAATGCGGGAAAGTCCACGCTTCTCAATAAGCTCACCAAAAGTGAAGTTATTGCCGAAAATAAACTTTTTGCCACCCTTGACCCCACCACCAGACGGCTTCGCTTTCCCGAAGAACATGAAATTGTGCTGGCTGATACTGTGGGCTTTATCCGCGATTTGCCAAAAGAACTCATGGAAGCATTCAGGGCAACGCTTGAAGAACTCAATGAAGCAAACATTTTAATCCATGTACTGGACGCTTCCCATGAAGAAATGGAACAACAGCTTGAATCTGTTGAAAAAATTCTGGAAGAGCTCAAGCTTTCCGATGTGCCCCGCGTGCTTTTGCTCAATAAATGGGATAATCTGCCCAAAGAAAGTCAGGAACTTCTTTTGGAACGTTTTTCCGGGGCATATCCAGTTTCTGCCCTCACAGGCTTTGGCCTTGCCGAAGCAAGTGCCCATATTGAACAAACTCTTTTCAAAACAGGAACTCACGAATAGTTTTATTTTTTTCTCTTGGGGGGAATTATTTCCCCCGAAAAATCAAGTAATCCCTTTCGGGCATGATTTTTCGGGGACGAGAACTTTTAAACTGATTGTAGGCTTTTTATAGCTTCGCTATGCCAACAATCAGTAAAAAAGCCCCCAAACCCCCTACACGCAAAACAGGTATGGACGTTGTCCATACCTGTTTTGTTATACTGTATAATTTATTGGATTGTGGATAGCGACAGCAGAGCTGATCACTCCCCCACAAAAAAATAAAGAAACTAACCTATTATCGCTTTGCCTGCTTTGTAAGCTGTATCCAAAACAAAATGCCCTTTGATATCACCTACATTCATTACGCCGCCTGCCAGAATTTCTCCGCAGTTTTTCCAATCAAGAAATTTCAGCAAGGCATGATAATTTTGCAGCACAGGTTCCCAATTATCTTTGGAATTACCTTCTGCTGCCATAATTAAATAACAATCTTTGACTGGATTTTGATAGTTTTCATTGAGTTCTGCCACAGCAAAAAGTCTGTCAAAAGCAGTTTTCAGCTGGCCGCTTATATTCCAATAGTACATGGGAGAGGCCAGCACAACGATGTCCGCTTCCTGATACACAGGATAAATTTTTTGCATATCGTCTTTCTGCACGCAGGGGCTTTCTTTGCATTGTTTATGGCCTTGTATACAGCCAAGACACCCCTTTATATCCATTTGATTTAAATTGAATTTGAAGACTGTATGTCCCTGTTCTTCAGCTCCTTTTATAAAAGCTTCACAAAGCATGGAAGTATTTCCTTTGGGTCGGGGACTGCCGTTTAATATTAAAATTTTCTTGCTCATATTTGCTCCTTTCAAATTATATTTTTGTAGTAACAATTACAAAATAAAGAAAAACATTTTTCGTGTCAAGAAGTTTTTTAGTATTCATTACAAAATTATATTAAAATATATAATTCATCTAACAATACGCTTTATATAAAAATTTACAATTTTGTTATTTATTTTTATGATAATGAAAAGAATAAGATATAATATTTATGTTTTATTGCTTGACAGTGCCTTTATTTAGTGCAATGATGAAAACGTTATAACGAAAATTAAATATAACAAATTTGTTTACAAAAGAGGAAACTATTATGAAAGAGAATTTGGTTGTTGCTGTGGTTGGTGCAACAGGAGCTGTTGGAAGAGAAATGTTAAGCACTCTCTATACCCGTAATTTCCCTGCTACAACCATTAAAGCTCTTGCTTCTTCCCGTTCTGCCGGTTCAAAAGTTCCTTACGGAGATGAAGAACTGACTGTTGAAGAACTCAAAGAAAATTCTTTTGAAGGCGTTGATATTGCTATTTTTTCAGCCGGCGGCGGCACCAGCACCCAATTTGCTCCTCATGCAGTAAAGTCCGGCTGCGTTGTTGTGGATAACTCCAGTGCATGGCGTATGGATGAACGCTGTCCGCTTGTTATTCCAGAAGTAAATGCTCATGCCCTCAAAAGTCACAACGGCATTATCGCCAATCCAAACTGCTCAACCATTCAAATGCTTGTTGCACTCAAACCTCTCCACGATGCTGCTAAAATTAAACGTGTTGTTGTTTCCACCTATCAGGCAGTCAGCGGAACAGGTCAAAAAGGCATTCAAGAACTGGAAACCCAGGTTCGCAAACTCTTCAACGGCATTGAACCGGAAAATAATGTATATCCTCACCGCATTGCTTTCAACTGCCTGCCGCACATTGACGTTTTCCTTGACAACGACTACACCAAGGAAGAAATGAAAATGGTTAATGAAACCAATAAGATTTTTGAAGATCCGGACATTAAAGTAACGGCAACCTGTGTTCGTGTTCCAGTCTTCTACAGCCATAGTGAAGCTATCAATATTGAAACAGAAAAGAGACTCACCGCCAAAGAAGCCCGTGCCATTTTGGCAACTGCTCCAGGCGTGCAGGTTTATGATAATCCAAAAGAAAATATGTATCCCTTAGCCACCATTGCTTCTGGTGAAGATGCAACTTTTGTTGGCCGTATCCGTGAAGATGAAAGTATTGCCAACGGCCTCAATATGTGGGTTGTTGCTGATAACGTTCGCAAAGGTGCAGCCCTCAATGCTGTGCAAATTGCCGAAAAACTTTTGGAAATGGATTTAGTGCACGTAAAAGATAAAAATCTTTTCATGTAATATATTCCCACAGAAATCAAAGAGCCCTCCCGTCAAACGGAGGGCTTTTTTATAAACTTTTTCACTTTTTAATATTTTTCTCAGCTTTTATCTTTTCTTTTGCATAAAATTTGCATATATTCTCTTATGTTGCAATATTGACCGAGAGGCTAGTATGAAAAAATTAACAGCATTACCCAGTTCCAGCCCAGAAAACATGGCTATTATCAAACAGAAAAAACCTGAGAAAAAACATTTAGTTATAGGGATTGGACTTTGTTTGCTGCTTGCTTGTCTGCTCTTTCTTTTGAGCCAAAAAGTCACCAGCGAAAAAGCAGAACTCACGAAAGAAGGAGAGGCAATTTATTCCCCTGTGGATGGAATTGTTTTTGAAATGCTGGTGCCAAAAGGGAAAAATGTGCGCAAAGGCGATGCCCTTGTCCATTTTGACCCGGGATATATTCGCTCTAAAGTTGCTGAAATCCGCGGTTATTTGCAATTATTTAATGATAATAAACACAATGCCGGCACACTCAAACAAATTTTCAAACCGCTTTTAGGCAATGTTTTTGCAGATATCACTCAGGAAATCAGCAAATTATCAGAAGTTGAGGCAGTAAAATTAAAAGAATTGCAGGAAGTTGTCAGAGAACACACCAAAGCCCAGGTTGCCATGCGCCGCCCCAATTCTTTTATCGACGGCAAACCAGACCCGGAACTTGTCAAAAAAGAACAGGAACTGCAGCAAAAATACAATGAAGCAGAAGAGGCTTTCCAAACAGCAAGTACTGCCCGTGCCACGGCGGATAAAAAATATCGTGATTTAACCAATTCCCTCGGTCAGCCAAACAGCATTCTCTATCGCTACCTCGAAGAAGAATATAATAAAACCCTTGTCCTGCAAAAAAATGAGTATATATACGCACCGTTCAATGCCGTGGCTGGCATGCATTATGTCAATAATGGTTCCATGGTCAAAAAAGATGAAATGCTTATGGAAATCCACCCGGAAAATGCCGAAGAATGGTGGGTACTGGCAGAATTTTCCAAGGGTGATGCCAAAAAACTCAAAGAACGGGATATTTGCACTGTGATTACCGAAGAAAATGAAAAATTAACTGCCCGAATTTTCAGCATTGAAGATAAACAGGAAAGGGCTCTGGTCAAACTCTATATCCTTGACCCGCCGGAAAATCTCAAAGCCTCCCAGTTTGTCACTGTCAAAAGTAACTAATGAACAATAATAAAATAATGCCGTCTAAAAGTTTTTAGGTGACATTACCCATTAAATATTCTGTCAATCAATATGCATTCAATCACTCAATAACCTATTTTTCGCCTATCCAAATAAAAACAGGTTCATACCCAATATTCATATATTTTTCATCCACAATTCCAAGACAATAACTGTCCTTAAAACCAGCCTCTTTCAATGTATCAAAAAAATCTATTCCAAAATTATAAAACGCTAAACAGCCATGAGGATCATCACAGGAAAAACCACCATGATATTCTTTTTCCTCATGGTAAATAATTGTACCCTCTTTTATTTCTGCCCGTACTCTTGTTTTGTCTAAATGCGGAGAAAATGGAATATGGCAAATCAACTTTCCTCCGGGCTTTAAACATCTGACAATTTCTGATAATGCTTTATCAATATCCGGCACATGCTCCAAAACATCATTTGAAATAATATACTCTAATTCATTATCATGAAACGATAAATTCAATGCGTTTTCATGGCGAATCCCGTCAATTATTTCTCCAGCCTTTTTATCATATCCTAAAAATTCAGACCCTATTATCGTATTTGTCCCGTTGGAAGTGAGCATTTCTTCAAACTTTTTAAAAAAGTTTGTCGTATATTCCTGAAGATAAATTTTTAAATTTTGCGGCGTCTTCTCAAATTTTTGAAAAACGGAAATAATAGCCCGCAGCCTGTTACCCAGCAAACATTGAGGGCATTTCAAGGTTTCAGAAAACATGATATCAGGACTGTATTGAGGAAATTTCTCGCATAAAAATACAACTTCTTTTCCACAATAACTGCATATCCCTTGAAACGTTATTTCATCAGGACGGGTGTCAAAAACAGCATTATATTGAAATGCTTTTTGAAAAGAAACCATGTTCTCATATATAAAATCATCTATCTCCTTTTTATTACGAATTATTTTAGAAGTTGAAGCTATCTTCTTATTTTCAAACAGCCTCATCAAATTAAATATTTTTATGCTTATTCTTTTTCCAAAAACATAAAAAATACAATAGTCTTTAATTCTAAAATTTTTCGTATCAATACGTGATTTTTTCTCTATCCTGAAAAAATTATTATTTACGCCCACGTCCTTCCTCTTTAAATACAAATTTAAATACAAAGAAAAACAATCTTTATTTTTGCTTATGATAATTAATTGTTAAATCATCACTTTTCAAAATCAATTCATCGGCTGAAAGTTTTTCAATTTTATAGGAATCCACAAAATCAATGGTTTGTCCATTGCCAAGGCTTTGACCGGAAAGAACAAGGGTATCGCCCTGCCGTACCCAGGATTTATACTGCAAAGTGGCGCTGTTGATAGAACTTGCTTTGCCGTCTTTTTCAAGGCTAATGCCCTGCATTTGGTCTTCCATGCCGGGAATGGGTTCAACCCAATTGCCTTCAAGAGTTGGTTCTCCCATACAGCAGGCAGTTAACAAAGCAGCACTCGCAAAAACACCTAAACCACGAAAAATATTTTTTGTTTTCATCGCAATTTTCCTTTTTAACAAATAGTATAAGTATGTTACCATAAACAAAAACAAAAAGCCAGAAAAATCCGTCAGGAGAATTCGGTCTGTTTATTTTCTTCTTTTTCAGCAAAAAATTTCCGCAAAATAAGTTTTACTTGAAAGCAATTTTTAATTTGTTATACTGACAGCAACATTTTAAGTCTATAATTATAATAATGAGGTAAGCATGGCTTTAAAAGAATTATCCAAAGCATACGAACCACAGGAAGTTGAAGAATATTGGCGCAAATATTGGGAAGAACACAAGTGTTTTACCCCAAACATGGAAAGCCAGGCAGAACCTTATTCTATTGTTATTCCACCGCCAAACGTCACCGGCGCTCTGCACATCGGACACGCTTTTAACCAAACCATGCAAGACATTCTTGCCCGTCACGCACGCCAAAAAGGCAAAAAAGTGCTCTGGCTTGTCGGCACTGACCATGCAGGTATTTCCACCCAAAACGTTGTGGAACGCCAGCTCCTCAAACAGGGACTTTCACGCCGAGATTTAGGACGTGAAAAATTTCTGGAAAAAGTTTGGGCTTGGAAAGAAGAATACGGCGGAAAAATTCTCAAACAAATCCGTCAGTTAGGTTCTTCTGTTGACTGGACGAGAGAACGCTTTACCATGGACGACGACCTTGCCAAGGCAGTGCGTAAAGTTTTTGTTCAGCTCTACAACGAAGGACTTATTTATAAAGGAAAATATATTGTCAACTGGTGCCCTCGCTGCCACACGGCTTTGGCAGACGATGAAGTGGATCACACCCCGCAAAAAGGTGCGTTATGGCATGTAAAATATAAGCTTGAAGACGGCTCCGGCTATATTATTATTGCCACATCCCGTCCTGAAACTATTTTAGGCGACTCTGCTGTTTGCGTACACCCGGATGATGAACGCTATCAGCACCTGATCGGCAAAAAAGTTATTGTGCCTATTGTCAACCGCGCTGTGCCGATCATTGCAGACCGCTATGTTGACCGGGAATTTGGTACCGGTGCACTGAAAGTAACCCCCTGCCACGACCCCAACGACTGGAATTTAGGCCATAAGCATGGTATTGAATTTATTCAGGTTATTGACGATAACGGCAATATGAATGAAGAAGCCGGCGTTTACAAGGGCCTCACCCGTGAAGAATGTCGTGACCGCATTGTCAAAGATATCGAAGCCATAGGTCAGCTTGAAAAAATCGAAGACTTGGATCACGCCGTTGGTACCTGTTATCGCTGTAAAACCGTTATTGAACCCTATGTTTCTGTGCAGTGGTTTGTAGCCACAACCAAACTTGCCCCAAAAGCCCGTGCTGCTGTGCCTTCTGAAATTGAAATCCTCCCGGAAACATGGACAAAAACCTATTACAACTGGCTGGATAATATCCGTGACTGGTGTATCAGCCGTCAATTATGGTGGGGACACAGAATTCCTGCCTGGACTTGTCAGGACTGCGGAGAACTCATTGTTGCAGAACAAGATCCGACTGTCTGCCCAAAATGCGGCAAAAATCATTTGGAACAGGACCCTGATGTGCTGGATACCTGGTTTTCTTCTGCGCTTTGGCCTTTCTCAACCATGGGCTGGCCTCGCGAAACCGAGGATTTGAAGACATTCTATCCTACCAACGTACTGGTCACCGCCTTTGATATTCTCTTCTTCTGGGTTGCCCGCATGATTATGATGGGTCAGCACTTCATGGGCGAAATTCCTTTCAAGCAGGTCTATATCCATGCCCTTGTCCGTGACGCTCAAGGCAGAAAAATGTCAAAATCCCTTGGCAACGGTATTGATCCGCTGGATATGATCAGCAAATACGGAGCGGACGCCCTGCGTTTCACTCTGACCTCTCTTGCCGCCATGGGCCGTGATATCCGCCTTTCTGAAGAACGTATTGAAGGCAACCGCAACTTTGTGAATAAAGTTTGGAATGCTTCCCGTTTTGCGCTCATGAATTTGGAAGGCAACAAGCCTGAACCTGTTGATTTAGGCAAAATTACAGCTTTGCACCACGCCTGGATTCTGCACCGTTTGGAAGAAGTGAAAGTTGAAAGTGAAACAGCCTTGAATGCCTATCGGTTCAACGACTTGGCGCAATGCCTCTATAAATTTGTCTGGAACGAATTCTGTGACTGGTATCTGGAACTCGTCAAGGGAGATTTCAAGGGAACCGAAGCACAAAAGAAAGAAGCTTCCTATGTTCTGTACACTGTTCTTTCTGAAATTCTCATTTTACTGCACCCTATTATGCCCTTTGTCACCAGCGAAATCTGGCAGGCTCTTCCAGGCAATGAAGACGGCAACCTTGCAGCGGTGCTCCGTCCTGCACTTCGTCCGGAATGTCTGAAAGAAAAAGAAGCAGCTGCAATGCTCTATTTGCAGGAAGTGATTGTGGCAATCCGTGCCATGAAGAGTGAACTTGGCATTGCTCCTTCTTTGAAATTAAAAGCCCTGATTAAGCCTTTGACTGATGAACAGGCAGAACTTTTGGAACACGGACGTGCATGGCTGATGTTCCTTGCCCGTCTTGAAGATTTTGAAATCTCAAAAACTGCCGCCGCTCCAAAAGCAAGTGCAAGCAATATTATCCAAGGTTCTGAAATTACTATTCTTTTAGAAGGTGTTCTGGACTTCAAAGCAGAACTTGCCCGTCTTGAAAAAGAACTTGTCAAAATCGACAAAGAATTAACCGGCATAGAAGCAAGACTTTCCAATGAAAACTTTGTTGCCCACGCACCAGAGGCTGTTGTGGCAAAAGACAAGGAAAAGGCTGCGGATTTGACCGATAAAAAGGCAAAACTGCTCACGCTGCAAAAACGCTTCCAGGAAGCATTAGCATAAGAAAAGGGACTTTGTCCCTTTTTCAATTATTATATATTTTGTGAGGAAATCATGAATTTTACCTTTAACAATCCTGTCAATGTTCTTTTTGGCAGCGGCAAAATCAATCTTGTAGGCGAAGAATGTAAGAAATTCGGCACAAAAGCCCTGATTGTCACCGGTGCAAACAGCACTAAGAAAAGCGGACTTCTGCAAAAAGTACAAGACCTTTTGGCAAAGGAAAATATCACAAGTCTGGTTGCTGATAATATTCCCCAAAACCCTACCACTGATGCGGTTATGCAGGCAGCAAAATTTGCCCGTGACAATAACTGCGATATGGTCATTGGTCTTGGCGGCGGCTCTTCTTTGGACGCTTCCAAAGCTATTGCGTTTATGGCTAAACATGAAGGCCATGTCAGCGAATATATCCTTGCAAAACGCACCACCAACGGCACTTGCCTGCCTGTGATTGCCATTCCAACCACCTGCGGCACGGGCTCTGAAGCAGACTGCTTTGCTGTGCTCAACGACAATACCACCAACGACAAACGCACTTTGCGCCAAATTATCACCATGCCAAAGGTTTCCATTGTTGACCCTGACCTTATGCAAACCATGCCGGAAAAGGTGCTTCGTTCTGTTATGTTTGACGCATTCTGCCACAACCTTGAAGGCTATATTTCCCGCCATGCAAGCCCCATTTCTGAAATGTTTTCCTTAAAAGGCGTTGAACTTTTTGCAAAGTATATGCCTGTTATCATTAAAGATGCACAGAACAAAGAAGCTTGGGATGCCATCTGTCTTGCCAGCACCTTTGGCGGATTTTCCTTGCAAAGCGCAGGCGGAACAGCTGTTCATGGCATTGAACACCCTGTCAGCGGTCTGCGCAATGTTGTGCACGGCAAGGGTCTTGCAGCTGTGATTATTCCTGTGTATGAAAAAACGATTTCCCATTTCCCTGAAAAGTTTGCCACTCTTTCCAAACTCATTGGCGGCACAAGCGAAAAAGATTTTCTTGAACAAATTGAAAAAATCAAAAATACGCTTGGTCTCACTGACAGACTCAGCGATTTGGGAGTAAAGGAAGAAGATCTTCCATGGCTTGCTAAAAATGCTTTGGAAGTTTCCAAAACCTTGCTTTCCAACCACCCACTTTCTTATACAGAACAGGAAATCCTGGAAATGTATAAAAAAGCCTTCTAATATGCTGATCAAAAGCGGCTATAAAATCAATCTCGGCTTAAAAATACTGGATAAAAGAGAAGATGGGTATCATAATTTGAAAACCGTCTTCTATCCTTTATCCATGCCATACGACGAAATCAGCATTGAAAAAATTGAAGAACCCCATGTGGAATTTTCCTGCAATATTCCTGATATCGATCCGCAAAAGAATACTCTCACCAAGGCCTATGCCATTTTTCAAAGCTATTATCCCCTTGATTTTGGTTTGAAAATCCATCTTAAAAAAGGCATTCCCCACGGTGCCGGCCTTGGCGGCGGTTCTGCCAATGGTGCAGAAGTTCTCAAATATCTGCACGAACAAACCAATAAGGATCTGCCCTTTTCTGCCCTTTGTGAAATGGCAGCTAAAATTGGGGCAGATGTTCCATATTTTCTTCATAATACCCCTTGCCTTGGAGAAGGAATTGGTGAAAAACTTACCCCTGTACAACTTGATTTAAGTCAATATTTTCTGCTGGTTATTATGCCTGATATTCAAATTCCCACTCCCTGGGCATTTAAAAAATTGGCAGAGCAAAAAAAATTATTGACAAGCAAAAAAGAACAAGATAATAAAGCTCGTTCTGAGTTTTTAGGGAATGCGTATTTATATAACGACTTTGAACAAGTGGTTTTTGAAGAATATAAACTGCTTGCAAAAACCAAGGAAATCCTTTTGCAGGAAAAAGCAGTTTTTGCTTCCCTAAGCGGCACTGGCTCAGCACTGTATGCTTTTTTTGCCCATAAAAGCGATCAAGAGCACGCGGTGAACCACCTCAAAGAGCAAGACTTTTTTCTAAGCTGGAACTATGCAATCGTTCCGGCAGCTCATTGAAAAAAATTAAATTTTCTGAAAATTTAACTTGCCAATGCAATTGAGATTGTGTAGAGTGTACTTCTAATTTGTTGGGATGTCGCCAAGCGGTAAGGCAGCGGGTTTTGGTTCCGCCATTCAGAGGTTCAAATCCTCTCATCCCAGCCATTTTTTTTTGTTCAACACGAAACAAGGATTTTATCATGTACGGTGATATGAAAATTCTTACAGGTACTGCTAATCCTCAATTAGCAAAAGATATTTGTGACCACCTTGGCTGCTCATTAACAAATGTGTTAACTTCTGAATTCAGCGATGGTGAACTTCGTGTTGAAATTATTGACAGCGTTCGCGGACAGGATGTGTTCGTTGTTCAGCCAACCTGCTCTCCAGCCAACAAAAATCTGGTTCAGTTATGCCTGATTATTGATGCGCTGAAACGTGCAAGTGCCGGACGTATTACCGCTGTTGTTCCCTATTTTGGTTATGCTCGCCAAGATAGAAAGGTTAGCCCAAGAGCTCCTATCAGTGCAAAGCTTGTATCTGACTTTATCAGTGTTGCAGGCGCTCAGCGTGTTGTTACCGTTGATTTGCACGCAGGACAAATTCAAGGCTTCTTCAACTGCCCTGTTGATAACCTTTATGCAGCTCCTGTATTACTCAATAGCTTATCCCATATCAAAGGTGATTTGGTTATTGTTTCTCCTGATGCAGGTGGTGTGGAAAGAGCAAGAAGTTTTGCAAAAAAAGTAAACGCAGGTCTTGCGATTATTGATAAACGCCGTGATCGTCCAAATCAGGCAACCGCTACCCACGTTATCGGTGATGTAGAAGGCAAAATTGCTATTTTGGTCGATGATATCATTGACACCGCCGGCACAATTTGTGCTGCTACCAATGTTTTATTGGAAAATGGTGCAACAGAAGTTCATGCATGTGCAACCCACGCTGTTTTGTCAGGCCCGGCACTCGAACGCTTAAACGATGCTCCTTTCAAATCAGTGCTTGTTACTGATACTATTCCTCTTGAGGAAAAATTGGATAAATGTCCAAAACTTCAAGTAGCAAGTATTGCAAGTCTTTTGGCAAAAAGTATTCGTAATATTCACGACGGCGCGTCCGTAAGTGCCTTGTTTAACTAATACTACTTTATATATATGAAGCCTCGCATGAGGCGTAGTACACTAAGGAGATAACCATGTCAGAAATGAAAACACTTTCAGTGCAAAAACGTGATACCCTTGGAAAAGGATCTGCCCGTCGTTTGCGTGAAGAAGCTATTGTACCTGCGGTGTACTATGCGCCCGATGGAAAAAATATTTTAGTTCAAGTTGCACTCAACCCACTGAACAAAGTATATGAACAAGTTGGTCGCACGAACGTTTTCAATCTTGAAATTGTTGATAACGGTTCAAAAACAACTCATCCGGTATTCATTTGGGATGCTCAATATCATCCTGTAAAAAATACCTTTACTCACGTTGACTTTTACGGTGTTGACCTTGATAAAGAACTCAAAGTAAAAGTACGTTTACGCTTTGTTGGCACTGCTAAAGGTGTAAAAGTTGGCGGCAGAATGGAAGTTTACCGCGAAGAAGTTACCCTTGTTGCAAAACCTCAAGATATGCCAAGAATTGTTGATGTTGATGTAACTGATTTTGATATCAACACCAACCTCCGCGCTTCTGAACTCAAACTTCCTGAAGGTGTGAGAGTTGATTATAAATCAGACTTCTCTATCCTCACCATTATCAGTAAGGAAAAAGCTGCTAAAGAAGCCGGCGAAGAATTATAGTTTGCAAATTTACATTGCGATATAGAAAATCCCCAGTATTATTCAAAAATAATGCTGGGGATTTTTTTGTTTTTATTGTTCTGCACACAAGTTCTGACAGGTGCTGTTTTTTATATCTGAGCAAGGGTTGGCACTGAACTTTTTTAGTGAGCATATTTTTTTACCCGCCCCACCCTGAAAAGCATGACTTTTACTTTTAGACCGCAATTCAATGCATCATTGTACGCATTTCCCTCAACCTTCATCAAAAAATTTACTGTTATACCAGAAATAAATTTCTCCCAAGAATTACACACAATCAAACTTGCTATGCTATATTTTTCACAATTTTGACCTTATCAACCCGCTGTGCTATATTTTTAAATATTTATTAACTTTGCAAAGGTCGTTCTCATGCTTCCAGTTGGTTTTATTTCAAGACGCAGTATTACTCTACTTTGCGTTTTATTGATTTTAAGCAGTATTGCCAGTTATTTTCTGGTTCAGCGCAAATTCCAGATTGAATATAACAAAATGGAAATGGTTATTTTGAACCAAAGCAACAAAATTACCAATGTTCTTTCAAAACTTCTTTATAAAACTCAAGCCCTTGCTTCACTCATTATTCAAAATAACGGTGAAATCGTCAATTTTGAAAAAACTGCCATTGCCATGGTGGACGATCCGGCTATTCTCAACTTGCTTCTTGCACCAAACGGAATAGTCACAGATGTTTACCCTCGTGAAGGTAATGAAGCTGTTATTGGTTTAAATTTCTTTTCCAAAGGGGCAGGTAACCTTGAAGCACTGCAAGCGCAAAAATCCAGACAAATGGTTTTAGGCGGGCCTTTCCCTCTTGTACAGGGAGGTGAAGCGCTTGTCGGTCGTTTACCTATCTATCTTGACGCTGAAAATGGCGAAAAACGCTTTTGGGGTTTGGTTTCTGTTACCCTGAAATTTCCGCAGGCTTTAGACGGTGCTGAACTTGATACCCTGCAGGAACGCGGGCTTGCCTATCAAATGTGGCGCATAAGCCCGGACACAGATAAAAAACAAGTTATTGCCAGTAGTCCAGCCTATAACAGCGAAACGCCCTATATTGAAATGCCTTTACAAATTCTCAATGCTCAATGGTTTTTCCGTATTTCACCTATCAAATTTTGGTATGAATACGTAGAATCCTGGCTCTACATTATTATTGGCATTGTAGGCAGTCTTTTCATTACAGCCCTCGTCCAGCATGCTCAGGATCTTGGCAGAATCCGCCGTCAGCTGGAAGATATTGTTTTTACAGATCCGCTGACAGGTCTGCTCAATCGGCGCGGCCTTTTTGATACACTGGACGCACTTATTCAAACAAATAAAAAATTTTACCTCTGCTACCTGGATCTGAATAAGTTCAAATTTATCAATGATACCTACGGACATACTATCGGCGATAATGTTCTGCGCTTCTTCACCAATGAAGTGCAGCGCCTGACCCAGTCCATGCCCAATACATTTGCGCGTATGGGCGGTGATGAATTTATCATTGTATTTAAAGACGATATATCAGAAGAAGAAATTACCAATGCATTTTCAGTAATCCATACTTCTTTGCAGACAGCAAAAATCGTCAGCGACGATCAATTCAAAATTTCCTTTAGCATAGGTATGGCACAATATCCCCGCGACGGCAAAACTGTTGATGACCTTATCAACCATGCCGATAAGAATATGTATATGCATAAGCAAGCCGGAAGAAATAAGTAAATTACTTTTTCAGCGCAGGTATAAAGAAATCATTTTAAAAGAAAAAGCCCATGATACACATGGGCTTTTTTCAATTAAAAACACTGTTAATCCCAAAAAGACTCCATTAACCGCCACCCCGGTGAATGGAGTACTATTAAAAAATTCTGCCTGCAATGAGCGAAAAAACTCACTCAGCAAAAATTTTAACCGTTTTTTCAACTGGCTGCAACACTGTTTGCCAGTCTTTCCAGCAGCGTATTAATTTTACCTAACACTTCCATATTGGGATCCAGTTCAAAACGTTCAGCAAGCCAAGCCGGTGAATTCCAGCTTAATATAACGCCGTCCGGGCTTTTCCAAAGTAAAAATTTAAGCGGCAAATCCAAAGCAATTTCCGGATTTGCCTGCATTAATCCTGTTCCTACCGCAGGATTGCCAAAAATAAGCACACGCGCATCAGTCATATCCAAACCGATCTGCACAGCATTGACTTTATGATCAATTACAGCAAATACAGGAATTTTTGCGGCATTAATACCATCCAGTAAACGTTTCCAAACATCTTCAAAATCGCCGTCTATTTTTTTTCGGATTATTCCATTTTGTGTATCAGTCAGCATAAGCATTCTCCTTCTTGCTAAACATCTATATCAATTTATAAGAAAAATCAAACTTGATATAACTATAATTTCTTCAAGGTTAAATAAATATAAAAAAAGTTTCTAGTGCCACAATCTATATTCTATGCATTATTTTCTAGCTTGGGGATTTCACTCTTTGAAAGCGATGAGTGAAACGAATTGCTGAAAAAGTGTTAAATAGGGGTAAGTACGGGGGTGCAAGAGGTGAGAGTTAGGGGACGAAAATCCCCTATTGCTTACCACCCTGCAAAAAGAGTTATGGGGATAGCCCATTAATAATATTGTAATAAAAATAATTAAAAAATCTCTCTTTATTAAAAAGTGGGCATATGGGGGAAAATTTTTCCCACATTGAAATCCGAATAATCTTTTAGGTCTGTTGTCGTATCCGTAAGCCAACAAGTTGGCAACGGCTACTGACAAAAAAAGCCCCCGAAAAAGCAAGCAATACCTGTGGTCTTGTTTTTTCGAGGACAAGAACTTTTTAACTTGCTGTAAGCTAACATGGCTTCGCCATGCTAACAGCAAGTAAAAAAGCCCCCTTGAGGGAAAGGGGGCTAAAGAGCGAGTTGAGGGAAAACTCATAGTTGGTATGCAAGGAAGAAGCGTTATTGCTTCAAAATATTTTTATCTGCCGGCGGGCAAGCAATTGAATGTCCCGCTGATATACAATCATTATCTTTTTCTATGATAACAATTTCAAGGCAGAAAAATAAGCGAGTTGGAAATTTTTTCTTATGTATCAGCCGGATAATCCAGCTGATACACGGTTTAGTTATTATCTCTTCATGTTGATAACAGTTTCAAGCATGGTATCAACAGTTGTAACCATCTTACTGTTTGATTGGTAACCGCGTTGTGTTGAAATCATATACACAAATTCAGTTGCCATATCAACGTTGGATTGTTCAAGGGTATAACTTGCAATATTGCCTAAACCGCTGTTGCCTGCGGCTCCCATTTTGGGATAACCGGAAGCTCTTGTTTCAGAGTAAAGGTTATTGCCTTCACGGCGCAGACCTTGGGTATTCACAAAATCATACATGGTAATTTGCCAAAGTGGAAGAGTTACGCCGTTTGAGTAAATACCGTTCAGGATACCGTCAGCGTCTACTTCCCAGCTGGTAAGGTCACCGAAACCATAACCGTCTTGTGCGTTGGAACTTGAGAATGCACCGTCAAGGTTGGTGGAAGCATATGCTTCAATAATAGCCGGTTCTGTAAAGTCAGCTAAAAGATTGGCATTAGCAGGATCTGCTGCTGAATACATATACAAGTTCTTTGGAGAAGCTTTATTGACAGCATTTTGCAGTGCATTTGATATAGCTCCCAGCGTCCCAGGATCAGTAAGACTGATATCTACGCCGATAGTAGCAGCTGTTCCGTCAGCAAGTGTTGCTGTTCCGTTTTTCAAATCAATGGTAATATCTTGGGTTGCAGGATTGCCTGCGTTATCAAGATAATTGGCAGCTTTCACCTTTATGGTGTCAACATTATATAATTCAAGGGTTCTCCAAATATCAGCAGCAGTAACGGGAGTTGTCGTGCCTTTATAGTTAATAACAGCGTTGGCATCACCTTGAACGGCATTGATTAAGTTAGTCGTATCTGCTGGTAAAGTCCACATACTGAGTCCGCTGACATCATAACGACCGGTATTTATGTTCCACTTGTCGTCTAATGAAGCATCATACGTTGGATTCAGGAGAATGAATTCTGAACCGGTTGTGGGGTCGTTTGCCTTATATCCATTATTGTAAATATAGGCATCAACGTTGAGGTCGGCGAGACTGCCTTGGGAAGACCAGGGTTGGGAAAGGTTGCTTGCGCGAAGACCGAAGTTGATTTCCGTATTGTATTTTGCGCCGTTTTGAGTTCCGGAAGTTTGAGCATCCAAAATACCGCTGAAGTTCGGAACAATAATAGGATAACCGCTGCTTGAAACAGGAGCAGGTTCCCAGTTATTCAAATCGCTTGGATCAAGGCTGATAACATTCAAATCCGCCAATCCGCCTGCGGGGTCCGGAACAGCCTGATAAGAGCCGGGAGAACTTTCAGGAGTTCTTGTTCCTCCCCATGTATAGGCTGATTGGTTGACAATAGCACCGGCTGAGTTAAAGGTCAGGGTACCAGCCATGAGCATACCGCCGGCTTTTGTTTCATTCACATTTCTCAATTCACCGGTAACGGTATCAAAGAATTGTCTTTTATCTTCAGCCGGATCCATGGTGACAATATATTCCCAAATTTCTTCGCCGGAAGAACCTCCTTCATAGTCAGTGCTGGAAACCTTATCAAAATATACAGTAATGGTATGCTTTACACCGGCTTCATCATAAACCTTCATGGAAGTTTGTTCTGCATAGGAAGTTTGAGCAATAGCAGGTTCATTATCAGCACGTTCTGTTTCGTTGCCGTTCCATTGCTTAAAGAGAGCTGCAAAGGGGTTTTCGGTATTGACAGCATTATCGCCGCCGGATTTTGGAAGCTGAACCTTGAAGTCCATCTTTGTTGTTTGCTGCGGGAAAACAGTAAAGGTATCAAGCTGAATATCAGTAGGAACACCTGAACCTTTGATTGGAGAAGTTGAACCGTTTGATGATGAGTTAACAGCTTGAGCGTTACCGCCGGTTGCCTGCATAACGCCGCCGGAGTTATCAATTCTCCAGCCTTGCAGACAGAAACCGTTAGGGTCTTTCAAATAACCTTCCTTATCAAAAGTAAAGTTACCGGCTCTTGTATAATAGGTTTCATCAGAACCAACAGCCTGCACCTGGAAAAAGCCCTTGCCTTCAATAGCGAGGTCAGTTGCGTTGGTAGTATTTTCAAAAGGTCCCTGGCTGAAGTTGCCAATAATGGTACCAATCTTTACACCGCGGCCGATTTGGGTTTGACCTGCCAGACTGTGTGCATCCTGATAGACAAAGTCAGCGAAGTCCATGCGCTGGCTTTTGAAACCTACTGTATTTACGTTGGCAAGGTTGTTACCAACAACGTTCATCTTTTCACCGTGAGCTAAAAGACCGGAAACGCTGGTCCATAAAGTTGCAGTTACGCTCATAAAAATTCTCCTTACCTTGCAATATGTATCTATCCCCTCAGATAGATATTTTGTTTGTAATAAATTTTAATTGAGTTGACGCTTAATGTAATAAGCCTTGTATATAAGAACTCAAAGCACCGGAAGCTTTTTCCTTCAATGTGCTTACGTTACTATTAGTTGCATTTTTCATGCCACTTGCTAATTCTTGTGCAAATAATTGATTTTCAAAACTATTTTGTTGAGCGACAGTTTCAGAAAGTGTACTCCGAGCGGAAAAATTTGCCGTTGCAGCTTGAGCAGCAATTTCTTCCTCTTCAGTACCGATAATAATCTTTGAGGTATCTAAAATTTCAATAGAGAGCTTCTTGCCGCCTGTATATGACCATTGATTGGTGCCTGCTTCCTTCCAGTTGTTTTGCCATGCCGCAGTTGTCATATCGAGCTTGCCGTCAGTAATGGTTACGCCGTACTTTTCAAGGGAAGAAAGACTTTGAATGCCGCTGGCATCAGAACCGCGGATAACAGCTTCAATATTCTTATAATTCTTTTGCAAATCACCGCTGGCAATCAGGAAGTCAAAACCGTCTCCGCCATCGATCATCTTGTCAAGCGCATCATAAACGATGATATCGTTGCCGCCGCCGGCAGAAATGGTATCAGCAGCACCGTCTTCACCAACAAGATAATCATCACCATCAGTACCCATAATTTCAGTGCCCTGAGTTGCGGAATCAGTGGTTTGTGCTTCAAGAACTTCACGAACGTTGCTGAGAAGAACAGTTCTGCCGCCGGAAAGGCTGAGATAATATTCACCGTTATAAGAACTGGTACCTGTAACACGGCCGGAAACTGAGGTATCAATATATACCATTTCACCGTCCTTGTTCTTGCCGGAAAGAGCGACAGTATAGGTACCGTCAGGAGCTTCTGAACCGTCGGTCTTCTTGCCGTCCCATACAAAATCATGGATACCGGAAGATTGTGAGCCTAAACTTACTGTACGAACAATTGTACCGGATGCGTCCAGAATATTGATAGAACAGGACGCCATTTCTTCTGCGCCTGCGAATTGAATAACAGAAACATCAGAACCGGACTTGCTGATACCATAACCACGGGCAGAAACTTCCTTGCCGATGTAGTTGGTGATATTGATAGAAGTTTGTCTTGCAACTTCATTGGTCAGGCTGGTAATGCTTTCATTCATCTGCATGGATTGTTCCAATGCAGAGAATTGTGCCAACTGAGCAATAAATTCCTTATCTTCCATTGGGTTCAACGGGTCTTGATATTGGAATTGGGTAACGAGCAGCATCAGGAACGCGTCTCTGTCAAGCTCTGACTTACCTGTTGTCTTTGTTGTTGAACCTGAATTGTTATATGCACTATCTAATGCTGTGTTATTAGATACACCACTCATAATATACTCTCACTAGGCAATAATGTGGAGGCCTTGCAAGGAACTATTTTCCTTTCCAGCCACTATACTACCTGTGATATGCATATTATGTGCCAAAGAATTTTCCGTATCCATGTCTGAAGAAGAATTCTTTCTGGACAATACTCGTAAGTAGTTGAGATTTTGGAGATTTTCTCTAAAAGTTTGTTCGTTATTATGCTGCTGCATGCCTTCCCAATTTTGGGCTGTCCGGTTATCGAAAGTATTGGAAAGACCGACTTCAACTTCAATGTTTTCAATCTTAAAGCCCTGATGTTCCAGCTCTGCACGAATAGTATCAAGCTGTTGATTGATAAGGGAGGCACTTTCTGCCTTGTCAGCCTGAATAACGGCATTAACTTCCCCATTCTTCATGGTCAGTACAACTGCCATTTGTCCAAGTTCCAATGGATTCAAAGAAACTTCCAAACGCTTTGTACCGTTCCTCATCATGGTCAGCACGGTATCCTGCACTTGGGAACGAATATTTTCAAGATTGTCTGCGAAATTATTTGTTTGAACTGTTTCAAAACCTGCATTGGTTTGCACGCCCATGGCGCCTGCCATGTTTGAAGAAGAAGTTTCTGAATGGCGATCTTCATTTCTGCTTTCAGAGTGAGCATCACGGGAAAAATTTTCCTTATGGTCCTGTGTATTGGCTTGCTTATCCAAACCAAAGCGTTCCATTTGTTCCTTTTCCTGAATGCCTGCTTCTTCTCTGTCAGCAAAGAACTTGTCTTCTGCCTTGGTATTTGCAGTGCGTTCATCAAGAACCTTATTGGCAATCAGCGTATTTTCCTGCTTTGCCCGGTTAAGAACATTCTCATCAGAAAGACTATTTGCCTGCTTTGCCTGGTTAAGAACATCTTCGTCAGAAAGGCTATTTTCCTGCTTTGCCCGGCTAAGAACATCTTCGTAAAAAAGGCTATTTGCCTGCTTGGTCGTGATATTTTGTTCAGCGTCAGCAGAAGGCTGAGGCAGTACAGACTTGTTTTGATTTTCGTTTTCATCCAGCTTCTTGCCGTTCACTGTATTGCGGTTTAAATCCTTGCCGAGAACCTTGGTTACAACTGTATCTTCAATCACAGCCTTGGAATACAAGACATCCTTGTTTTCCTGCATCAGGGCACGGCGATCACTTTCTTCACGCTTTTGTGCTGATTCATACAAAGGCTTCAGGTTTTGTTCCAGGCTCTTCTTCATCTTGGCAAATTCATTATTCTTACTTTCCAATAAAGTCTTGGCTTCATCAAAAACTGCATCCACTTGTGCGGCAGACAAAGGACTGTTCTTGTCAAATTGTGCAAGAGTCTTTTGCATACCCTTTTGCATATCTTCAGAAAGATTGAAAGACTTGCAAAGAGCAGATAATTCTTCCTGAGACAAGGTAGTGGGATTTTGCTTCATGGCGGAAATAAATGCCGTCATGCCGGAAAGAGCGTCCTTGTAGCGAATACTGTCATAAAGAACTGTTGGCTGACTGGGGTTTGCTCTGCCTGCTAAATTTTGCAAGTATGCTGTTTCATTTGTGTCCAATGCGACATTGCCGCCCTTGATACTGGAAGTCAGGGTTGAAAGCAAATCCTTCAAGGTTGGACCTGTTGGCACATTCATAAGACTTGCCAAAGCATTTTGCGCTTCTATGCTGATATCATCATTTTGAAATGCCTGTGCCAGCTTTGATAATTCTTCATTATTAAAACGAGCTTCCTGAGGCGCAAAGAAGGAATAAATTTCCGCGCGTTCAGAATAAGGAGAAGACTTTTCCGCTTCCTTACCGAATACCTTATCTTCACTTTCCTTGTCCATGGGCATGTTATTCTCGTATTGAGCCTCTGCCATGGCACTATCTAACTCATTAGAAAAATTAGAGATTACATTCTCTTGAGGAAGATAATCGGTATACGCTGCATCGTTATTTACTGTATCAAATGTTGTAGGCATTAATTGCATAGTAAACTCCTTTGCCTGATATAAAGCAAATTGCGTGCCAAAAAATATGCCAGACAAACACGCCCAATAAATACGTTAAACAACATGCCAAACATCACTCCCATTCCTCTCTGTTAATGTTAAAAGAATGCAAAAATTTTGGTTTTCTTTCCCCAAAAAGCCATATTTACAAATTCGTAACCTTTTAATATCATTTAAAATTACGAAGCAATGAAATTTTATATACAATAACCTTGCCTATTCATAGACTTTTTTTAATTTTCAATAACTCGTATACAAAAAAAATTTATTTCTGCAAAAAATCTATGTACAAAATTAGCTATTTAATATACAGTCGCAAACATTATACACTAAGTAAAATCTATGCTCAAAAAGTATAGCTTCTTAGTCTGATCATTCCTTTCTAGAGAGGCAGTTATGGATCCATTTTATGCTGGGTGGCTTTCTATTGTTCCACCTGTTTTAGCTATTGTGCTTGCACTTATTACCAAAGAAGTTTTCTCATCCTTACTTCTTGGTATTTTGAGCGGAACACTTATTTATTCCATTGGCACAGAAGCAAATGATGTGTTAATTCGCACCATTGATGTAACATTCCAAACCATGTCAGATAAAGTTGATTTCAATATCATTCTTTTCTGCAGTTTGCTGGGTGCGCTCGTCTATGTTATTTCTCTGGCCGGCGGAACAAAAGCGTACGGCGTTTGGGCAACAAAACGCATTAAAAGCAGAAAAGCTGCCATGCTCTCAACCGGCGGTTTAGGCGCTTCCATTTTTATTGACGACTATTTCAACTGCCTTACAGTTGGTACTGTTATGCGCCCTGTAACAGATACCTATAAAATTTCCCGCGCAAAACTGGCATATATCATTGACTCCACGGCTGCTCCAATTTGTATTATTGCTCCTATTTCCAGCTGGGCTGCTGCTGTTGGCAGCAACCTTAAAGCAACCGGAGCTTTTGACAGTGATTTTGCGGCATTTGTCTCCACTATTCCTTACAACTTCTACGCAATTTTAGCGCTGACCATGGTTTTCCTTGTCTGCATTGGCAACCTTGATTTTGGCCCCATGTATAAAGCTGAAAAACAAGCAAAAGAAGAAGGCATTATCGAAGACGGCGAAGCCCAAAATCATCAGCTCAATGCCTCTAAAAACGGCACTATCTACGATATGCTTATTCCTATCGTCAGCCTGATTGTTTTTGCAACACTCTCTCTTCTTTACAGCGGCGGATATTTTGGCGACGATCCTGAATACCATACCTTAGGCGCTGCATTTGGTAACTGCTCCGCGGCTCCATCTCTTGTTTGGGGCAGCTTTGGTGCGCTGACTGTTGCATTTTTCCTCTTCATTCCCCGCCGTCTCTTGACTTTGCACGCGTTCATGGACGGTGCTGTGGAAGGTATGAAGGCAATGCTTCCTGCAAACATGATTTTGGTGCTTGCCTGGACAATCAGCGGTGTTTGCCGTAACCTTCTGCAAACCCCTGAATTTGTAAAGACCTTGTTTGAAGCTGACGGCGGCGCAACTGCCGGCTTCCTGCCTGCCTTTATCTTTATTGTGGCCGGCTTCCTCAGCTTCTCAACCGGTACTGCCTGGGGAACTTTTGGTATCTTGATTCCAATCGTTGTTCCTGTTGCGCAGGCTATCAACCCTGAAATTATCACTGTATGTCTTTCTGCAACCCTCGCTGGTTCAGTATTTGGTGACCACTGCTCCCCAATTTCTGATACTACAATTCTTTCCAGTGCGGGGGCAGGCTGTAACCACGTTCAGCACGTCTCAACGCAGCTGGGCTATGCAATTATCGTTGCAAGCTGCAGCTTAGTGGGTTATATTATTGCAGGCTTTACTGATGCAAATATCTGGCTGAGCCTTGGCGGTGCATTATTAACATTAATTGTTACAGTTTATCTTCTGCATATGCGGAGCGAAAAGCTGGCATAACAAATAACAAAAAGCACTCGTTTGAGTGCTTTTTGTGTATAACAGGAACAAACTATGCATATTTTCTATTTTTTTGGTGATTCCATAACTCTTGGCGTAAACGTAATGCCTAAAGACAGCTTCTATCAATTAATCCTTGATAATTTACAGGAAAAATTCTCTGTGCCGCCTACCAAGTTTTACAATTTAGGCGCATGTAAAAACTCTTCCAAAGAAATCCTTGCCCGCTTTGACAGCGAATTTTCAGCACGGAATTTACCAGGCAGCACCCCATTTTTCTTCCTCATGTGCGGCGTTGTGGATACCATGAAATTTACCGATACCCCCTATTGCAGCCTTGACGAAAGCAAAAATAATTTTACAAGCCTTATCCAAAAAGCAAAGGCAAAAGGCGAAATCATTGCCATCAGCCCAAGCCCTGTGGCGAATGAAGAACAAAATCAGCGTTTGCAGGATGTTATTAAGGTGCAGGAACAAATTTGCGCTGAAAATACTGTGCATTACATCAATATTTTCCCGGAACTGCACAATCAGGAATTTATGGGAGACCTCAAAGACGGCGTGCACCCAAGCGAAAAAGGCAATTCCCTTATGGCTAAGGCAATCAATGCAGCCCTCAAAAAATATCTTGCCTAAATGCTGAACTGCACGCAGCAAAATTAATATGAGCAGGTTAACTTGCCTCATTCACAATTCGTGCTTATAGTATTTGTATTCAAATTTCGGAGGAAATAAAATGGAATATAATCAAACCCAAAGCGTGGCGACAAGTCGCTCCAGTGTGGCTATTTTCATGCAGCAAGTCTATTTATGGATGACTGTTGCTCTCTTGGTCACTGCTTTTGCTGCCTTTATTACTGTCAACAATGAAACAATTTTCATGGCAGCCCTCACCGGCTTTACCCCCATTATTCTTATTGCCGGTATTTTCGGACTGGTTTTCTATCTCTCCTTTGCCATGCATAAACTCTCTCCTGCAGTTGCAACAAGCCTTTTTCTACTCTATGCAGTGCTGAACGGCGTGTTCCTGGCTCCAATTGCCCTCATTTACACAGAAGCTTCCATTGCGAAAACCTTTATTATTACAGCGGGCACCTTTGGCGGCATGAGCCTTTACGGCATGAAAACCCAAAAAGACCTCACCGGCATTGGCTCTTTCTGCATCATGGGACTTTGGGGACTCATTCTTGCCATGATCGTCAATATCTTTATGAAAAGCTCTGCTATGGACTTTGTGATCAGCATTGTGGGCGTAATTGTCTTTGTTGGCCTCACTGCCTATGATACCCAAAAGCTCAAGACTATGGGCGAAACTGCTCCTTTAGACGACTCTGTAGCTATACGCCGCGGTGCTCTTCTTGGTGCCATGACTCTTTACCTTGATTTCATCAACCTCTTCCTCTACTTGCTGAGACTCTTTGGCGACAGAAAGTAAGATCAATAAATATGAAAGCCCCCATATCGGGGGCTTTTTTGTGCTTACTCTACAAGAAAAATAGTTAATAAACGGTTTTTATCTTAAACTGTCTCACTATTAGGAACAATAGTCAGCTTATAGCCCATAGGAGTTAAAATTCTAAAAAGCGTATCAATTTGAGGAGTTGATTTTAATTTTTCCAGTCGGGCAATAGAAGATTGTTTTACGCCTGAAATATCAGCCAGTTCCTGCTGCGTTAATCCCTGTGCTTCTCGTGCTTCAATTATTTTTCCGATTAACTCAACTTCAAATTCAATTTTAGCTCGTTCCATAGGGGAAACCTTATTATCATCATCATTATAAAAATCACTAAATTTAGTACTCATTTTACTTATTCCTTTTATTAAGAATTATAACAAATTTGTTATAAAATCAACTTTATTTTTATATCCTAATCATCCCCTGAGTTTCTTTTAATTTTTTCACAGTATTCCTAAAATTTTCCTTGACAATGAAAACTCTTCTCTATATATAAACAAAACGACGGATGGTTAGCTCAGTTGGTAGAGCATCGGTTTTACACACCGAGGGTCGGGAGTTCGAGCCTCTCACCATCCACCAGCTAAAATAAGCAAACTTTCTTGCTTGCACATCATTTGGATGGTTAGCTCAGTTGGTAGAGCATCGGTTTTACACACCGAGGGTCGGGAGTTCGAGCCTCTCACCATCCACCAGTTTTTGCCTCACTCGAGGCTTTTTTTATGCCTTTTTTCAAACTTATAAAAAAATATTCATTCACAAAAAATATGCCAGCAAAACTTTTAGAGCAATAAAAAAGCCGTGCTTTTATAAATTGCTTTGTGCCCTTTATCTGTCCCTATTTATCCTAAACAATAAAAACATATTAGTAAAATTATAAAAATCCATACACTAACAAATCTTTTTTTATCATTTTTCCTATTTTATCGTATTGTTATCCCCAACCATACTTAAATTTTAGAACACGTCAGATTTTGACGTATTGGAATGTCACAATACACAAAAAGGAGGAAAAACAACATGAAAGAAATTATCGGAAAAAATAATACTGCAAAAGTTTTTACTAATGACATTGATGAAATATCTATTTCACAAATCCAAGAACTTTGCGACCAAGAATTTATCAAAGACAGCAAAATTCGTATTATGCCTGATGTGCATGCAGGAGCAGGATGTACTATAGGCACGACCATGACTATTATTGACAAAGTTGTTCCAAATCTTGTGGGGGTTGATATTGGCTGTGGCATGGAAACAATTTTGCTCAAAGAAAAATCTATTGATTTAAAGGAGTTGGACAATTTTATATCCAACAATATCCCCAGTGGAATGAACATAAGAAAAAATGCCCATGGATTTGCGCGTGAAATTAATATTAACGCATTAAAATGCCTCTATAGTATTCACGATAAAAAAGCAATTCACAGCATTGGAACGCTTGGCGGCGGAAATCATTTTATTGAAATAGATCAAGATGAGGATGAAAATTTATATTTAATTATCCACTCAGGCAGTAGGTTTTTGGGCAAAGAAACCGCTGAATTCTATCAAAATGAAGCATACAATCAACTCAACAATCGTTCCAAAAAAAATTTACAGGACAGAATTGCAGAGCTGAAATCTCAAGGCAAGGAAGCTGAAATTGCGAACACAATGAATAAATTGAAAAAGCAAATAATAACAACTGTTGCTAAAGATTTAGCCTATGCAAGCGGCTATTTATTTGATGAATATATCCATGATATGAAAATCATTCAGCAATATGCTGAAATAAATAGAAAAGCCATGGCAAGAGATATCATTAAAGGACTGGGGCTGACCGTTCGGGAATCCTTTACTACTATTCATAATTATATTGATACAGATTCAATGATACTCAGAAAAGGTGCGATTTCTGCAAAGAAAGACGAAAAAATTCTTATTCCTCTTAATATGCGTGACGGCAGCCTTATTTGTTTTGGTAAAGGAAACGAAGACTGGAACTGCTCCGCTCCGCACGGTGCAGGAAGATTATTCAGCAGAAAACAGGCAAGAATGAATTTTTCTGTAGAAGAGTTTAAAAATTCTATGCAGGGCATCTATACCACATCAATCAATGAAAACACACTTGATGAATGCCCCATGGCATATAAGAATTTTGAGACTATCATTAATGCAATTTCCCCAACTGCTGAAATAATAAAACGTCTAAAACCGATTTATAATTTTAAAGCAGACGACAGCTTTCACTTTATTAAAAAGAAATAAAAATCTAACACATACCAAAAAAGCCGTTATAAAACGGCTTTTCTTGTGTCTGATTGAAAGAAGTGAGACTACTTGGCAGCAGCCTTACGTTCCAGTTCATCATCAAAGGTATGAACCTTGCCTGTTGAATTGTATTCCTTTACCAGCTTGAATACCAATGGACTCAGGAGCAAGACACCAATAAGGTTAGGAATGGCCATCAATGCGTTTGCGCAGTCAGCAATGAGCCATACCAAGTCCAATTGAACCAAAGCGCCAACAGGAATAGCCAGAGTATAAATAATACGGAAAGGCATGAGTGCCTTGTCACCGAAAAGATAAATCGCGCAGCGCTCGCCGTATACGCACCAGCCAAGAGCTGTGGTAAATGCGAAGAAGAGCAGACAAATAGTAACAAGCTTGCCGCCAATGCCGCCGGGGAAGGCAAGATCAAAAGCAGCTGTGGTCAAAGCAACACCGTTCAAGGCTTCAGGAGCGCGCCACAAATCTGTTACCAGAATAGCAAAACCGGTCATACTGCAAACGATAATGGTATCAATAAAGGTATCGAGCATACCGAGCATAGCCTGGTTTACAGAGCAGCTGTTGGTTGCGGTAGCGTGGGCAATAGGAGCAGTACCAAGACCAGCTTCGTTGGAGAATACGCCGCGTGCCATACCGTAACGGATAGCCATCATAACAGTTGCCCCCGCAAAGCCGCCTTCTGCAGCGGTTGGGGTAAAGGCATCGTTTACAACATATAAAAATACATCAACAAGTCTGTCGGAATAGTTAAAAATAACAGTAAGGGAAACAACCGTATATACAAGTGCCATGATAGGAACAACCTTACCGGCAAAACTTCCTATACGCTGGATACCGCCAAGAATAACACATGCACCAATTCCAAACAAACCAAGCGCACTGATCCAGTTTGGTACGCCAAAGTTGGAAGCAAGAGATTCTGCCACAGTATTGCTTTGGATCATGTTTCCTGTACCAAAGCAGGCACAAATACAGAAAATACAGAAAAGTGTACTTAAAAATTTAAATTTTGGGCCAAGACCGCGTTCAATAAAATACATTGCCCCGCCGACATAGTTGCCTTGCGGAGAACGTTGTCTGTAATACATAGCCAGCAAAATTTCTGAAAATTTAGTTGCCATACCGGCAAGAGCTGTCATCCACATCCAAAAAAGTGCTCCAGGGCCGCCAATAAAAATCGCGGTTGCAACCCCGGCAATATTACCGGTACCAATGGTTCCGGAAAGCGCGGTCATCAGCGCGTTGAAAGAGGAAATTTCCCCTGCACCGGTGCTTTGACGGCCATGCCAAATCCCCATAAAACCTGCCGGCATTTTTCGGAACGTAAAAAATTTTAAGCCAACGGTCAGATAAATACCTGTACCAACAAGCAATACAAGCATTACCGGCCCCCAAAGAAAACCACTAAAACTGTTTAAAACATTCATCAAAGATTCCATAAACCCTCCTCTATTTTGTTACAAGGCTAGCATGGAAAAAATGATGGCGTCTATGCATTTTTAAAATATTTTTTTTCATTTTTTAAAAGTTCTTTATAATCGGCTGAATTATAACAACTATTTCAATAGTTTTTCTTTTCACAATATTTTCCGCTACTTAGCAATGGTACAATCATTCAGGCTGAAAAATGTAATGCATGCTTTCAGTCCTTAAAAACATGGATTAAAAAAAGAAAAATTTTTTGGGACTGTCATAGTAAACAGTTGACAATCTATTAACTTGTCCAGATGCTCTTTTTCGGCGAAAAAATAACTAGTTAGCAATTACTCGGTATAGGTAATTGCTAACTAGTTCAACAACTCAACCTTGCGTTGAGTATGGGGAAAAATTGCTTCCCCATAAAGGAGGTTCCCCTGTAGAAACCTTACGGTAATTAATGCGAAAATCCTTTCAGATACTTCTTTTGATTTAGAGGGATTAGTTTATAATCTTGTAAAAGAATAAAAATTGTATTTGAACAATAATAAAATTGGAATTAAAATTATCCCATAGTCGAATAACTATGGGATAATTTTTTCTTAATTTGAAAGGAATCAATATGAGAATGGCAAAATTTATACTTACAAAAACTTATTTGTTAAGCTACACTATATTTAATAGTAATAATTTTGATACTAATGAGCTTAGAACTGACATTATTCATTACATTAACAAGTTAAGAGGTAAGAAAATTTTTGAAACAACTTATTTTATAAGTTGGGATTTACCATATAAGGATGTATATGACGAAATAGAATATAATTTTAAAACATTACTAGAAAATAATAAATTAACAGATAAAGTAGATGTCAAATTAGGAATTTTTGAAATAAGAAATAAAAATTATTGGATAGGTTCGTTATAATTCACGGATGTCCCGAAGGCTTTCATTTTCTGAATTTAATGATAAGTGTTTATTATATACTTCATTTATATCTGAAATAAACTTTTCCCAATCACAGATAAACCAAGGAATAACAATTACATCATCGCTTAAATCAATATAGCCGGGATCTTTTCTTCGTATAAGAATTGCACCATGTTGAATTCTACTCGCTGTAATATCAGCCATAATAAATTCTCCTTTTTGATTAATTGATACGTAATTAAACGAATTTATTTTGTGTCAACTATTTACTATGACAGTCCCATTCGTTTAATACACAATTTCAATTTTTCTTTACTTTTTAACTGAAAAAAGCTATAGCTAAACCATGAAAAATAATGAAAATACTTCTCACGTTCAATTTGACTGCGCTCGAAAAGAGCGCCTTGGTTTACCGGAAGCGGTTTTTTGTGAAGGAAAAGATACTGCCATTATTCTTTCCCTGTTAAAAGAATTTAATAAAGAGACGGGAAAAAGTATTCTTTTCACGCGCTTAGCTCCTGAAATTTTTTACAGTTTTCCAAAGAACATTCAGGAAAGTGTTTCCTATCATGCCCTTTCACAAACTGCCTTTGCCTTTGCTCTCTCTGCCCATGCCGCCGGAAAGAAAGTTGCCATTGTTTCTGCTGGCAGCGCGGATGCAAAAGTAGCCTTTGAAGCAGGCAGAACCCTTGAATATTTAGGCATTAAGCATACCATCTTTGAAGACTGCGGCGTTGCCGGGCTTTGGCGCATTCAAAAAGCTTTGCCGGAAATTGCAAAGCACGACATTGTGATTGCCATTGCAGGGCTTGACGGCGCGCTGATTTCTGTTCTGGGAGGACTTGTCAAAGCTCCGCTTCTTGCAGTGCCCACTTCTGTTGGCTATGGCATGGCCAAAAACGGCGAAAGTGCCCTTTCTTCCATGCTGATAAGCTGTTCTTCCGGCATTTCTGTTTTTAATATTGATAACGGCTTTGGCGCTGCCTGTGCCGCTGCCCGCATTTTAAATATGTTTATTAAGGATTAATATGGAACATCATCACGAACATACGCACGAACACACCCATACCCATGGGCATCATCACGGCGACCATGTTCATACCCATGAGCACGAACACGAACATCACCATGAGCATGGGCACCACAAAGAAGAAAAAATCCTTTGTCTGCGTCCCCAGTCCGGTTTATCCGGAGATATGTTTCTTTGCGGTTTGGCTTCCTTGCTTGACCTAAATCAGGAGCGAATCAATGCTCATTTGCAAAGCTTAAATCTTCCGCAGCTGGAACATTGCCTGACCATTAACAATCGCTTTGTGAACGGCATACAAGGCAAAAATGCAGAAGTGACCTTAGAACACGAGCATAGCCACAGGACACTGCTTGATATTATAGACATTATTAATAAAAGTTCCATGCAGGAGAGAGCAAAGGAACTCACCATAAAAACCTTTACCCTGCTCGCTCATGCAGAAGGAAAGGTTCACGGCAAAGAAGCAAAGGATGTCACCTTCCATGAAGTGGGCGCTTTAGACAGTATTCTTGATATTTGCCTGACCTGTGCACTTTTCACAGAACTTGCTCCTGACACTTTTATTTGCGGGCCTCTTCCTCTTGCTGACGGCATAATCCACTGTGCCCACGGCATTATTCCAAGCCCTGCGCCTGCTGTGCTTGCTCTGCTGGACGGCGTGGCAGTCTGCTCCTTTGCAGGCTCCGGCGAAACAGTAACCCCCACGGCAATAGCGCTGCTCAAAGCCCTTGGCGCACAATTTGGCAGCTGGGCAAGCATGCAAATGGAGAAAAATGTTCTTGTTTACGGCGGAAAGATATTTGAAGACGCCCCCAATGGAAGTATTTTTGCCCTGGGCAGGGCAATATAAAAAAAATTTTAAAATACCGTCTATTTACTTGACGATTTGACAAGAATGAACCAAAATACAATGTTTATACGTTCTGGAGGCATATTATAATGGCTGATTATAAAAAAACATTAAATTTACCAAAAACTGCATATCCCATGAAGGCAGATCTTGTGCACAAAGAGCCGGAAATGCTCAAATTTTGGGAGCAAAACAATACATACGAAGTAATGCAAAATGCTTCTGGCGCAAAGGGTTCTTATGTTTTACACGACGGCCCTCCATACGCCAACGGACACCTTCACTTAGGCACAGCCCTCAATAAAATTTTAAAAGATATTATTATTAAATCCAAGAACCTGGCTGGCTATAAAACCCCTTATGTTCCCGGCTGGGACTGTCACGGACTGCCCATTGAACGCAATGTGGAAAAGGAACTCGGTGAAAAGAAAGAACAAATGCCTGAGGCATCTATCCGCCGGGCCTGCAGAAAATATGCGCAAAAATTCCTTGATATCCAAAGAAAAGAATTTAAACGCCTAGGTGTCCTTGGAAACTGGGATCATCCTTATGTTTCCATGGATCCGGCCTATGAAGCAGTAACAGCAGGCGAGCTTGCCAACTTTGTTGAAAAAGGCAATGTAAACCGTTCCAAAAAGCCTATTTACTGGTGTAATTCCTGCCAGACCGCCCTTGCAGAAGCAGAAGTTGAGTATAACGACCATGTTTCTCCTTCTGTCTATGTACGTTTTCCTTTGAATGATGAAAAGCTGAAAAATATATTCCCACAGGCTGACCTTGCTCACAGCTACATTGTTATTTGGACAACAACTCCCTGGACTTTGCCCGATAACCTTGCAGTCTGCCTGCACCCTGAATTTATCTATGTTCTGGTGCAAGTTGGCGGCGACCAATATATTTTAGCCAAAGAACTTCTTGAAAACTGTGCAAAAATCTTTGGCTGGGAAAACTATACTGTGCTTGCGGAAGCAGAAGGCAAAGCTTTTGAAAATCTCAAAGCCAGACATCCTTTTTACAACCGTGAGTCTCTTGTGATCCTTGGTGAACACGTTACCTTGGATGCCGGTACCGGCTGCGTTCACACAGCTCCCGGCCACGGCCGCGAAGACTATGAAGTGGGCTTGAAATATGGTTTAGACATCTATTCACCTCTTGATGATGCCGGACGTTTCCTGCCAACAGTTGAATTTTTCGCCGGTATGATGGTTTTTGATTCCAACCCTCATGTTATTGCAAAACTCGAAGAAGTGGGCAACCTCTTGGCACAAGCCAAAATTTCCCACTCCTATCCTCACTGCTGGCGCTGTAAGGAACCTGTTATTTTCCGTGCCACCACCCAATGGTTTATTACCATGAATACCAACGACTTACGCAAGAAAGCACTCAACAGTATCCGCAATGAAGTGAAATGGATTCCAAGTTGGGGCGAAGACAGAATTTACAATATGGTTGAACAGCGCCCTGACTGGTGTATTTCCCGTCAAAGAACCTGGGGTGTGCCCATTTTAGCGCTTCTTTGTCAGGACTGCGGCGAAGCATGGCAGGATCCAAAATGGATGCGTGAAATTGCAGAACGTTTTGCCAAACACCCCACTGGCTGTGACTACTGGTACGAAGCAGAAGACAGCGAAATTATCCCAAGCGGCCTCAAATGTCCTCACTGCGGAGGCACTCATTTCAAACGTGAAAAAGATATTCTCGACGTTTGGTTTGACTCCGGCACAAGCTTTGCGGCTGTTATGGAAAAACGTCCGGAAGGAGCGTTCCCTGCTGACCTGTATTTAGAAGGCTCTGACCAGCACCGCGGCTGGTTCCACTCCTCCCTTCTTGCCTCCATTGGCACCCGTGGCACTGCTCCGTATAAAAATGTACTCACCCACGGCTATGTTGTGGACGGTGCCGGCAAGAAAATGTCTAAATCTGTCGGCAATGTTGTTGCGCCGCAGGAAGTTATTGACAAGCACGGTGCAGAACTCTTGCGTCTTTGGGTTTCCAGTGTTGATTACCGCGAAGATATTCGCTACTCAGACGAAATCATGAGCCGCCTTGTGGACGCTTACCGCCGTATCCGCAACACTATCCGCTATATGCTCGGCAGTATTTCCGACCTCACCAAAGACAATATGATTGCTGTGGAAAACATGGAAAGCCTTGACAGATACGCTCTGGACACTGTTATGCAGGCCCATGCAAAAATTCAGGATGCTTACAAAGAATTTGAATTCCACAAGGTTTATCACACCCTGCACGGACTTTGCGCTACGGAACTGAGTGCTTTCTATTTTGATATTCTAAAGGACAGACTCTATTCTTCTCATCCTGACAGCAAAGAAAGACGTTCTGCCCAAACCGCGCTTTACTGTATTTTGATGATTTTGCTTCGTGATATGGCTCCTATTTTGAGCTTTACCGCAGAAGAAAGTTATCGCTATGTTCCGGAAACATTGAAGGGCGGCGCACAAACCATTTTTGCTGCTCATGATTTGACTGAGGACAGCTTCATGCTTTCTGACGAAGTTCGCCAAAATTGGGAACAATTACTTGTTATTCGTTCAGAAATCACCAAAGCAATTGAACCGCTCCGTAAATCCGGGGAAATCGGTCACTCTTTGGATACCTGCATTGAACTGTATTTGAAGGATAATTACGAAAAAGCCCTCAAAGCATGTAATACTGATTTACGTGCTGTTTGTATTGTTTCCCAAATTCACGTTCACAGTATTGATAAAGCCCCTGTTGATGCCTATTTTGCTGAAACAGAAGGCATTGCAGTTGTTGTAAGCAAGGCAAAAGGCGAAAAATGCGAACGGTGCTGGATTTACTCTGATGAACTTGGCACTGACCCTGAGCATCCAACTCTTTGCCCACGCTGTACGGAAGTGATGAAAAAACTTGCATAAATCAGGAAACATAGTGAAAGATAATAGATATAAAATTCTCATTATTTTTGCTCTATTTTGGATTATTGTGGATCAACTCAGCAAATGGCTGATTGTCCACAATCTTCCGCTTCATGAAGGTTTTTCCATTTTTCCCTATTGTGCCAATATTGTGCATGTGCGCAATTATGGCGCGGCTTTTGGTTTTTTGAATAATCCCGGGACTGCCTGGCAGTTTTGGTTTTTCGTGGGTGTCACCCTTTTTGCCCTGGGGATTATTTTTTATTTTATGCGTAAAATGCCCTATTCAAAACTTCTCAGTTTTGGCTTTGCCTGCATTTTGGGCGGCGCGCTGGGGAATTTTATAGACAGAATACGCTTAAGATATGTGATTGATTTTATAGATCTTTATTACGGCAAATGGCACTGGCCCGTATTCAATGTGGCAGACATTGCCATTTGTTTTGGAACGCTTATCATAGCGTATATATTTTATAAAGAACCCAACAGGTAAATTATGTTTTTTTCAGAAGTATCTGGTTTGACATTTTTTCTGCTCATACTGCCTGCAATCCTCAATTTATGGGCAATCTGGCATGCCATGAACCATGCTTTTCCTTTGGATAAAGAACGCATCCTGTGGGTTTTAGCCGGAATTTTCCTCCCGGTTCTTGGAGGAATTCTCTATCTTATTTTTGGACTAAAACGAAGTAAACCCTTATTATGAAAGGAGTTCTATACCATGAAAAAATCTCTTGCCCTTTTAGTTTCTGCATTGTTTCTTGGAGCTTGTACCACAACTGGCGGTGGCAATCTTCAATATGCAGTCAATGAAAATACACAAGCCATTCGCCAGCTTCAGGCACAAGTTTCCAACATGCAGCCTGCTCAGGCGGACAGCTGGTCACAGCTTCAAGCCCTGCACCGTGAAATGTCTGCCCTCAAAGGTTCATTGGATAATTTGCAAAACAGCACAGCCCACCTTGGCGGCACAGCTGAACTTGGCAATATTATTGCCCGCCACGACAGAGCTCTTCGTCTCATTGAAACCCAGCTTGCCATGGATTTACAGCTTAATTCCCCTGCAAGCCCCATGCAGACAGCTGCTCCAACGGAAAACACCAATACAGAAGTAATTACTACTCCAACACCAAACCAAAACCAAACTCCCGTTGTTGCACCTACCCCAAATACCAATAAACAAACTCCAGCAAAAACAAGCGATACTGCCCAGGCTCTGTACGACAGCGGTATCAACAGCTTCAATAATCGTGACTACCAAAAAGGCTTGAACGCATTCAAGGATTTCACCAATGTGTATCCTGACCACAAGCTTGTTTCCAATGCCTGGTTCTGGCAGGGCGAATGCCAATATCAGCTCAAAAACTATGCCGGCGCTGCCCTTGCCTATGAAAATGTTATTTCCAAATTCCCTAACAGCAATAAAACCCCTGCTTCCTATCTCAAGCAGGCCATGGCTTTTATGGAACTCAAGAAGAATGATGCTGCAAAACAGCGTCTCAATGAACTGATTACCATTTATCCAAAGGCTGCTGAAGCAAAACGCGCACAATCAATCTTAAAAACCTTATAAGGACAAAATTTCATGGGCTACAATATTCATCTTCGCTTTCCTGAAAATATCAGTACAGACCCTATTGTCTGCAACTTAACCCGCAAATTTGACTTGGATTTCAATATCTCTAAAGCCCAAATTTCCAGTGGTCGTGAAGGATATATGATTTTGGAACTGCTCGGCTCCAAAGATCAGGTAAACGAGGCCAAAAAATATCTTGAAGGACAAGGCATTCAGGTTTCTGACCTTGCCCAGAGCATTACCCGTGACGAGAAACTCTGTATTGAATGCGGCGCGTGCACTGCCATTTGCCCAACTTCAGCACTCTATATGGACAGCGAACGCCATTTAGCCTTTGATGTGAATAAATGCGTTGTCTGCACTCGCTGCATAAAACTTTGCCCGGTCAATGCAATAAAAGCTGACCTTGGCAGTGTAAACGAATAGGGGATTAATATGAGTGATTTAAAGAAAATGTATAGTCAAATTGTGCATGATGAATTTCCGGAAACCCTCAAAATTACCTTAGGGGATAAAGAAATTTGCTATAAAAAACGCACTTGGGATATGAAAGGCGAAATCCGCGGACTTCGTTACGGCGAAAACCCCGATCAGCCTGCTGCTCTCTATGCCATGGAAAGCGGCAATCTTGACCTTGGCAATAAAAAATGGCGTCAGCCTAAACAAGGTATTTCTTCCACGCTGACCGAAGCACAAATGATTCAGGCTGGCAAACACCCCGGCAAAACCAATCTTACTGACGTGGATAATGCCGCCAATATCCTGCAATATTTGACGAAAAAACCTGCTGCAACCATTTTGAAACACAACAACCCCTGCGGCACTGCATGGCAGGACAGCCTTGAAAGCGCTATGAACAAAGCCTTCTGGGCAGACAGAATTGCAGCATTCGGTGGCGCTGTTGTGGTCAACCGCGCTCTTGATAAAGCAACGGCTGAACTTATTTCTTCCCAATATTTTGAAGTTGTGGCTGCACCAAGTTTCGAAGACGGCACTGTGGATATTTTGAAATCACGCAAAAACCTGCGTATTATGGAATTGCCTCAATTAGGACGCCTTGAAGAATATTGCGGAACACCATTCCTTGACATCAAGAGCCTCATGGACGGCGGACTCATTATCCAGCAATCCTTTGTCAACCGCATCCGCACCGCTCAGGATTTCATTCCTGCAACAGCCATGGATAAGGAAGGCAAATCCTATGCCACAAGAACCGCAACCCCTGACGAAGTGGAAGATCTTCTCTTTGCCTGGGCTGTGGAAGCTGGTGTTACTTCCAACTCTGTTATTTTCGTCAAAGACGGCGCAACCGTGGGCATTGGCACAGGTGAACAGGATCGCGTGGGCTGCGTTGAACTCACTGTCCACAAAACCTATACCAAGTATGCGGATTCTATTATTTATCACCGTCACCAAAAATCTCTCTATGAATGGCAGCTTTTAGCACTCAAAGACGCAAAGGCCAAAGAAGAACTGGACGAAGTTATGGCTGAAACCGCCAGGGCTAAAGGCGGACTTGTGGGCACACGCATGGTTTCTGACGGATTTTTCCCATTCCGTGACGGTGTGGATACTGCTGCCGCGCAAGGCGTTTGCGCAATTGCTCAGCCCGGAGGCTCTTTGCGTGATTTTGAAGTAATAGAGGCATGTAACGAAAAGAATATTGCCATGCTCTTTACTGGGCAGCGCTCTTTCAAACATTAATAAAAGGGGCAGGAAATTAACCTGCCCTTTTTTCGTACAGGAAATTCTATGGCTATCAAAGCTGGCTTACTTGTTGAATTTATGCAGGATAATGTTCCTACGCTCGGCTATGTTTTAGACGAGCAGGGAGGAAAATTACGTCTGCTCCTTGCCAACAGGCGGGAAATAAATTTAACACAGGCTCGCCTTTTGCCCTGGACCGGGCCAGCGATCAGCGGCAGTGCCAAGGATGAAATTATTTCTGCACTGAACAGCCATAAAGAAGCACGCCAAAAAATCAAAGAACAAATTAATGTTCTTGAGCTTTGGGAAATGAGCCAGGGGGAAGTCACAGAAGAAAGTGCTGAATTTTTTGCCAGCCTCATGGAAAGTGAAGTCACGCCTGATACTGCTGCTGGCTATGCCCATGCACTTTTAGAATATAAAAACTATTTCAAATTCCAAAATCCGCTTTTTGAAGTTTTCAATCAAGAAACTGTCAACGCAAAACTCTTGGCTGAAAAACAGCTCAAAGAAAAAACAGCCCTGATTTCCGGCGGTGCGGAATGGTTCAGACATCTTTGGGGTTTATACTGCAAGCATCAGTATATTTCTGAAAAAGATCAAGCCCTTGAACCTAAAGAGCCCGTTCTTGGCACGCTGAAAAATCTTTTATTCAAGCACATGGCAGAAACGGAAAGCCATGATGAAAATATTTTATGGAAACAAGTGACCAAGCAAATTCCTGATGAAACGTATCTTGCCTATTATTTGGCTGTGACTTGGAAACTTGTGCCTGAACATTATAATTTCTGGCTTTCTAAAATTGATTACGACCAAACAGAAGATTTTGCCAAGCCTTTCGAGCAGGAACTTGCCCAAATTCAGGCACTTTCCAAAGAAATTGCCGAACAAAAAGAATGTGCTCCCTGCACTCTTTCTGCCAGCCAAAAGCACCATAAAAATGCTCTGCACTGTGATTTAACCGATACAAAAGAACTTTGCGGTGTTTTTGCAAATACCTGCAGCAGGGAATTTATCAGCATTGACAGCGCCAGCACCAAGGATATTGACGATGCCTTTTCCTTTAGTGAACAGGCAGACGGCACCAAAGAACTTATTGTCAGTCTGGCCTGTCCTGCCTTTTTCTGGCAATTCCAAAGTGATTTGGATAAAATTATTTCCAAGCGCTGCACCAGTATTTATTTGCCTGAACAAAATTTGCATATGCTCCCGGAAGCCCTTTCCACCAATTCTTTCAGTCTTGTGGAACAGCAAATACGTCCTTCCATGCTCATAAGAGCAGTTTATAATAATGAAAATGAACTTGTTGACAGTAAAATATTTTTTGCAAAAGTAACTATACAAGATAATTTACAATATTTAGCCTGCGAAGAAGTTTTAACAAAAAAGCAAGAAGGTAATGAATTAAGTTTTGCACAAGCCTTGAATGAAGATTTCACGCAAAACTATTATCCTGTGGATTATGAAAAGTATGCTCCCAGTGAAGAAGCACGGGCAAAAGCACAAAAGTATAAGGATACGTTGGAAAAAGCTTATGTCTTTACCAGGGCTCATTTGGAAAAACGAATTGAAAACGGTGCTGTGATTATTGAGCGTGATGAATATGATGTTTTTCTTGAAGGCGAAGAGGATAAAACGGTTGTTCATATTGAAGCCATGCCCCAAAGCCCCAAGGCACAGCTCATTGTCTCTGAAATCATGGTAATAGCTAATGCCATTGCAGCGAATTTTGCTGTACAAAACAATATTTCTTTGCTCTTTAGAACCCAAAATGTGGGCATGCCCAAAGAAATGGCTGGTATATGGAAAAAGCCCCAGGAAATTGCCAAGGTTGCCCGCCTGCTGAGCCCTGCTATAGCCGAAATTGAGGCAAAGCCCCATACGGGCTTGGGACTCAAAGCTTACAGTCCTGTTACTTCACCGCTCCGCCGCTATGGTGATTTAATCAACCAGGCACAAATTATGCATTTTCATTTCTTTCAGTCTCCGCTTTTCAGCAAGGAAGAAATGGAAACCATACTTATGCATTATAATATGTATAACGGACTGGCTGGCCAAGTACAGCGCAACAGACCACGCTACTGGCGCTTTGTATTCATGCAGCAGGAAGCCAAACGCCAAGGAGAAAACTGCGCTTTTCACGGCATTATTTCTGATGAAAATGATATGTATGTGACTGTGAGCCTGACCCGCGAACAAGTACTGGTACGTGCAAAACGCCAGCTTTTTGGAGATAAGGTACAACTGGGGCAGGAAGTTCTGGTACGTCTTGGCAAAATCAATCCGCTGCTCTTTGAAGTCAGCATTATGAAAGCACAGGAATTATAAGTATTGTTTTCTACTAAGTATAGAAAGTTTTGCAGGGGAAAAACTTTATCTCTGCTGTCCATTTCTCTAAGTCTCGTAAACTCGACATAAGAGAAACGACTTCGTCGCCTTCGGTGGCATCTCTGCTGTCCATTTGCGTAATTGCTCATTCTTCGCAAACGCAAACGACTTCGTCGCCTTCGGTGGCTGAAAAAGTTTCTTCCCCTGCACCCCTTTACAGAACTTTTTAAAATAATTTTTATATTTTCCAAACTCATATAACAACAAAATCGTTACAGACAAAGTCTGTAACGATTTTGCGTTTAGGAGGTTTGGGGGATATAATATCCCCCAAAAAATAAAAACTATATCATATCCACGAGCTGCAAAACAAGTTCAGCTTTATTCAAGCTGTATAAATGAATACCTTTTGCTCCGCTGTCCAATAAAATACGAATTTGATCCACAGCATATCTTAAGCCAACTTCCTTGACTTTTTCCACGCCGCCTTCTTCATGGGCTTTTTCCAATGCAAGGAAGTATCGGCCAGGAATATTTGCACCGCAAAGTGAAAGTGTATGTTTAATGGAAGCGAGACTTTGAATAGGAATAATACCAGGAATAATTGGGCAATGGTCGATACCTTCTTTTTTCAGGCGTTCCTGCAAATCAATAAATTCACGGCTGTCAAAAAATAATTGGGTAATACCAAAGTTTGCGCCTTTTTTGATTTTTTCTATCAGATATTTTCTGTCTTCAGAAAAGGTCTTTGATTCCGGGTGCGGAGCAGGATAGGCAGCCACGCCAATATCAAAATCCTTATGGTTTGCGCGAATATATTCCACCAAATCAGAAGCAAATTTAAAATCATGGCTCATGAGGGATTCATCAATAATCCCTTCTGCATTGCGGGGCTTGTCACCGCGAAGTGCAAGCACATTATGGATATTGGCTTTGCGAAGTTCCGCTAAATAGGTATCAATTTTTTCTTTATCAGAACGCACACAGGTGCAGTGCGCCATACATTCAATACCATAGGTATTTTTAATCTTGCTGGCAATTTCAACAGTATTATCCTGCGTTGTTCCTCCGGCACCACAGGTGACAGAAGCAAATAATGGATTTATTGCTTTCAGCTTTTCAACAACCTGGAAAAAATCATTCCATTTTTCTTTTTCTTTAGGAGGAAAAAATTCAACAGAAAAAAAGGGCTTCTCTTGCTTTTTAATCAATTCACCAATATGCATATCAAACTCCTTTCTTTTTATAGTATCACTATATAAGGATATCTTGATATTGTCAATTTAAATTATACAAAAAAAGCCCTGCCGAAGCAGGACTTTTTCATTTTTAAGAAAGTATCAAATAATTATAATACATTATCCAAAAAATTGAGGCTTATGTTCTTGACTTCTTACTTCCTTGGCCTTTGCAATAACTGCTCTTCTTGTCATGCTCCTGGTGTAGCTGATAATAAGAAGAATAAGCAGAACGGCTTGGGTAAAGAAGAAGAAATACCATTGCAGGCGGCGTTCATCACCGGCTGGTTTTGCTTGAATAAGCCAGTTTTCAATAACAGCTTTTTGTTCTTCAGGGCTAATGTGTTTAAGAGCCTTGCTGATAATAGAAAACAATTCCGGCAAATCACTGCGAACAGCAACACTATGCCCAAATTCTGAAGGAACTTGTCCCACAGTATGGAGTTGGTAGATACCGGCAACCTGAATTTTTTCATTTAAGTTAAATTCATAGTCAATAACGCCATCTGCCTGACCATTGGTAACCATATGCATTGCGCTGATGGTGTCACTTGCCGGCACGCGTTCAATATCAATGTATTTTGATACATAGTCGTCCCAGTAATAGTTCTTTACCACTGCAAGTTTTTTGCCTCTAAAATCATCGAGGGTCAGATTTTTTGCAGTATTGGTACGAGGAACCATAATCATTCCGGGAAGATTGATATAGGGTTCAGCAAAGTTCAGATATTCTTCTCGGCGTTCGGTCTTAGCCACAGCCATAAACATATCAATACGTTTCAGTTGAGCCAGTTCTTCAACGGTTGCCCATTCCTGCTGACGTTCAATTGTAAAGTTGATTCCGGTCATGGCAGTAATCAAACGTAAGTAGTCACCGCCAATACCAGTATATTGACCGCGTTCGTTGAATGTTTCTAAAGGATAGAAGTTCGCATCAACCCCAACGTAGACAACTTTATTTTGAGCAAGCCAGGCAAGTTCACTTTCAGAAAGTTCATCAACAATAGTTTTCTTATTTTCAATCATTTTTTGCACAATGTCAGCCTGGTCTTTTTGCAGCGCTTGAGGATAGAAGCTCTGCACACCAAGGAAAACCTCAATACAAAGAATGATTAAACCAATAATAACAGTACCTAAAATACGCATAACGACCTACTTCAAATCGCTTTCTTCGATCATATTGATAAAGGTTGGAACAACATATTTACTGCCAAGAATATTCTTTTGCAAGCTCTTATGGACTGTACTGTTTTCAACAACGAAACGAGCAATACTGTCTTGCCATGCCTGTACCAGGCTTTCGCCATTGTCTTTTACGGCAAAAAGTTCTTTTTGTTTAGCTAAATCGAAGAGTTTGAATACGTTGAAATTAAGATCAAGCATGGTTTCAGAATAGTCAAGACCAAAAACTTCTTTGAAATATGCCTGCATTTCTTTTACAGCTTCATCACGAGGAGCATTTAAAAGCCATTGAATGCCGCGCATATACACAGCAAGGAAGCTCTTTGTAACTTCAGGACGTTGTTCTGCAAATGCTTTGTTTACAACAATAAAAATAGGAAGGCGAGCATTGATATCATAGGCAGTTGCTGCTGTTACATAGCCTTTTCCGCTTGCCATAAAGGTATAAGGTGCCCAGAAAACAGCTGCATCAGCTTTTGCATGTTCAAAGCTCAAAAGACCAAGAGCCTGGTCAAGGAATTTCACATTCACTTCTTTTGGAGCAACACCAAGAACTTCAAGGTATTTTACGAGAGTATAATGAGAGGAGCTGAGCGGTGTAACAATGAAGGATTTTTTACGGATATCAACAGCTGAGCCATAAATATCAGGATAAGAACTTGCAATGCCTTTCTTGTTCAAGATAGGGCTGTTTGGACGTACCATAATTGCGTTGGCGTCTGATTCATCGTTTGCAAGAGCAATAACAAGCATATTGCCGTTGGTAGCACCTTTCAATGTTGGGATAGCGCCAAGACCGCCGATAACCCAGCTGCCTGCAGCGAAATCTTCCAAGGCTTCATTGCCGGAACCATAAACGGTGGTCACAAAGTTCATGCCTTTTTCTTTATCCCAGCCATGTTTTTTTGCAAACCAAACAGGGAAAGATTCTTGACCTGTTACCCAGGCAGTTTTCACATCAAAAAGATTATCACCTTTTTTTGCATATGCAGGAGCTGCCAAACCAATTACACAAAGTGCAATTACAACGGATTTTAACCATGATTTAATTTTCATACTAACCTCTTTATACTTCCAATAAACTAGTTTGAATGTGCTTGTTCCTTTACTCTTTCTTCGTCTTCATCAATGTCAAATAAAACATGATAATCAGACTTGCCAAAAAGCAAATAACGCAAGGTTGAATGTGGAGTTGCAGAAAGTTCTGCATGCTTTGTTGCATAGAATAAACCGCCTAAAATTACCCATGAGAAGAGGCAGCCCCAAGATGGAATACCTATACACGCAGGAGAACTTGGATAAATAAGAAGAATAAAGCAAATAATTGAAGTCATACAGCCAATAACTGCTAAAATCTTACCAACCGCAACACGAGCAAGTTCCGGATGCTTGTCAAGGTACTTATATGCGCACATGCAGGTAAATAAATATGCAAGTGCAGTACCAATAGCAGACATATCAACAATCCAAAGTAAAGCTTCTCTGCCAAACCAGGGGCAAATAAGCGTAAATACTAAAATAAAGAGCGTGCTTTTCCAAGGGGTTCCATAGCATGGATGAAGTTCTGCAAACCAGTCAGGCAAAAATTTACTGCGTCCCATACTGAAGAGAAGTCTGGTACTTGCCATGAAGAAACCGTTCATACCGGACAAAATCGCGGCAAGAACAGGAATACAAAGAGCAATACCGCCAAAACGTCCAAATACCTGGTCAGCAATCCAGCCGGCATCCCATGCAAATTTATTGGCGAGTAGTTCCGGATAAGGCATATATCCAGCAACAGCAAGCACCATGGCAGAATACAAAACAGCACCCACAATAATGGAAATAATCATAAGGTCACGGGCTTTATGAGGAGAGAAGTTAAATTCTTCCGCTGTTTGTGGAATGGTGTCAAAACCGACAAAGAGCCAGGGGGTCAGGGCAAGAACCATCAAAATACTTGCAAAAACGCCTCTGTTTTCATTAAAGAAAGGCTTGAAGTTATCAAAACTTGCGGTTTCAGATAAGCCAGTTCCGCCAGCAAGAACAATAATACCAAGGGTCAGCGCAATAGCTAAAAATACCTGCACAGCAGAAGCAGCGCTTACGCCTTTATAGTTCATATATCCTAATAAAAGAAGGATTACAGAAACAAAACCAACTTCCCCCGCGTTAATTTCCCAATCAGCAATAGTATATAAGTGTCCTACATCAAGTACGCCCGGCAATAAATACCGTGTAAGCAAAATAAGGGCTGTAGCGTTAGCTGCAATAACACAGACATAGCTCAAAACTAATGCCCAACCGCAAATAAATGCTCCTTTTGAACCAAAACCAGCATACGCATATGCAAAAGCACCACCAGCTACTGGATAAGGGCGAATAAGAACACTATAGTTCAGTGCAACAATACATTGGAATACTGCACCAATCATAAAGCCAAGCACAGCACCAAAAGGCCCTGCATCCGGCAAAAAACGAATACCAGGAAGAACAAAGCAACCCCAACCCACAATAGCACCAAGTGCTAACGCTGTTACTTCAAGCGGGCTCAGGTTTTTCTCAAGCTGAGTTCTTATTTCACCATGACATTGGTTGTCGTCGTTCATCAAATCCTCCAACTCAAAAACCGAATTAACACACTATACAAATTGTACAGGTATTAAGTTATCCCCTGCTCAGAAGGTTAAACCCGCTTTTCTAATCATTATTAAATTCACAAGCTTTAACTTTTTTGAGCAAATTTTTAATAACTTCGGTTATTATAGAGAAGAAAATTTTTTCGTCAAGCTGTGCTTTCCAGAAAAAGAGCCCTCTTAACTTGATAAATCAAAGCGTTATCACAAAATTTTCTATTATTCTTTTTTTCACAATAATTTTTTGCAAGGAAAAATTTTTGTGTAATTTTTCATTTTTTTGGGTTCTGATAAAATTTTAATTGGGTAACATACTGTTTTTTATTCTGTTAAATTTAAACAGAAATTTATCAGCAAATGCCGGGCAATGCTGTACATTAATCGACATTTTTGTAAAATATTTCTGAATGCATGTATTTCAGCAAATTTTTAAGCAAAGCTGTGTATTGCCTCATGCAGAATTTACGTGTATCCTTGAAAAAGTAATGAAAATGAGCACAGTGCAAGAAATTTGGTATATTTATTTAGCGCAGTGCAGGGATAAAACCCTGTATTGCGGCATAACGAATAATCTTATCAAACGATTTTGGCAGCATAACGGTATGATATCCGGCGGAGCAAAATATACAAAGGGCCGCCGTCCTGTCACGCTCCTTGCCTTCCACTCTGTAAACGATAAATCTGAAGCTTTAAAACTGGAAATAGCAATCAAAAAACTTCCCAAACCCCAAAAATTAACGTATATGCTCAATTTGCAAAATAAACAAAATTTACCCAACGAACAAAACACAATGAATAAGAACCATTAATATTTTGAGAAAAACATGGCACAAAAACATACAATACAAATTCTTCTTTCTCCGCTTCTTCTGCCTCTTTCCTGGATTTTTAGCTGTATCGCCCGTCTGCGCGCTTTTCTGTATCAAAAAGGAATTTGCAAAAGCTATCATCCCAAACTTCCCTGCATTTGCGTGGGCAATATTTCCTGGGGCGGAACAGGCAAAAGTCCGCTTATTGATTATTTGCTCAAACGCTTTGCGGCAGGCAATATCAACTGCGGCGTGCTCACGCGCGGTTATGGCGTTAAGCTTGAGCAGTATCCCTTTGTGCTGAATAAAGAGACTTCATTATTAAAGGATATAAAGCTGCCTGATGAACCGTACATGCTTTTGCAAAAAAATCCTGCAAGTACCATTGTGATTGATCCCAAGCGAGCTGAAAGCGCAAAACTGATAGAAAGCAATTTTCCGCAAATAAAAGCCCTGCTCATGGACGACGGCTTTCAGCATTTTGCTTTAGCCCGTACTTTGGATTTTGTTTTGCTGGATTATGATGATTTGAATCCACATTCTGACTTTGCCAAAGCCAATTGGAATACCTGCATTCCCCTTGGTTCCTGGCGCGAACCAAAACATGCTCTGCATAGGGCCACTGCCTTTTTCCTGAAATGCCCGCCTGCTGACTGGGATAAAATCAAGGAGCATGCTCAAGCTAAATTGGAGTCCTATCAAAAACCTCTTTTTATTTTCAATATAAAAATCAATGCATTGACGACACTTTTTGAAAACAGACAAAATCCCCAACACCTCAAAACCTATGCTCTTCTTGCAGGCATTGGCAATCCTCTGCAATTCCAGACAAATGTTGAAAAATTTACAGGAATTCCCTGTACAAAAACGATTTTTCTCAGTGACCATGCCAATATGGATACACATCTTGCTGAAATTTTAGAACTTGATATGCCGATAATTTGCACGGAAAAAGACGCTGCAAAGCTCAAAAATTATCCTGAACTTGCCCCAAAAGAGATTTACTATACCCAAACAAACGTTGAATTGTATGCTTCCTGCTTCACCACAGAAGATTTTGACACATGGTTCAGCCGCGCTGTTCTTCCGCTTATTCATACTGCACAATGAGATAACTATGAAAAAAATATCCAAAAAACAAAAAACATATTTCGGTCCGGAACTGGAAATAAAAGAAAAGACAAACAAAAAAGCCGACGTTTTCTCCCTTGAACTGATTTATTCCATACTTGAAAAAACGCCCCACCCGCTGCGCCTTGACGATATTTTACGCCGTGCCGATGTGACAAGACGCTCAAAAAAAGAAGTCCTTGCCCTTTTACACGAACTGGTAGAGCAGGGAAAAATTATCCACCAGCGCGGGGGCACGTACTCTGTCAGTGAAAACCTTGGACATATCCACGGCAAGCTGGCTGTTCAGCGTTCCGGAGCCGCCTTTGTGATTGTCAATAAGGAGAAATTTCCGCAAGTCAAAGAGGATATCTATATTCCGGAATACAGCCTGAACGACGCCTGGAACGGCGATATTGTGGAAGTTGAGCTTTTGCCGCGGCCCAAAAGAGCTAATGGGGCTAACGCTTTAGGAGTTATGGCTAAAAGACGCGAAGGCAAAGTTGTCAAAATTTTTGAGCGTACCCATACAATTTTGACTGTTCGCTTGGAAGATGAGGCGGGCAAGCAGCAGCTCAAGCATATCAGACATCTTGCTGAACACGGCTATCTTGCAAAACCTACGGACAGCCGCTTTAATTTTAATGTATTAATCCCGATCAACGAAGAATTTTTGCAGTCCATTGCGCAGATAGAAGATTGCTCCCTGAAACAGGGCGACCTTTTACAAGTGCATATTGAAGAACGCCTGCCCTCACGGCTTTCCACGCCCCTCTGGCTTGCCATGCCGCAAAAATTTCTGGGCGGACAAAACAGTGTTTCTGTGCAGGAAAGCATTACCAAAGCAGGCAATAATATCCCCACGGAATTTCCCGACGATGTGCTGAAAGAAGCTGAAAATATCGCCATTGCTGAAGGATTTTTAAAAGCAGAAAATGAGCAGCAAAAGTTTCACATTCCATTGGAGCAAAACGATACAGATTTGCGGGACATTTGCCTTGTGACCATTGACGGGGCAGACTCACGGGATTTTGACGATGCCGTTTTTGTGGAAAAAACCGACATGGGCTATACGCTTGTTGTGGCTATTGCTGATGTTTCCCGCTATGTGACGCCCTATTCCAAGCTGGATAAAGAAGCTAAAATCCGCGGCAATTCCTATTATTTTCCCAATTCTGTTGAGCCCATGCTCCCGGAAACGCTGTCTAATGGTTTATGCAGTCTGCGCCCCAACGAGGATCATCGCATTGTTTTTGCCAAAATTCTTTTCAATGCCAAAGGACAAGTCAAAGCCACAGAATTTGGGCAAGGACTTATGCGCTCTAAAGCCCGCCTTACCTATGATACGGTGCAGGAACTCTACGACACTGGAAAAACTGCAGACGACGGAATTTCTTCACCGCTCACAGAAGAAATTACCACCATGCTCCTGCATGCCAAAGAATTGGCTGAAATTCTGATTAAAAAGCGGCATAAAGCTGGTGCTTTGCATTTGGAAATTCCTGAACAGCAATGCATTATCAAAAACGATATAATGACAGGTCTTGGCGTGCGCCCGCATTTCTTTGCCCATGAACTCATTGAAGCCTTTATGGTCAGCGCCAATGAAGCAGTGGCAGAATTTCTCTATAAAAAGCACGCCCCCTGCCTCTACCGCATACACCCTGCCCCTGCTCCAGAGCGGTTAAAAAATCTGGTGACGGTTTTTGAGCAAACCAGTCTGGCAGAAATTTTGCCCGCTGAACCACCCAGCAAAATAGGTGAAAGTGTGTGGCTCGGCCAAATTCTCAATCATCTGGAAACAGCGAAAAAGCTGGCTGAACAAGAAGGACAAAAAAATATTGAAAAAATTAATGAGAACGCAGAGCAAACTGAAAATACCGAGCAAGCAAGCCCCCATGCCTCCATTGTCAAAAACAGCTATCTTGCCCACCGCATGATTTTGCGCGCCATGATGCAGGCCCGCTACAGTCCCTGGCTGGATATCCACTTTGGACTGGCTTCCAAATGCTACTGCCATTTTACTTCACCAATTCGGCGCTATGCTGACCTTATGGTGCACAGAAGCCTCAAAGCCGAGCTTGGGTTCATGGAGAAAAAACACTCCATTTTCAACCCCGATTATCTCGAAAGTATTGCCGATATCTGCAATGACCAGGAACGCACAGCCCAAAGTGCAGAACGGGAAGTATTCCTTCGTCTTTCCTGCCTTATGCTGGAAAAATCCATTGGCAAAACCTTCCCTGCCGTTATCAGTGGTTTGAGCAATTTTGGCGTGTTTGCAGAATTGCAGGACAGCATGGCAGAAGGCATGATCCGCATGGAAAAACTGGGCAATGATTATTTTGTTTATGATGAAGAAAGACAAATTCTTTACGGTGAGCGCACAGGTGTAACCTATCGCCTTGGCGATGAAATCACCGTGCAAATAGATTTTGTGGATATTACCCGCCTTGAAATTGATTTAATCCTCATGGGAGTTACTCCCCGTAAATCAGGCAGAACAAAAGGCAAAAGCGCCCTTTTCCGCGCCATCCATAATAAAGCGTCACGATATTCCAGAAAAACAGCTGAAAAATCTTCTGAAAAGCCTTCTGGCAGATCACGTAAAAGCAGTTCCCAAAAATCCAGCAAAGAACAGCAAAAACGCACAGCCAAAGACCGTCATACAAAAACAAGAAAAAAATAATTTTAATTATGTTAATTGTAAACTGAAGTGCGGCAGTATGGGATAAAGAAGCAGCCCAACGATAAAACTTCGTGTAGAATTGAATTGCAAACAAATTTTACGTGAGG
>CAJTRG010000008.1 GCA_910578585.1 uncultured Mailhella sp.
GATAACCGCTGAAAGCATCTAAGCGGGAAGCCTGCCTTAAGATAAGTTTTCCCTGAAGGACCGATGTAGACTACATCGTTGATAGGCTGGAGGTGTACGTGTAGTGATACACTTAGCTGACCAGTACTAATAGTCCGTTTGTCTTGTTTCAAAAACCTTTTTTCTTTTTCTGTCAATTATATATTTTAGCTCGCCGCAAGGCTAGAGCACATAAATTTGGTTTTGTGTCCATAGAGAAGAGGGTATACCCGATCCCATTCCGAACTCGGCAGTCAAGCTCTTCTTCGCCAATGATACTGCAGTCAATATTGTGGGAAAGTAGGACGACGCAAAACCTTTTTTATTTTAATTTGTTTTTTATTTGAAAGTCCTTGTAGTTGATTTATTGCAAGGACTTTTTCTTATTCTGTCAATTACATATTTAGCTCGCCGCACGGCTAGAGCATTTCCGAAAATAATTACAAATAATTTTAATAATAAAGCATAAAAGTTTTGTAAAGGGGTGCAGGGAAAGAAACTTTTTCAGCCACCGAAGGCGACGAAGTCGTTTGCGTTTGCGAAGAATGAGCAATTACGCAAATGGACAGCAGAGATGCCACCGAAGGCGACGAAGTTGTTTCTCTTATGTCGAGTTTACGAGACTTAGAGAAATGGACAGCAGAGATAAAGTTTTTCCCCTGCAAGAAATTCGTAAGATTTACTGGAAATGTTCTAGAGCACATAAATTTGTTTAGTGTCCATAGAGAAGAGGGTATACCCGATCTTTTCCTTCCTCGCCAGCCAAGCTCGCCTGAAGAATCCTTGCGCCAATGATACTGCATTCTTTTTGTGGGAAACCAGGATGACGCAAAACCTTTTTTATTTATCTTTATATTTATGATTTTTTAGAAAGCCCTTGAGCTAGAGTTAGTACAGGGGCTTTTTTGTTATTTTACACTATAGACTAAAAATAGGTTGATGAACAAATAAGGTTTGGAAAGTTATTGAGCAAAGATTTACTTATTTCATGTATAAAACATAACTTCATATTTTATACATGAAATAAAAATCCCTGTGTCTTACCCATGATTATATCTTCGATATACATGAACGCATAGGACGAGAACCTGAACAATCTGTATCAGCTTAAACCGTTGGTTTGCTGAACGGCTGTATCAGGAAGCAATGTGGGGGGATAGGGGAAATCATTTTTCCAAAAAAGAAAAATAAGTTTTAAAATTATTTAATTATATCAAATTATTATAAAATAAACCTAATAGTAGAATAAAGCATTCTTTTATATTTTTCTTGTAAAAAAGCTGTACTTATAGCTTTATTAATAAATTAACCACATCTTCTTGATGCTACTTATTTTGTTGATTAGGAATTTTTATTTTGTCTATGCCTCCTCTGCTTCAAGGTAAAAATTCCTTGATTTTTTCTCATTCAATATATATATATATAAACTTTTTTTACCTTGAATTTTAGAATTAAAATTTAATGGAAAAATTTGGGGAAAGTATGGATAAAGAAGCCCTTATTTCTATTATCGTTCCTGTGTATAATGAAGAGGCCGCGATTGATATTTTTTTTGCAGAAATGAGAAAGTTTTTAGCAACGTGTTCTTATCAATATGAAATTATTTGTGTTAATGATGGCAGCAGTGATAACACCTTAGATATATTAAAGAAATATGCCAATGAAGATAAAAGGATAAAAGCCGTCAGTTTTTCAAGAAATTTTGGAAAAGAAAGAGCTCTTTATGCTGGTTTGAAATACAGTTCCGGGGAAGCTGTTATTCCAATTGATGTTGATCTACAAAATCCTCCTATGACAATTAAGACCTTTCTGGAAAAATGGGAAGAAGGCTATGATATTGTTTATGGGGTACGAGAAAATAGAGAAAATGAATCACGATTAAGAAGATTCTTATCAAAAAAGTTTTATGAATTTTATAATTTAATTTCAGAACAAAAAGCTCCTTATAACGCTGCAGATTTTCGTTTGATGGATAGAAAAGTTGTAAATGCAGTACTACGCATTCAAGAAAAACATCTTTTTATGAAAGGTATTTTTAATTGGGTAGGCTATAAATCATGTCCGGTTCTGTATAATCACGCTGATAGAGCTGCCGGTAATTCAAAATTTAATTTTTGGAAATTATGGAATTTGGCTCTTGATGGAATAACAGGGTCTTCTACTTTACCTTTAAAAATTTGGACCTTTGTAGGGGGAGGGATTTCCTTTATTTCTTTTATTCTTGCTTTGCTTTATCTGATAAAAAATCTTATTTGGGGTGACCCTGTACAAGGCTTTACAACTTTAGTTATTTTAATATTATTTTTTGGTGGAATTCAACTTCTTGCTCTTGGAATTTTTGGTGAGTACATTGGCAGGATTATGCTGGAAGTAAAGAATAGGCCTCTTTATATAGTTGATGAAGTGATAAATATTGAAGAATAATCTTTTTTAATTGCATTTATAGTGAGGATAAAGCCATATGATTCGTAATAAAGTTTTTGTTACAATTTTTGCAACAGTATTACTTCTTAGTGGATTATTTTTATTGTATACAAGCAATATTAATAAAACCTTATTTGTAGATGTTTCAGCAGAAAATCCTTTATTCTTGTGTGAAGATAAATCAGTAGAAAATATCCAAGTTCAAAAAAATAGTCATAATAACTATATTTTTCTTCTTCCTTCAAATTTTTTATACCAAACAAAGACAATCTATTTGCAAAATACGAATAATGAAGATTTAGATTTAAAATTGTATACAGAACAGAAAATTATTAGTGATAAAAAAGTTGAGTTTTCTATTCAAATTAATAAAATAAAAGTAAATGGAAATAGTTATAATAATAAAAAACAAACAGTATGGTATGAACGTCCTTATATAAATACAGTTACAGTCAATAAAGATGAAGTTGTTTCGCTTACAGTAAAATATAAAACAAAATTAATGCTGCGAAATATTTTTATGCCACAATTTATAGTAAGTATTGTTTTCTTCCTTATTTCTATAATTTTATTACTTTGCTGCTGGTATAAAATAATAATAAACTGTTTGGTTTCTTTTATAAAGAAGTTAATACTGTTGGAACATAAATGGGATCTTATAAAATATGTGAGTATTTTTTTGTGGATATTCCTTGTAGGTATTTCATGTTATACTATTTTAAAAGATGCTAATTGGATATTAGGTGATGATTATTATTTTATTTCTCCTCTTTTAACTGATAGTTTTATTCCGATGCCAATTTGGCCTTCTAATGGCCGTTTTTTTCCTTTATCATTTCAAGAATTTAATTTATTACGATTATTTTCTTTAGATGATCCTTTAGGTTATTATTGTATTTCTTGTCTTGAATTCCTTATTACTGTTTTATTTTTCACACTTTTTTTAAAAGATTTGTCTAAAACATATACTCATAAAACACAATATTTTTGGTGTGTCTTTTTTGTTTTTTTACTTATTATTTCTCGAACGGTATTGTATTTATATATGGATGTTATTTTCCCTGAACGAAATGTTTTGTGCATGTTAAGTCTTTTTTTATTTTTTTATTGGAGAGGTATTAACAAAGAGAGTTTATTGTACATTTGTATTGCTGCTTTTTTTGCAGTGATGTCATTTTATTATAAAGAGCCCATGTTTGGCTTGTTTTCAGTATTTTGTCTCTGCCCATTTATTTTTGATTATAAAAACGTTTCGAAGTATCATAAAATTTTTAGCAGTATTATTTTTATAAATATTATACTCTATCTTATTCTTTATTATTTTATTGTATATCTATATATTGAAAAGGGGTATAATGAAGGAAGAGTTGCATTAACTCATTTAGAGAATTTTATATTTATTTTAAAGCATAATAAATTTTTTATAGTTCTATTGTTTTGGGCTTGTTTCCGGTTTATTCGTATCACAATTTTTCACGAAAAGAAATATTTAATTACAGATTCATTACTGTTTTCAGGTGTTGCATATTTTTTTGCATATATTGTATTAAAATTAAATAATGCACATTATTTTACTTCGATATATATTTTAGCTCTTCCTTCAATTTTTATTTTTCTTCTTTCAATAAAAAATAAGTATGTTATTTTATTAATTTGTATTTTATTAGTTGGAACTTGTTGTAATTATAATGATTTCAAAAGTACGATAATTCGAGCTCAGTTAGCACGTGAAATGGATATGAAGCAAATTAATTTTTTAAGTGAGAAAGTTGATGCAGGATATGAAATCTTTTATTTTCAAATAAAAAACACTAAACCTGAAAATGCATTTGATAATGCTGTGATGAATTATTGGCATTCTGTTGTTGAAATTTTTTTAGAGTATTCTTTGAAAGATAAATATAAAATTAAAATTGTTGATGAGCTCTTTCCTCTTTCTGAAAAAGAAATTTTAATTTCTCCTAATCTTGTTACAAAAGAAAGAGAAATAGATTTTAGCGAATTAGGAGATGTTACAAGTTTTAAAATGTATCGTAATATATTGACTGTATATGAAAAAAATAATGATTTATGATGATAAAATATATAAGCATAATAGGATAATTTTATAGGTGTTGAAAGGTTATAGATTGTATTATTAAATATTGATAAATCATATGTTTTATATTTGTTGATGCATGTAATACTTTTTTATTTTATTCCTTTTCCTTGTTTTATACGATTAATTGTAAGGAGAAGTGCCACAGTTAAGCAAAAAGCAATCAATAATAGTTCTTATTGCAGAATTTATTTGCAGCTATTATACAAAGGGTATCACTATTGAGATACAAAGATCTTACTAAAAATGAGCAAGGAAAACTGGAACTGATAAATAATTGTTTCTGAAAATGCTGAAGAAATGAAATCACAATTGGAGTTTTCCGGCATGATTGTACATTGTGCTTTCTTGACCATTCAGCAAAAGCAGACCTATACTCTCGCATAAGGTAAACCATAAACTTAGGTGAAAATTATGAATAAAATTATTTTAAACGCAGACGATTTTGGATTAAGCGAAGATCATAATAACGCTGTATTAAAAGGTTATAATGCAGAGATGTCATCTAGCGCAAGTCTTATTGTAAACAGTGAATTTTTTAATGATGCCGTAAATAACGTGATTAAAGTTTGTCCTAAATTAAATATTGTTATTCACTTAAATATTATGGAAGGAAAGCCGTTAACAAAATGTCCTTTACTTTGCAATCGTGACAATACTTTTTCTATGAATTATTTGTATCTAATTTTAATGCAGTATAATAAAGAAGTTCAAAAACAAATTGAAAATGAGTTTAGAGCACAGATTGAAAAAGCAATACAAAACGGAGTAAAAATTAACAGACTTGATTCTCATGTTCATACACATGCAATTCCAGAAATATTTAAAATTGTCTGTAAGCTTGCAAAGGAATATAATATTGAATATGTACGAACCCAGTTTGAAAACCCATATCTTGTCTTTCCTGAATGTTTTAGTATAAAATTTGCAATTAATCTTATAAAAGTTGCACTGTTAGATTTTTTTACATTGATAAACAGAAGAATAATAAAAAAGTATAATATAAAAACAAATGATATCCTCATTGGAGTTTGCTACACCGGGATGATGAGCAGTAAAATTATTTCTGCTGGAATCAAAAAATACAAAGATAAAATAATAGAAATTATTATCCATCCATGTGATGATAATAAAAAAGGTTCTCAATACAAAGAATTTCTCATAACTCAAGATTCTGATTTAAAAGCAAATCTTTTGAATAAAATGTAAGTAAAAATTGCAACACATAATGTTGAGAAAATTTGGGCGATAAATACATTGATCCCTAATACGTTAACCAGCATTTCCAAAAACAAAGCATTAAGCAAATAACTTAAACTCCAAGTAGTACAGCATTTTGCATATTCTTTAAACCAATTCCCTTTACTTTCAAAGACTAAATATTTTTGCGCGGAAAAAGATATTATAGATGAACATATCCAGGACAAAATCAAAGCAATTTGATATTTTTCTATCCCTAAAAGCAAACAGAATAAAACATAAAATACGTAAGATACAGCAGCATTAGCGCAGCCAACAATAAAAAATCTTATTTTATTTGAAGAACTAAACCAAATATTTTTTACAATGTGTATATAAGACTTGTTCATTTATTGACTTCACTTTCAACCATTTTTGAACTGTTGTGCAATTCCAAAATATTTTTGACAAATGCAGCTCAGAACTCTGTTTTGCATATATTTTGATTTCTTTTGTTTGATCTAAGCTATAAGATTTTTAAAAATATTGCTCTTTTTTATAGCTATATCGTAACTTTTAATCATACGTTTGATTTTATTATTTTGCTTGTTTAAATTTATATCAATTTTTTATATTTGTAAATAATTACAGTGATTGGCAAAATATTTGATATAGTTGTTGAGAATAAATGAGAATCTTCTTTAAAGATTATTTGAAATAATGGTTAAGCGCTTTATATCTGAATATTGTATAAATAAAAAAATAATTTCATATTAAAATACTGGATTTTTTATTTGAAATACTATATTTAAACAGAAAAAGATATATGAGGTTATTTATGCATACAAAAAAATATATCGATTCAATGCTGAAGTGCAAAGAGTGTTTGGTGCCCATGGCAGAATATACGATTTTAGCAAAAGCTCTTTCCATTTTGATTGATGAAGCTGAGTTTTTTGAAAAATATATTGGGAAAGGATGTCAATCATGCAATAATGATTTTAAAAGACATTTTAAAGAATTTTTGGCTATGCCCTTTGAAAACATTGAAGCTGATGATTGTATTTCCCTTTATGAAGATGTGGTGATGTTATTTCGTGAAAAGCAATTACGCTTGGGGCTCGAAAGTTTGCAGGAAGATGAAATCAATTTATTGAAAGATTTTGAAAAACGGACAACAGATAAGAATTGTCTGGCATATCAATGGTATTATGAAAAATTACCGCTTAAAGTTGTCAGAGAAGTTTCAGAAGTTATGGTGCATAAATACTAAAAAAGGGCGAAAAGCCCTTTTTTTATGTACTACTGTATAGCTTTGTGATTAGATTTTATTTATCGTTAAAGTGATCTTCAATTTCTACATCTTGAGGCAGCTGCAAAGAAAAATGGCTCTTCTTGAGTGAAATATTTTCGTGAAATTTGGTAAATTCAATAGTATTGAGATTGCCAAAGAAATCCAGAACAATAATTTTTTGAATGTGTTTATCTTTGGTATTGACAGTAAGCGTCACTTCCACCATTTGAGGATTGGCTTCAATGGGATAAAGGATAAACTCAGCGGTGTTATTTGCTTTATCTTCGGAAATAAATTCCATTTCAAAATTATCTTCCAATTTGGCTTGCCCTGTGATCACATTTAAAATGGCATGAGAAGTTTCGAGTACTTTTGGTGAATAGCGATAGGCCAATTCTTCATCAGGTAAATAGTTCCAGACTTCTTTTTCATTGCAGACGATCACTTCTTTATCTGGGGCATTGGTTTCCCAAAAAATGAAAGTTTGAGGCATAAATTCAATGGAACCAGTGCGTTTTTGGGTTGTATTGCTTTCACGGTGGAAAAGTTTCTGATTAAATTCTGCCTTAAAATTTTTCATGCTTTGATAGCTTTGTTCAACATCATGCAAAAGGTCAACATCTGCAAAGGCAGGAAAGCAGATGTATAAAGAAAAAAGAAGAGTTAAAAGAAATTTTTTCATACTATTCCTAAAAAGAAGGCTGCCAGCGAGGCAGCCTTCAACATATTTATTCTTCGTCGTCAAGCTCGTCGTCATCATCAAGTCCGAAGTGAGAAGCGAGGATAGGGCCAAAATAAATAGCGCTGTCGTCTAAATCTTCTTCAATTCTAAGGAGTTGATTGTATTTTGCGATACGGTCAGAGCGAGAAGCAGAACCGGTTTTAATTTGTCCGCCGTTGACTGCAACAGCAAGGTCAGCAATAAAGGTATCTTCTGTTTCGCCGGAACGGTGAGAAATAACAGTTGCGTAAGCAGAACCTTTAGCAAGTTCAATAGTATCCATGGTTTCGGTAAGGGTACCGATTTGGTTTACTTTGATCAAAATTGCGTTGGCAATGCCGTCTTCAATACCTTCAGCGAGGATGTCAGGGTTAGTAACGAAAACATCATCACCAACCAGTTGAATGGATTGACCAAGACGGTCAGTCAAAAGTTTCCAGCCTTCACGGTCGCCTTCATCCATGCCATCTTCAATAGAGATAAGCGGATAGCGTTCAACAAAGCCTTCAAGCCAGTCGCACATTTGTTCAGAAGTAAGTTCGATGCCTTCGCCTTTGATATGGTATTTGCCGTTTTCATAAAATTCAGAAGCAGCAACGTCAATAGCAAGAGCAACTTCAGCTCCTGGAATATAGCCAGCTTCTTCAATAGCTTCCATGAGGTAACGGAAAGCTTCATCATGGCTCTTGAAGTTTGGAGCAAAACCGCCTTCATCGCCAACAGCTGTGGAGTAGCCGTCACGTTTTAAAATAGCTTTCAAGGTGTGGAAAACTTCTGCACCGATACGAAGAGCGTCTTTGAAGGTTTCAGCGCCAAGAGGCATAATCATAAATTCTTGAATATCAAGGTTATTGGAAGCGTGTGCACCGCCGTTGATAACGTTCATCATAGGTGCGGGCATAACTTTTGCGTTGATACCGCCAAGATATTGATAAAGAGGAATGCCTAGAAATTCAGCAGCAGCTCTTGCGCAGGCAAGTGATACGCCGAGCATGGCATTTGCGCCAAGACGGGATTTATTTTCAGTACCGTCAAGGTCGATGAGGGTTGTATCGATTTGAACCTGACGCAATGCGTCCATGCCAACGAGAGATTCTGCAATTTCGCCATTGACATTGTTTACAGCATTGGTCACGCCTTTGCCTTTGTAACGGGATGTATCGCCATCACGCATTTCAAGCGCTTCTCTTGAACCGGTTGAGGCTCCAGAAGGAACAGCAGCTCTGCCCACAATACCTGATTCAAGACCAACTTCAACTTCAATAGTTGGATTACCACGAGAATCTAAAATTTCTCTTGCCCAAATAGAGGTAATAATGCTCATAAATGCTCCTTGTAAATTTATTAGTTAATAGAATATAGTTTAAGCCAAAAAAGAGCAAGACGCAAGGCGTAATCCCTCTAAAATTAAATCTTGTTGTATTACATTGATTTTGTTGCTTAATTTTGAAATTTCTTTAGCATAGCCGCCTGTTGCAATGATTTTGAGCGGCGCCGGCAGCTGTGAGCCAAGTTTTTCGCATAAGCCGTCTGTTAAAGCAACAAAACTGAAAATAAAACCGTGGTTCATGCTTGTGACTGTGTTTTTGCCGATAAGCGGAACATCCTTATCAAAATTCAGGCTGATGTGGGGAAGCTTTGCCGTGCCCCCTGCAAGAGCAGTGAGGGAAGAATAGAGCCCCGGGCAAATAAGTCCGCCCACATAATTCATATCCACAATGCAGTCAAAGGTTGTGGCAGTGCCGTAATCAATGCAGATAATGCTTTTAGCGTCCGGATAGAGCATGCGGGAAGCGTAGGCTCCCATCAGTCTGTCCGCGCCCACTTCCTGGGGATTGGCATATTGATTATTGAGTGGAATAGGAAAATCAGCCGGAAACGCTTTTGGGGTGCTGTGCAGATATTTTTGGCAGGCTTCGGAAAAAATTTTTGCAAGTTCAGGCACAACAGAACAGAGTGAAACTGTATCAATGTTTTCAATATGATGGAAACTGAGAAACTGGATCAGCGTCAGTCCTAGGCTATCCGCTGTATACAGGGATTTTGTAGGCAGACTGATGCAAAAAGCAATATTGCTTTCATTGGCAATACCAAGTTTCATGGTGGTATTGCCAATGTCCGCAAGTAAGATATGATTATTCATGGGGAGCAGGATCGACTGAAAGTTTTTTTGCAGAAATTTTGTGGATTTGTTTTGTATCTGCTTCAATAACAGTAAATTGCCATTCACCGACAGTAAAGTTTTCGTTGACCTGCGGCACATGTCCAGCCTGCAAACTCAAATACCCGCCGATAGTATCCACTTCATCGGATTCTATTTCAATTGCAATATCATTCAAATCGTCAAGCATGGTACGACCATGGAGCAAGTATTCATTATCATTGATTTTTTGAATATCTTCTTCTTTTGGTGCGTCAAATTCATCTTCAATGTCACCAACAATAATTTCCAGGAGGTCTTCAATGGTAATGAGTCCGCTTGTTCCGCCGTATTCGTCAACAACAATGGCAATATGATTTTTTCTTGCGCGAAAATCTTGTAATAATTCCGCAGAACTTTTCGTTTCCGGAACGAAAAATGGCGGACGTGCAATTTTTTCCACAGGTTCTAAAAAATCGTGTTTATCACCAACAATATAGGTGAGCAAATCTTTAGCATAAATAATGCCGATAATATTATCTTTTGTATCTTTATAAACAGGAATACGAGAGTGCCCGTTTTCAAGGATACATTGTGCTGCTTCTTTAATTGTGGCGTCGTAGGTCAGACAGGTAATATCAGTACGTGGGGTCATGATTTCCTGAACTTGTTTTTCACTGAGCTCCAGAACAGATAAAAGCATATTGCTTTCTTCCGCTTCAACATCACCCTCTTCACGTGCATCCATAATAGCTTGTTCTAAATTATCGTCAGATTTACCAAATAAATGGGTAATCTTATCCCACATAGAACGTTGCGAATCACCGTCCAAAGTAAAACTCCTTTGTTATTGTTGATAAAAATGGCATTTCCCGATGAAATGCTTTGTTTTATTCATAGCCTATTTTTCTTGTTCTGTCTAGTATATGGCAGTAGACAAAAAATACATGCGAACAAAATCAATCAGGCAAAAATTTTAAGGTTGTCAGAAAGAAATTTGATCATAATGGCATTTTCACTTTCATTTTCTGTGTAAACCATAATGTTGTCAAGAGCATAGACAGTAACAGGCATAAGAGTATGTTTTTGCGTTGGCAGAAGGGGCGGCAAGCCAAGTTCTGAAATAGTCTGCTCACCAAAAACAACTAAAACTCGAGGCCGAATGAGATCAATGGCAGACCAGAAAAAGAAATATTCCTGTTCGTTGGCAATTTCAGACTCATTTTGTGCAGTGATCAGGCGATAGGGCAGAAAAATATGTGTTCCCTTTGGCAGGGCAAGAACCTTGATGATTTGGCTGATAAGCTGTCTTCGCTCAGCACTGGGGGAACTTGTGAATAAATCGTATTCCAGACCTGCATAGGTCCAGATGATTTGCCGTGACAAATGGGTAGGCTTATCTGGAGAAAATTTGCATTGTCTTTGGATTTGTTTCCAGCTTTCCGGCCACTTCTCATAGGGCAAAATAGGCTGCTTGAGGGGATTTTTATCAAAGACAGTAAGAGATTGTTCTTGTTCTTTTTTGGCTTTTTTCTCTTGCTTGGCGAGAAGCGGAGTGAATTTAGGTTTATTGGGTTTTTGTTCAGAACCGGCTTTGAATTGCTTGGCCGGACTTGGCATTTGGTATAAAACAGTTGGAGAAGCGCTCTGCTTTGAATTATTACTTGAAACTGTTTGTGAAAGCTGAGGATTTTGTGTTTTCTTCGGAGCAGAACTCAAGGCTTTTTTTTCTTCTTCCGTGTTGACAAGAAGATAATACAGGCCTTGAGACTCAAGATTTTGGAGAAGATAAGGGTTTTGCATATCAGATACTATCCAGATAAGATAATAAATCCCATGCTAAATCAGCTTTTGACATGGTTCCCCAGGCTTCTTCAATACCGTTTTTATCTGCCACATAGACTTTATTGGTCTTTTTGCCCATGGCTTCAGTGAGGAAATTGCCTGCAATAATATCGCAATTTTTGCTGTTCAGCTTTTGGCGGACGGCGCTTGCAAGTTCTTCCGTTTGTGTGCCCGATTCAGCACTAAAGCCCATGAGTTTTTGTCCTGGCTTTTTGATTTGTCCAATGCTTTTTAAAATATCCTGATTAGGGCTGAAATGGATATCAAAGCCATTTGTATGATTTTCTTTTTTGAATTTTTTAGCTTGGAAAAAGCCTGTGTCTTCTTCCTCGGTAATACCTGCTTCCGGCTTGAAATCTGCCACAGCAGCTGCAAAAATACCATAATCCATAGCCGACCACAATTCATGGCATTTTTTATACATTTCATCGGCACTTACAACAGGAAAAACATGCATGCGCATATCTTCCGGCAAATACTGGCTGTTAGGGCCTGCCACAACATAGACTTCTGCCCCTCGAAGCCAGGCTGTAATGGCAAGGGCAGTGCCCATGCTTCCTGTGGAATTATTTGTCCAAACACGCACAGCATCCCATTTTTCAGCTGTAGGCCCAAGCGTTATAAGGATTTTTTTGCCGTATAAATCCTGTTCTGTGAGCAGGGCAAGGGAGTCGTAATAAATTTTTTCAAGCCGGGCCAGTCTTCCCTGACCTTCATCTTTGCAGGCAACAACGCCATTTTTCGGTTCTGTCAGGAAAAAGCCTCGTTCCAGCAAAGTTTCCATATTGGCACTGGTGGCAGGATTTGCCCACATTTTGGGGTTCATGGCAGGAGCAACAAGAATAGGGCCGTCAAACGCAAGAGCCTGACAGGCAAGCATTTCATCACCCAGTCCATGAGCAAGTCTGGCAATGGAGGTTGCGCTGGCCGGAGCGATAACCATGGCGTCGGCAAGCTGTCCCGGTTCTAAATGGTCAAAGGGCATTTCCCCCTGAAACATCTGTCTATAGACTTTGCTTGCTCCAAGCGCTTCAAAACTCAGGGCTGTAATAAATTTTTCCGCAGAAGGGGTTAGGGTGACGCTTACGTGAATATTGCATTTTATAAATGCCCGCAAAAGTTCAAGGCTTTTATAGGCGGCAATTGAGCCGCATACTCCCAAATGAATATACTTTTGAGCAAGTTTCTTATATTGCAATACTTCGTAAGACATAGTTATCCCTATTCAGAAAAGACGGAATTTGCGCCAAAATCGTTGAAGTTATCATTGATGGGCGCTGATTGGAAGGCTGGGGTATCTCCAAAATTAAAGGGATCATTGCCCTGAGTTGGCAGGGAGAAATTATTGAGATGGTTGACAACCCAAACCTGCATGCTGGTATTAAAGGTTCCGCTTTCAATGAAAATAACTAAATATCTTGAGTCCTTTTGATAGAGCTGCAAGGTCTTTTCACCCTGTACAGAGCCGATTAAAGACCAGCTTTGAGAGGTGAGGTTTTGTACCATGTGGGCAGCAAGATTGCTTGCTTCCATATTGCCTTTAAAGTTTTCGCGGCCGAGTTTTTCGCCGGCGGAGTTAACGGTTGTCAAACTGTTTTTAGGATCTGGTTCCATGAGCATAGGAATAGGTACTTCCGGGAATTGGCTGGTATACACATTGCTTACAGTGCTGGAAGCCGGGCTGTCAGCAGAAGTATTCATATCAAAACAAGCTGTAAGCAAAAGGAAACTGGCAAATAAAAGAAATTTTTTCATAGGAACTCCTTATTTTTTTTATTAATATCCTGTTTTCATAATTGGTGCAATATAATTAATATCGCCAGAATTTTGGCATAAAGAGCAGGAGAATAGTAAATATTTCCAGACGGCCGTAAAGCATGAGAAAGGAAAGGAAGGTCAGGTCAAAATCATTGAAAATACTGAAATTATTGGCAGGCCCAAGCATGCTGAGAGCAGGCCCAATATTGGAAATACAGCTGATTGTGGCAGAAAAGCTTGTTTCCAAATCAAGAAACGGTGTTGTCAAAAAGAGTGTTCCCAGCGCAATGCTGATCATATAAAGAGCAAAAAAGATGAGTACGCTTTTTATGGCTGCATCATCAAGGGGATTGCCGTTAATTTTGACGCGTTCAATAGCACGGGGGTGGCTGAGGCGATTGAGTTCGTTTTTGATAAGTTTAAAGATAATCATCACCCGCATAAACTTCATGCCGCCGGAGGTGGATGCGGCGCAGCCTCCGCAAATAATGGAGACAAGAATAATAAGGTGTGTGAAAAGAGGCCATTGTATATAATCAGCAGTCACAAAACCGCTTGAGGTCATCAGGCTGACCAGCTGAAAGGCTGCGTCGCGAAATGCCCGTTCAATGGTATAAATACTTTTTTCATGATGCAAAAGATATTGAGCATGGGTATCCGTAAAATACAGGCAAACAGCAATAAGGAATATGCCCACCAGCAAATAGAGCGTATAATACAGCCATTCTTCATTTCTGAAATAAGCTTTGATACCGTCGTGCAAAAAGAGAAAATGCAGGGTAAAGTTGATACTTCCCAAATACATAAAAAGTACCATAGTCCATTGGGTAAGAGGACTAAAGGCAGCAATGGATGCATTTTTTGTGGAAAAACCGCCTGTGGAAAGGGTGGAAAGGGAATGGGTCAAAGCGTCAAAAAAAGATAGTCCCTGCAAATACAAAACCACAATCAGAGTCAGGGTCAGAACAAAATAAATAGACCACAGGGAACGGGCGGTATCAATCATTTTTGGGGCAACTTTATCTTTATTGACACCGGGGGTTTCCGCTTTATACAGCTGCATGCCGCCAGCTCCAATAATAGGAAGCAGGGCAAGAGAAAAGACAATAATGCCCATGCCGCCAATCCACTGCGTAAAGCTTCGCCAGAATAAAATTCCCTTGGGCAGAATTTCCACATCAGAGAAAATACTGCCTCCTGTAGTGCTGAGGCCTGAGGCTGATTCAAAAAGACTTTTGGCAAAGGAAATATCGGTAATATAATAATAGGGCAGAGCACAGATAAAGGAGGCAAAAATCCAGCAAAGTCCTACAATGGCAACGCCGTCGCGAGTGGTGAGCTGAATCTTTTCACCGTCCTGCGGTTTGCTGACAAGAGCAAGAATAATGCCGCCGGAAAGCGTGGCAAAAAAGCATTTAATAAAAAGGCTGAGCGTTTTGTCTTCGTTATAGATAAAGGAAACCATGCTTGGAAAAAGCAGGAAAAGTGCAAGACATATGGTCAATAAACCCAAAATGAAAAATATGTTTCTTAATTGCATGTCTGCACCGTTTTCTATTACTTTTCTAATTCAATTTTCAAATGTTCAGCAAGTCTTTCATCATGCTGAGGCAGTGTCTTTGCTTTTTGGAAATGTTCTTTGGCCTGATTTTCTTTGTCTAATTGATAGCGGTAAAGCATGCCCAGTGAATAGTGCAGTTCTGCTGATTCCTGCAAAGACAGAGCCCGTTCCCACTGCTCGGCTGTTTGTTCATACTGGGAATTTTGTGCGAGCACCTGTCCGTAAAGGAAAGGAAGCATGGCACTTCTCGGAGCAGAAACTATGCCTTTTTGTAAAAGAATTTCAGCTCCTTTGGCTTCATTATGGGTCAGGAAAATTTCTGTAATGGAAGTAAGGGCAGTTTCATCGCTGGGATTTTCCTGCAATGTGGCAAGGGTATGCTCAAGATGTTTGATGAGCGCTTCATCGCCATGGCCTTTGATATGGGCAATGGCTTTTTCAACAGGATCAGCAGCTTCGCTCGTTTGTGCTGCTTGTTCCTGCTTTTGTCTTTCCATGGCTTCAAGCATTTCTTTAGGGAATGCTTTGCCCTTAGGCATGTCCATATTTGGCGGGGTATCTTGAGCAGTTTTTTGCAAGTCTTCAATGCTCATGCCTTTTTCCTGCATGGCTTTGAGCATTGCAGGGGGAATATTTTCCGGAAGCATGGCATTAGTCCCAAGGTTCGGTGCGTTCATGCCTTTATCTTGAGCCTCTGCTTGAGCTTGTTCAGGTGCAGGTTGGAACGCTGTTTTTATTTCATTGGAAGAAGCTGTCCTATGCACAGGTTTATTCTTTTCAATATAAAAATTCACGCAGACAAAGAGCATGGCTAAAATGCCAAGACCACTTATTGCTAAAATAAGTTTTTTCAAATTCATATCAGCTCCGATTATTTGTCAAACTGTTCAGAAAGTATTTGTATTTGTATTTCCAGTTTGTGCTGCTTTTGGGATAAAAGGAAAAAATACAGGGCAAAACCGATCCAAAGAGCAATATTTGCACAAACTAATGAATAAAGAGCACTCATAACAATTCCTTATTTCTGTTCTTCTTCATAAAGAAGTTTTGTTTTGATTGTTTCAAGTTTTAATTCCTGCAATAATTGTTGTTTTTTGTAGCTCACAAGCCAGAACCATAAGAAAACAAAGGAAAGCACGCAGAATAGAATGGTGTGCATCATTTCCGGTTCAAGGCCTGTGCCGCTGGAATGAAAAACAGCCGGGTGAATGGAGCGCCAAAGGCGGGTGGCTAAAAAGACAAGGGGCACATCTAAAAAACCAATAATTGCAATCACTGCACAGATATTATTTTTCTGCTCCTTAGGCATGGGCATGCTTCTGACAATAAGATAGGAGGCAAAAATAAACCATAAAATAAGAGCTGTGGTCAGTTTTGGATCCCATGTCCACCAAACGCCCCAGGAGTGCTTGCCCCAAAGACTGCCGGTGATGAGGGTCAGGGTTGCCAGTAAAAAACCTACTTCGGCATTGGCATGGCTCAAAATGTTAAAACTCTGTTCTTTTTTGAAAAGGTATAGGGCTCCAAAGACTGCTGCAAAGAAAAAGCTGACAAAAGCCCACCAGGCAACAGGCAAATGGTAATAGAAGATTTTTTGAGCAAGTCCAAGGGTTTGTTCCATGGGCGCATAGAAATAGATCAGGTATTGTGAAATAATGGTGGAGACTATCACTCCTGCTGCAAGAAAAAGAGATATGGATTTTTTCATTTTATTCACCATGATAGAGATACGGGAAAAGGATTAAGCTCACCGCACTGAAAATACAGTCAAAGGCAAGGGCAATGCCAAGCCACTGGAATATCTGGGCAGTATCCACAAAAGAATTTTGTAAATCCAGCAGCCCAATTGAACTTAAAGAAATAGCAGATAATAAAAGAGGAATCAACAAAGGAAAAAGGATAATGCTGAGCAGCGATTCTTTGCCGGATTGCCCTACACACAGGGCACCAAGCAAACTTCCGCAGGCACAAATGCCTATGTCTGTGAGGAAAATTCCGAGGAGTGAGTATAAAAAATATGCTCCTAAATGTTGGGATAAAAACACAAAAACAGCTGGAATGAAAAGAAGCTGGGAGGCAAATAAAAGGAGAATGCCTGCTAAAAATTTACCGAGCCAAATGGCTTGAACAGGGCAAGGCAGGAGCTGCAAACCTGCTTTTGCTCCGTTTTGCTCTTCAAGGGCGTAAAGCATTTGAAAAATGAGCACCTGACAAAAAATAGAGGCAAGCCAAAACATGGTGGCAGCAGAATGGGGTGAAAGCATCTCGCCAACCTGCAAAGAAAGGCTAAAGAGAAAGATGAGCAAAAGTCCCAGTAAAAGGGCCTGGCAAAGCCCTGCGCTTCTGCCTAAAATAATGATTAAATCTTTCCTTGCCAGAAGAAACGCTGTTTTGATCATGCTGTTTCTCCCGGAAGTTCTGCCAGTGTAATTTGCTGCTTTTCAATATGGAGAACATGAGTCGCATAGCGCATATCATTTTGCGGATTGTGGCTGACCCATAAAATACAGGCATTTTGCGCCTGAAATTCCTTCATCACACTATAGAAAAGTTCCTGAGATTCTTTATCGAGTCCTGTACTTGGCTCATCTAAAAGCAAGAGGCGCGGATTTTGCAAAATAATGCGGGCAATATTGAGGCGCTGTGCCATGCCGCGTGAGAAAATTCCTGCCCGATCGTAACAGAATTTTTCCAAAAAAACTTTTTTAAGCACGGCTGAAATATCTTGTCCAGAAACATCTTTTTGAAATGCCTTTGCCCAAAAATGTAAATTTTCATAGGCAGATAAATGGGGATAAATAAAGGTTTGGTGTCCTAAATAACCAATTTCTTCTTTTTCAAAAGCACAGGAAATTTTTCCGTGGCTGGGCCTGGTCAGGTCTGCCGCCATTTTTAACAGGGTGGATTTGCCTGAACCGTTTTTCCCTGTAATGAGCACGGTTTGGGCTGGATATAAGCAAAGACTTACGTTTTTATAAAGTAAACGTAAGTCAAACATTTTGCTGATATTTTCAAAGGTTAATGCAGGGGTGTTCATGACTCTTTTGATACTGTCTTTTTGCGCCTTCTGTAGGCATACACAGTAATAAAGGGCGCAAGGCTCATGATTGTTCCGCCAATCCACAGCCAGTTCACAAGCGGATGTACAGATAAACGCATCACAGCCCGTGTTTTATCGTCCAGTCCCAGGAAGGTGGCGTAAAACTCCTTGCCAAGAGAGAAAATGGTGCTTGCTTCGGCATAGGCAGCTTGAGGGAAGCTGGCATAAATACGGCGCTGGGCCTGAGTAATGCCCACTTCTTTGCCGTCCTGCATAATCAGAAGTTCAGCTTCCAAAAATTCATAGCGACCTGTTTGCTCACGTCCTTCATAAAGTTCGTTGAGTTTGACGGTAAAGGTATCTATTTGTAATTCCTGACCTCGTTCAAGGGCAACTTCCTGTTCAATTTTATAGGGGCCGGAGAACGCAACACCAAGGGCCATAATCGCAAAACTGATGTGCACAAGCACAGGAGAAAGTTTATACACCGCATAGTTGAGTTCCACAAAATACAGAGCCCAGCTGACCATGCAGGCAATGGACAGGCTTGCGGCAATAAGCGCTGTTGGATTTTTCACGGCAAAGAACATCCAGAAAACGCCCATAAAAACAATAAAGACAGCGAGTACAACAAGGAAGTATTTGGCATTGCTGAGTTTTTGCTGCCATGAAATCCAGGGGGCAAAAGCTGCAAGGGCAAGAATCACTGTGAGCAGAGGAAGAATAATATTGTTATAAAAATCCGCCTGCAAACCGACAGGATTAGCAGACCACAATTTACTGATCACAGGCCAGAGCGTTGCAAAACCAATGATCAGGCTGATAGTGATGAGCACTACACAGCCGGACAGCAATAAGCCTTCCTTGGTTTCAAGTCCATTAAACGCTGTGCCTTTGTTTGGCATTTGCAGAATAACGGCAAAAGCAATAAGCGTTGCACCAATCACAAACCATAAAAGCATGGGCCCAACGCCGCCGGAACCAAAAGCATGCACAGAATCGACTACATTGCCGCGCACAAGCCAGGTGGCGAAGAAGGCGGAAATACAGGTTAGTGCCATGAAAAGGGTATGGAAGCGCTGTGCCTTTTTCCTGTATTGTTCAAGAAATCCAAAATGCAGAGCAGCCGTGCCAAAAAACCAGGGAATAGTGGATGCGTTTTCCACAGGATCCCATGCCCAGTAGCCGCCCCAGCCAAGTTCCATGTATGCCCACCACGCGCCAAGGACAATGCCGGCGGTGAGGAGCAGCCAGGCAGTAAGGATAAGAGGCTTTGTGCATAAATGCCATGCGGTTTCAGCATATTCTGAAAGAGCCTCATCCTTTTTACTGCTTTGGGAAAGAGCCTGTGCAAGCGCGAGGCAGGCAGGAATGGTAAAGCCGCCATAGCCCAGGAGCAAAAGGGGGGGGTGGAAAATCATGCCGGGATTTTGCAAAAGCGGATTTAATCCGCGACCATTAGCAGGAGCAGGGCTTAATATTTCAAAAGGATTATTATGGGTTGTCAAAAGAACGCCAAAAAAGGCTAAGATACAGAAATAGAAAAGCAAATACCACAGTCTTGTTTCAAGGCTGAGGCTTTTGTACGCGTCTGTACTTTGGAAATAAGCTCCGCAAAGGACAAGGCATAAAGCCCAAAAGAGCAGAGAACCGGCCTGTCCGCCCCAAAAGGCAGTCAGACGATAAAAGAGCGGCAAAGAAAGGTCGCTGTAATCATGCACATATTTTATGCTGAAATCATAGCTCCAAAAGCCGAAAAAGAGTATCGCGGACGCAGCAACATAACAAAGAGTGATAATGGTATTGATATTTTCAAGAGGGCCTGTGCTGTAGGCTTTTGCTCTTGCAAGCTGAACAATACAATAAAGAGATCCCGCAGCAGCAAGGGCAAGGGAAAGCATCATAAGAACGTTGGCTAATGGTGTCATAGTTTTGTGTTCAATCCGTTATAAGCGTTAAGCGTTTTTTTCTCTATTTTCTTTCTGGTATTTGGAAGGGCATTTGGTCATAAGCGTTTTTGCCGTAAAAACAGTATCCTGCATTGACCCTTCAATAATCACTTCTGAGCCGTTGGTAAAGGTATCAGGCACAACTCCTTTATACTTGACCTGAATGGTTTGGGCTTTGTTTTCGTAATCTTCAAGAATAAAGCTTGCGCCGAGGCCGTCTTGCGGGCGTTCAATACTGTTGTTGGCAACAGTGCCAAAAATTCTTGCAGAAAGGGGTGTTTGTGTCTTTTCTTGGGCTAATGCTTCGGAAACATTGAGAAAATAAACGCTGTCGGAAGAAACTCCGGAATAAACCATATATCCGATACCAAAAACAAAGAGGAGAAAAGCTATTGTATAAACCGGGAATGATTTTTTTGACATAGAAGACCTTTTATACACTTTGTTGTAATTATTTATTTTGTTTCAAGACGTTTAATTACTATATAATAAAATATATCTATACGCAAGTAGTAATTATTCTCATTAAGAAAATTATAGAATAAACATGGCATCGCCATAGGAAAAGAAGCGATATTCACTTTCTACCGCATGCTGATAGGCCTGCATGATATGTTCATAGCCGGCAAAGGCAGACACCAGCATAATCAACGATGATTTTGGTAAATGGAAATTGGTGATCAGTCCGTCCACAATATGAAATTCTTTCCCCGGATAAATAAAAATATTGGTATAGCCAAAACAGCCGTGAGCAGGAAAGGGCGTATTGTCGTGCAGCTCGCTTTCTTCATTGCAGAAAAATGTTGTAATGGGCTCATTCTTTGCTTGTAAAAAAGCCTGGGCCATGCCTTCAAGACTGCGCGTGCTGGTGGTACCGACCGCAATAATGGGACGGTTTTCAGCCTTTGCCTTGTTGACGGCTGCGGCTGTTTCAGCAGAAATTTCAACATATTCAGAATGCATGGCATGGTCGCGGATATCTTCGGCGCGCACAGGGCTAAAGGTGCCATAGCCCACATGCAGGGTTACTTCTTCCCAAGTGCAGCCTTTTGCCAAGAGTTTTTGCTGAATTTCCGGAGTGAAATGCAAACCGGCTGTGGGGGCGGCAATGGAGCCGATATGGCTTTCTTTTGCATAGACAGTCTGATAGCGGGTAATATCGTTTTTCTGCACGCCCTGTTCTCGTTTGATATACGGAGGAAGCGGCAGTTCTCCGTATTTTTTGAGCAAAGGTATCAGGCTGTTTTGATAGGTAACATCAACTATATGCTTGCCGAATTCATGGCGTTCCAAAACAGTGACATCCATTTCAGGAAATTGCAACGTTTCACCCATTTTTACCCGTTTTGCACCCTTGAGCAAAACTTCTGTGCGGGCAAGGCAGTTTTCACCATTCTTGTGCGCTTTTCTGTCAATAAGCGGAGCAGGTTCCAGAAAAAGCATTTCAATTTTGCTTCCGCTTTGTCTGTGTCCCTGGATACGGGCAGGGATTACCTTGGAATTATTGGCAATAATGAGGGCATTTTCAGGGATGAGATCCACAATATTTTCAAAGGGGTAATCGGTGTATTTGCCGGATTTTCGCTCAAGAAAAAGCAGGCGGGAATTTTGCCGCTTTTCCGCAGGGCATTGGGCAATACGCTCTTCTGGCAAAAAATAATCGTAATTGTATAAAAGAAAAAGATTTTTGTCGCTCATATATATTAAAAAAAGTATTTAGTTATGAGGAAAAAGAAAACAGGAACAAGCAGGGAAGGCAAAAGATTAAGAGTTTTGCAGTCCTTGATTTGCAAAATGCTGAGCCCGGAAGCCGCAATCAAAATGCCGCCCACAAGAGAGAGTTCATTTAACAGATCCCCCTGCAAAAAGCCGGAAAGACTCAGCGCTCCCACATAGAGTGAACCTTGCCACAAAAAAAGCACCACAGCAGCAAGCATGATGGCATAGCCATAGGCAGAGGAAAGCACAATGGACGTAATAAAATCCAATGTGGCATTGGTATACAAAAAGGTATTATTGCCGTTTAATGCACTTTCAACAGGGCCTAAAATGGAAAGCGTACCAATGCAGAAAATCAAAATGGCAGTGGAAAGTCCTTTGCCTAAATGTCCATGACCTGAGCGTAAGGCAAGTCTGTGGAAATTATCATCAATATTCAGCCAGGTGCCAAAGGCAGAACCAAGGGCAAGACTGACAATAAAAAGAACAGGATAATGCGTTTTAGGCATATTCTGCACAACAGAATTGATCCCAATAAACAGGGCAGCTAAACCCATGGCAACAAAAAGACAATCCTGGATTTTTTCAGGCAAGGCTTTTTTGACTGTTCCTCCAATGAGAGAACCAGCAATAATTCCTCCAACATTTGCCAGTGTTCCAAGCATATAAACCTCTTTTTTCTTTGAAAAAACAAGAGTAGAAAAAAGAGAATGAAAAATCAAGAAAAAAGTATATTGGCAACATAAAGGTTCTAAATCTCAATTTTCCTTTTTATGGGGGAAATGATTCCCCCCATACCCCCCATTGCTTGTTTTTATTTCATAAAAACAAGAAGTTTGGGTATTGAAATATGATTTGAAGATATCAAATATTTTTAAATTAAAATAGTTACTTAACTTATTGAATTTTATGTTTTTAAATTAAAAATATTTAGAAAAGAAGGAAAATATGAGGAGATTGAAAAAACAAATGCGAAAAGTGGAAAATGAAAACACGTATTGATTAAGCTTCCTGACCGCGCTTTCTGCTTGCCATAACCTGAAAAACCCAGTTGGAGAGCGGAGGAATGCCGTTATCATCAGGAATACTGTTCCATGTGCTGTAGTTTTCTAGATATGCCCAGCGGATAAACCGTACTCCCATGGAGAACCAGTCAGGATTTTGGGCATTTTGGGCATAACGTCGCACAGTGGAAAGAATAGAAAGACAAAGCGGAGACTTGTTGGCATAGGGGAAAATTGCTGTCAGCAAAATCTTTGAGCCCTCTTTGAGCTGCTTTGCCAGAGGCGTTTCAGAGCTGACTAAAAAGAGCATACCGCCAGTTGAAATATCCACAATGTCGAAATTTTCATCTTGAATGGCAGTCCATTGCATTTGGTCACTGCCTTCAGTTTGACTTTCAGCCCAGATTTTGAGGTTTGGAATTTCTCGTTTGGTAATAGGAATACGCACGCAGGTACGGCGTTGAGAGTGTCCAATATAGTGAGGAACGGCAACATCAATAAAGAAAAGTCCATTATGCACAAAGCTGTTCTTGATACCGCTGATAAAATTACAGGGAACTTGTTTTCCTTCTTTTTCCGTATAGAAAAGCAAGGAAGCTTCGGCATTTTGGGGGAGTTTAATCTCGTGTTTGATTTGAATAAAAAGGCGAACTATAGATTTATTATGGTCGATACAATAGGCACGAACCTGGTGAATAGTCTTCCCTTCGCTAATAATATCAACAAAAATCTGCGTCTTATGGGCTTGCGCGAAACTGAGCATGTTATTAATATTCTTCATATTTTGCTCAGAAGTGGAAGCGACCATTTTATTAAAAGATGTAGTTGCCATACTTCAAATATTATTTAACTCCTAAGAAATGTCAAGAGCCTAGAATTTTTATTTTGCCATATGAGCCGTCGTATCCGCAAATTTTTTGGATAGAATTCGCGCGCATGGCTTGGATTGCTTTGGCAAGGGAAGCATTTGCTTCTGCTATTTGTTGTATCGGCACATTTTGTAAAATGTCTAGTTCAGAACCTAATAAATTAATTAATTTTTCATAGTGTGCATGCATCTGTTTACTTTTGACCCCCAAGTGATAGATTTCGGAAAGGATTTCCTTGAGGGGAATGCAGGATTCAAACTGCTTATTGGTGATACGAGGTTTTTCTCGGTCAGAGAGTTCTTCCACGCGGTTTAAAACGCCAATGGTCAGGGGCTTGCCGCAGACTGGGCAGATATTTTGATATTTCCTGCTTTCCCCGGGGAGTAAACAAATCTTGCAGTTTCTGTGTCCGTCAGCAAAATATTTGCCTTCTTCCGGATAAAATTCAACTGTGCCATAGAGAAGATCGTTTTTGTTCTTGAGGGCATCAAATAAACTTTGATATGTGGGAGCTGAGTGAAAAATATTGACTTCCCGTCCGAGATTTTCGCCGGAATGGGCGTCAGAATTGGAAATAAGCGTGCAGTTGTCAAGCGCTGACCAAAGCCTGTTCATGGTTGGATCAGAAGAAAGGCCTGTTTCCAGAGCAAAGATTTCTTCTCTCAAATCCTCAAAACATTCTTCAAGACTATTAAAGCCTGATTTTGAGCCAAAAATGGAAAACCACGGCGTCCAGATATGGGCAGGGATAAGATAGTTTTGCAGATCAAAATTTTGCGCTGAATCAAGAACAAGTTCCAGTAAAATTTTTGCGTCAAGTCCTAAAATGGGGCGGCCGTCTGCTGCTAAATTGCCGATTTGGGAAAGTTTGGCATTGAGCTTCTTAGCCTCATCAATGGTAGGCGCAAAGATGAGTTGATGATTTTTGCGGGTGGCACCATTTTTCTTATAAATACAACTGATTTCGCCCTGCAAAATAAATTGAGGCTGAAAACTCACTTCGTTGATATGAATATTTGTTTGCGCTAAAATATCTTGAGGCGTCAGGGGATTTTTTAATTGATAAAAGCCTGTTTGGTCGTTATAAATGAGTTCATCTGAAATTTCTTCAAGCCATTTGGGATGAGTAATATCTCCCGTTCCCACAAGCTGAATTCCTTTAATGTATGCATAACTGGCAATGCTGCGAAGCGTGAGATTTTTGGATGTTGCCCGTGAAAATCTGGAGTGGATGTGTAAATCTGCTCTAAACATCTTTTGACCTGAGAACGTATTTAGAGTACTATAGGATGGTACGTGTATTTTTGCAATGTTATTTTTGAGGTTATATGGATTTTTACCAGCCAGAAGGAAGTTATCGTTTCAGTTCTGACGCACTGAGCCTTGCACGCTTTGCCTGCAATTTTATCGTGGAGGAATTGCAGAAGAAAAAGCCCCAAAAGAAACCTTTTGAGCCGTATTTAATCGCGGATATTGGCTGTGGCTGCGGGGTGATTGGAATACTTGTTTTGCAATTTTTTAAAGAATTGTATCCTGAATTTTATCCTTACTTGAAAATTATCGGCATTGAAAAAGAAGAAGAACTCTATCGCGCGGCAAAATATAATGCCCGTATTTTTGAACATGAGCAAAATTATTTTGCGCTTCAGGCAGATATTTTTCAAAAAGAAAGTGTGGGGCTTGTGCAAAAATTTACGCTGGAAACTGCCTTGCTGGATAAACTGCCTGAGCTGCAAATACAAGACGGTGGAGTTTCCAAAAATCCGCGCATATTTGATCTGGTGATTACCAATCCTCCCTGGTATCGGGCAGAAAGCAAGCTGCACAGTGTTTTTGCCTTGCGGAATAATGCTTTATTTGGGGATGAAAATGTGTTAGAAAAGTTTTTTGCATTTGGTGAAAAATTTTTGAAAAAGCACGCATCGCTGATGACCGTTGCAAAAAGTGCCTGCTATATGGATTTTGTGCAGGCTATGCCTGAAAAGATTCAGCTTGTTGCCATGCAGCCTGTGTACAAGTCTTTACATAAGAAAGCAATTTTCTTTGTTTTGCAGGGAAAATTTCAAAGTAAGGCTGTTTTTGAAATTTATGCTCCAACATGTATATAGAAAGGATAAAATATGCATTTAGAAAAATATCAAAAAATAGTTGCCATTCCTCGACTGCATGAAGAGTTTCTTGAGACTGCCCCAGATGCTGTTTTGGTGCTTGACCCCACGAGGCAAAGCAAGAAGGCATATCCAGCTGAATTTGTATGGAATAAGGATTATGCTTTGCAATATTTAAAGGATTTGCAGGCAGATACCGCGCAAATGGCTAAAGAGAAAAACGCATCTTTGCTTGATACTGTTAATTTTCAAAGCCGGAATGCACAAGGTTTGTCTGCTTCAGAAGTACAGGCATTGCAGGAATTTTCCGGAAAGAAATCTGAACAAAATGAGGAAACTGTGCTTTTGGAACGTGCTCAGCGCATGCTGCTTATTGCCTGGTACAATGAAGATCTCTATAAGGAACTTGGGCAAATCAACAGCAATCTGGCAAAGCAGCAGGAAATGCTGAAATCATTGCTTGATGAAAATGAGCATGTGCTGCAAAAATCCTGGCAAATGGGCGATGTTTTGCTTTCCTGGAAACAGATTTTGCCTGCATTTCTCTTGTATACCCAAGATGCATCTGCTTATTTTATCAATGATAATGCAATGATAGAAGAGATTGTCCCACTTGCTCAAGATATTGTTGAAGAGGAAGGATTTTTTTGTTATTCCGTTTCAAGAGATGCATTAGTTCGTTTTATAGGCAAAGAATTTGTTCCTTATTGCAAAAAAGAAGTGTATATTTTTATCGCAGCAAAAAAGTAGTGTGAGGATAGTATGCCTTGTGATGATTGTATGGAATTAGATTTTCTTATTGAGTATATAAGAAAAAGTTGCCATGGTGTTCCCAAAGGGCTTATTTTTGATTGTGATGGTGTCCTTATTGATTCAGTTGAAGCAAATATGGCATTTTACAATCTTATCCGCAAAAAATTGGGTTTGCCGGATCTCAATGAAGAGCAAAGAGAATACTGCCAAATGAGCACAGCAGCGCAGGCTCTTGATTATATTACCCCTAGTGCCCTGCGCTCACAAATGCATGCTGTTGTGCAGGAAGTTTCCTATGCCCGTGACATTGAGCCTATGATCCAGGCTTCAGAACATATTGTCTCCTTTTTGAAAGCAATAACAGGAAAATTTTTACTGGGTATTCATACCAATAGAACCGGGCCCATTGATTATATGCTGAATCGTCTGGAGATGGGCGGGTATTTTGACCCTATTATGACAGTGCGCTATTGTGAGCCAAAACCTTCTCCGGACGGAGCAATTAAAATTTTAGAGCAATGGGTCATTTATCCCCATGAAGCGCTCTTTATTGGGGACAGCATTATGGATATGCGGGCAGCGCAAGGTGCAAAAATTCCATTTATTTCCTATCGTAATGAAAAGATTATGGAAAATGGAACCTGCTGTGATTTTGCTTTGCTTGAAAAGGCCTTGCTTTATCTTTATAACGAAAAAGGCAAATAAAAATTTTTTCTTTACAAAGAGCATTTTTTCGCGTACACGTGGCGAAATGTACTTACTAACTCATGCCAGACTTTTGGGCATTGGGAGGAGGAACTTTGACACCTGATGATTTAGAATTTTTCAAGAAACTGCTTGATCAAATGCTTATTGAAGCACAACAAAACGGTGATTCAACTTTGGAAGATTTGACTGAAAGTCCAAGCAGTTATGCTGATCCTACTGATAGAGCTTCTGTTGAATCTGATCGTTCCTTTACATTGCGTATTCGAGATAGAGAACGTCGCCTTATTCATAAAATATATGATGCACAACAACGTATCGAAAGCGGAACATACGGTATTTGTGAAGAATGCGGAGAAGAAATTGGCTTTGCCAGATTGAAAGCTCGTCCAGTAACAACGCTTTGCGTGGATTGCAAAGCCCGTCAGGAAGAGGGTGAAGATATCCAGGGAAGCTAATTCAAGCTTGGGACAGCTCAGTATAGCTAAAAATATAAAGTTCTTTTATTTCGGTAAAAGAACTTTTTTTGTAAATAAATTTTGTGAGAGATTTTGGGGATATGGACGCTCATCTTTTCAGACGCCTTTGTGAAGATTTACTGCCGGCTTTGATCGGGGCAAAAATTGAGAAAATTTATCAGGCCGCAGACGGAGTTATTACCTTTTCCTTGTATGGACTTGGAAATATTCAGCAAAAATATTTTGCGGAAAAGAATATGCCTTTTGTTTCGCCTTTTACCGCCCAAAAATATTATTTGACTTATAAAGAAGGCAAGGATGCCCGGTTATTTTTGAGCCATAGCCGTGTGGCAAAAAATGATGAACCGCCTGCCTTTATTATGCGTTTGCGCAAATATTTGACGGGCAAACATATCAAAACCGTGACGGCAGACTGGCTGCAGCGCAAAATCATTTTTGAGGTGCAGGATTGCTGGTTTGAAATAGATTTGCGAAATGGGGTGGAACTCTATTTTGACTGTCCTGAAAATGGGCTTTGTTCGCCGCAGGATAGTTATTTTGCTTTTGAAGATTCCTATATTTTATCACCTGCCCTGACTGATGAAAATTTTGCGGTGTATTGGGCGGACTTCTCCTTGTTATCCCAGGTGGGCAGCAAAGATATTTGGAAAGAATATCAAACCCTGACACCGCTTTTGCGTAAAACCCTGCCGATCCTTCCCTGCGAGGAACAAGCCTCACTCTATGCGGATTTACAGTTTGGCGGCGGGGATGTTTTTGTGTACACGCAAAATACACGGCAATTAAAAATTAACCAGTCAGTGGAAAATAATCCGCTTCAGTTTGCGAAAAACGATGATAATTTTCTGTTGAGCTCATGGAAATTGCCGCAGGAATTGCTCTCCAATATGGGCTATTCATCTGAAACTAAAGAACTTGTTTTTGAAAATGCTCTGGAAGCATCTCTCTATATTGGAGATATGGTTTTGGCAAAAATTCAAAAGCAAAATGCCAATTCCAGTCTCAAACAGCTGCAGGCGCAATTAAAACGCTTTGCCCGTTTGGAAATTAAACTGGCGGAAGAGGAAGACAGGCTGAATAAACTCATTGATAAAAAAGAACAAGCCTTGCTCTTGCAGGCAAATCTATATCAATTTTCAGCCGAGTATAAAGCCGAGTATATTCTTGTTTACGATTATGCAGGGCAGGAAATAAAAATCCTTTTGGATAAAGCAAAGACCATTCGAGAAAATATGGAAAATTATTTTCATGCTGCTGCCCGTGGTATGCGCGGACTTGAACATTTGGAACGGCGCAAAAAGGAACTTGCTGACGAAAAAGAAGCTGTTCTCAATAGAATGTGGGAAGAAAGGGCTGGCGCAACTATCAAAGAACCAAGGAAGCGAGCACAAAAAACTCCGCAAACTGATTATGGTCTTTTGGGAAAAATAAAAAATGTTAATAAAAAGGGAAAGTTTAATCAGGATATTTCTGTAAAAACAGAAAAAAATAAAGCAGTGAATAAATATCCCAAAGAAGTGCAGGTTTTTCGCAGTTCTGACGGCTTTATGATTTTGCGGGGCAGGGATACCAAGGGCAATGGTATGGCGCTCAAAATGGCTTCACCCTATGATATTTGGGTGCATATTGCCGAAGGAGCTTCTGCCCACGTGATTATTAAACGTGACCACGCCAAACAGGAAATACCTCCGCAAACCATGCAGGAAGCCGGAGCATTGGCGCTCCTCAAAAGCTGGGCAAAAGGGCAGGAAAAAGGATATATTCAATACAGTTATGCAAAGTTTATCCGGCCTATGAAAAATGCTGCGGCAGGTTTGGTGCATGTGGATAAAAGCGAAGGCACGCTGGAAATAAAAATTCTCCCTGAATACGAAGAGCAATTAAAAATAGAAACGCGTGAATAAATAGTGTTAGTCTGGAGTATTTTTTTATTTTTCTTGGGGAAATAATTTCCCCAAACCCCTTATCGCAAACCCGTTATGAGTTTTCACTCATAACGGGTTTGATTTATGTGATTTTAGGTAATTCAAGAAATATTATAAAAATGCTTTGCAGTGGGCACTAAAAAAGCACGAACGAACTCGTGCTTTTTTAGTATTCTTATAGTGTTTGTTTTAATTATTTGATGGATGGAAGAGTCATGGTTTCTGGAATTTCAGAATTAGCAAATAAAAAGCCCATATTCAGTAAAATCAGCAATCTGTCGTCCAGTTTACCAACGCCTTCAATATATTCAGCGCCAACGCCTGCAACAACTGGAGGTGCATTCTCCACAGTGCTGGCAGGAATTCTGAGAACCTCAGAAACAGAGTCTACCAAAAAGCCTACAAGCTGGTTTTCCCAAACCATAACAATAATTCTTGTTTGGTCTGTGTGGTCAATTTCAGGCATGTGGAAACGTTTTCTAAGACCCACAACAGGAAGCACACGACCACGCAAATTGATAACACCTTCAATAAAATGAGGTGCGTGAGGAACTGGCGTGATTTGTACTAAGCGTATGATTTCATTTACAATTAAAATATCAACAGCAAACTCTTCTTCGCCGAGTTTAAAAGATACCAATTGCAGTATTTTATTATTTTGTTCGTCAACAGAATTAGGTTTTATTTCATGTGCTTGGCTCATAAATATCCCCTTTCTAGAAATTGCAAATAATTCAAGCTACTTTATACATCGGCAATATGTTTAAAAAGTATAGAGCTCTTTTGCAAATTTAATTCTTGAGTTACAGTGTATCAAAAAATTGTCAGCCGTCAAGATTTTTATAGGGTAAAATTACATATAATTAGCTAAATAAAATGAATAATATTTTCGATAATGGGCTCGCGTTCCAGCACGTCTCGGAAAAATCGGCGCAGGGCAAGGCGTATCATTTCAGGCAGTTTTTCAAGATTTTTACCATTTAAGAGTTCCAATTGCTCTAAAATAAGGCATTGAGCATCCTGCAGATAATGGTTGAATTGCTGTTCGAAAACAAATCCATGGGAAAGAACATGGGGGCCTGTAATAATTTCACCGTTTTCCTTATTCAGCACAAGGGAAACAATCACAATGCCCTCATTGGAAAGGACGCGACGTTCTTTTAGTACCAGCTGTCCCACATCGCCCACGCCTTTGCCGTCCACCAGCACAAAATTAATGGGTTCACAGCTTTCCTTTTCAAAGGTTCCATCCGCGTAAAAGCAAATAGGCTGTCCGTCTTCTAAAAGATGACAGTTTGCTATGCCGATTTCTTTTGCCAACGCGCTGTGCTGAGATAAATGCCTGTATTCACCATGCAAAGGAATAAAATGTTCAGGTTTGCAAAGTTCTAAAATGGTTTTAAGCTCTTCATAGCAGGCATGGCCTGTAGCATGGATGGTAAAGCGATCATCGTGAAAAACCGTTGCTCCCTGCTTGTACATTTGATTGATCATCCGTGAAACGGCTTTTGCATTGCCGGGGATTGTACGTGAGGACATAATCACGGTATCGCCTTCCTGCAGGGCAAGGCGTTTATGCTCGCCGGAAGAAATACGGGTCAGGGCTGAAAGAGCTTCGCCTTGAGTGCCTGTGGCAAGAACCACTGTGTTTTCCCGGGAAAGTTCTGTAATCGTTTCATCAATTTCCTGATAATATTTTTCAGGCGTCAAATAGCCCAGCCCCTCTGCAATATTGATATTTGCGGCAAGGCTTCGTCCGCTGATAATCACGTGTTTGCCATGTTTTCTGGCAAGTTCAAAAACAGTGCGTATGCGCTGAATGTGGCTGGCAAAAAGGGCAATAACAATGCGTCCTTTGGTTTGGGAGAAGATTTGGTCCAAACCTTCCTTGACCATGGTTTCAGACGCTGAATGATTGTGATTTTCAATGTTTGTGGAGTCAGAAAGAAGAAGCTTTATCCCCCCTTTGCCGAATTCCTGTAAATCTTCCTGCAGCGCACAGCTGCATTCAAGGGGATAGGCATTTGCATGTTCATCCAGTTTGAAATCGCCCGTGTACACAATTTTGCCAATGGGGCTTTCAATAAAATAGGCATAACCACCTGGAATAGAATGGCAGACTGGGATGGCTTGAAACGTGAGGGAACCAAGCTTAATGGTGTCGTATGTTTCCACTAAAATAAGATTGGCACGCTCAAGGAGTCCGCGTTCTGTGAGTTTGTGCCTGACAAGAGCAAGCGTAAAGGCAGAACCATAAATATTGATATTTTTAACAACACGCAAAAGCCAGGGAAGTGCGCCGATATGGTCTTCATGCCCATGGGTTAAGATCACTCCTAAAAATTTTTCTTTTGCGCCGAGAAGGCTGTCAAAGGAGGGAATAATGGCATCAATTCCATAATGGCTGTCGTCAGGAAACATGAGCCCGCAATCCATAAGGAAAATGCCGTCACTGCATTCCCATTTCTGGCAGTTAAGTCCAATTTCTCCAAGGCCTCCAAGGGGGCGTATGCGTAAAAAATCTGTAGCCATTTCTTCTCCTTGTTTTTGTATATCCTGTTTCGCCGAAAAAGACAAAAACTTTTTCTTTCATTTCTCAAACTTGAAAGCAAAAAAAAAAGCGAAAAATGCCCGTTTTTATTCTTGCATTAGCTTTTATATTATGTTAAAAAAAATAAAATTAATTAGGGTGATAGTGAATCTTTTATGCTCAAGCAAAAGAAAGAATTTTTTTGTGCATTTTGGAATGCTGCAAAGAATTTAAATCTCGCAACGAAGATAACGCTTCTTCGTATAATCATTATTATCCCTATTTTAATGCTTCTGGCTACAGCAACGCGTTTTGCTTGTTTTTTTGCATGCTTAGCCTTTGTTGTTGCAGCGCTCAGTGACTTTATTGACGGCTATATTGCAAGACGCTATGGACAAGTGACCAGTCTTGGCAAATTTCTTGATCCTCTTGCCGATAAATTTTTGATTTGCACTGTACTCATTGAACTCTGTTCTTTAGGCTGGATTCCGGCCTGGGCTGTGCATATTATTATTGTGCGTGAGCTTGCAGTAACCGGGCTTCGGGCTGTTGCTGTTGATTACGGCATTGTTCTGGCTGCTGATACCTTTGGAAAATGGAAAACCACCTTCCAAATTTTAGCGCTTATTCCCCTTATGCTTCATTATGCGTATTTTGGAATTGATTTGCATCAAATTGGCATGATTTTGCTCTATATTGCCGTATTCTTTACTATTTTGTCCGGCTGTAATTATTTTTACACATTTTGTGTTGATATTCATGATAAAGAAGTGTGAGTGTAGTCTATGAGAAAAACTGTTTCTTTATCGTTTTTTTGGCGAACATTATTTTTAGGTTTTGCATTACTTTTGAATGTAACGCTTGGCTATCGTTTATTTTTCAGCGATCAAAGCTTTTTTGCCTGGCGGGATGTGCAGCAGCATTTTGCCGATATGCAAAAAGATTTAGGGAATATTCAGCAAAAACTTGCTTATTTGAGTGAAGAAATTCGGCTTTTACAAAACAATAATGATTATATTGAGCGCGCTATTCGTGAACGTTTGAATTATGTGCGTGAAAATGAAATTTTATATGTTTTTGAGAAAAAACAACTGGTTAATTCTATTTGGACGGAAACAGAAGAAGATTTGCAAAACGAATAAATTTATGATAGCCTGTACAGAATGAAAGGTATGAATATGTCCGTTGATGAAAAAACAGTCAAATATGCAAAATTAGAATGGTATAAAGAAGTTCTTTCTTTAGAGCCTAATTCTAAACTGTTTTTACCTCTGGCAAGATTGCTCGCAGAACTTGGCACAGAAGATAATAATGCTGATATGATGAATGAAGCATTTGAAGTCTTGCGCCGTGGTCTTGATATTCAGCCTGAATTTATGGAAGCCCGCCTCTTTCTGATTGAATTATTGAATACATGTGGCTGTAAAGCCCAATGTGGCGCAGAAGTTGCCCGTTTAGCCTCTTTATTCTTGAGTTATCCTGATTTTTGGGATGCATGGCGGGAATATGCCATCACTGAAAATGAAAGTTCTGATTTCACAGCAGCTCTTGGTTTTATGAGTGCCATTATGCGCAATAAATCCTTGAGTATTGTACAAGTCTTGGAAGCAGGGCTTAATTCCCTCAAAACAAATTCAGCTCCAATCTTTTCTCCAGAAACAATTAATATTGCGAAAAATATTGAAAAAAGTGGTTTGGCAAAAATGCCGAGCGCAAGTGTTGCGCAGATAAAAACTACCATGGAAAATGTTTCAGCTCAGGAAGAGCCTGCAAGCCAGGATGATTTTGCGCAGGATGAAGCAGAAGATGCTGATTTTGCTGAAGAAAAAGAAATAATGCCTTCTGAACTTGCTGACGTTTTGCCAAAAGGACATGTTGAAAATTACATGAATTTTGCAGAACAGCAAAGCGCTCTTGTGCAGGATAAAACCAAAAGCACCAAAGAAACCCTGGCTGAACTTATTAAAGATGCAAATATTACCATTGAACCGGTGGAAAATTCCCTTTTCAGAACCAAGAGTATGGCTGATTTATTGGCAGAACAAGGGGATTACAAAGGGGCTTTGGAAATTTATAAAGAATTACTTGCCAAAGGCTATGGCAATAAAGAAGAACTGGAAGAACGCATTGCAGATATCAAAATGCTTGCGCCGGAGCTTGATGTTAAAATTGACACATCAAAATTGCTTGCTATTGATGATTTAGTGGATACCTCCTTTGGTTCTATGGCAGAAAGTTTATCCACGATGCAGGCAGGAAACAGAGAAGTTCTTGCAGAAGAAAATCCAGACTTGAATATTGTGCAGGAAGAAAGTGCACAGGCAGAGGATTTGTCTGCATTTGCAGAAAATGAACCTGCCATGGAAACTGAGCCCTCCATGCCTGCTATTGAAGACAAACAAGTTTTTCAGCCAGAACCAGCTGAAACAGTTGACGCTGCTGAACTTGCTGAGCAGGCTCAGCCAGGTCTTGATTTGTTTGATGAGAATGAAATTTCAGCTGAAGAAAAAACTTTTGCAGAAAATGCAGCAGAAAATATAGTTGAAGAAATTGAAAATACAGCAGATATAGCTTCTTTTGCAGAAACTGAAGAACCAGCAGTCCAAAACGAAGAAGAGAAAAAAGTTAAATCCCAGGCTGATGTCGCAGATTTATTGACAAAACTCGCTGAACGTTTGGAAATTCGCGCAAGTTAGGAGTTTTTTGGTGAAAATAAAAATTCTTTTAAATGTATGTTTAGCTTTGGCATGTTCTGCATGTTTAGCTATTACAGATTCACAAACCTATAAAGATTCAAGAAAATTTTATTATACACATATTAATAAACCTGCTGTTGTGGATTTTTCTGTGGCAGAAATTTCTCCCATTGACAGCCGGCTGACCAAGACCTTTGCAGCTTTGGATAAGGAGCTGACAAACCTTGAACGTGAATTAGACGGTATTCTTGATATTAATAATGTACAGGCAATTACCAATTTATTTTCACAGTTTCCATGGATTTCCCATATTTATGCATTAAGCCCGGAAGGAGAAGTGATGGGGGCTATTCCTTCTTATGTTCCTGATAATACAAGCTTTTATTATATTCAGGAAAGAGAAGTTAAAGCCCGCGAAATTATTGCAGAAATTGAAGAAAATCCCATGGGGCATGAAATTGTTTTGTTTCGTCCCTATATGTTGAGCGGAGAACTTCAGGCATTTCTTGCAGTTACATTTGATCCTAAATCTTTATTGCCTTTTGTTGGTGATCCTTCTCATGTTGTCTTTTTGTCAGAAAAAGCACCATTTTGGACAGGGGATTTTGCGTATGAAGATACCCCCTTTGCTTTGGACTGGGAAAAAGTGCTCAAAAGCAGTTCCTATGATACTGTAAGCAATGATCAGTATGAAGGAGCATGGATAGTGCGTTATTACGGCGGACAGCGGCTGGTTTACGGAGTCTTGCAGGAAAAAGGGCAAGAAGAATAAAATCTTTGTAAAAGCTCCCTTTTATAGTGTTTTTGGGGGCTTTTTTATTGAGGTATAAAATGGCAGAAATTAGTGTTATTGAGCATATTCATTCTATGCAATTAAAGTGGTCACCTACTGCAACGGGGCAATTTACATCACTTTTGCATGATTTAATTTTATCTGCAAAAATTATTTCTCGTAGTGTTACAAAAGCTGGACTTGTGGATATTTTAGGCGGTACAGGCGATATCAACGTACAGGGCGAACAAGTGCAGAAACTTGATGATTTTGCCAACAGCGTTATGATTTACCGTATGAAAAATTGCGGTGTTGTGTGTGCACTTGGTTCTGAAGAAGAAGATGAGCTTGTGATTATTGATAAAGATAAAGCATATGGCAATTATGTGATTTTCTTTGACCCGCTCGACGGCTCATCCAATATTGACGCCAATGTCAGCATAGGTACGATTTTTTCCATTTACCGCGTCAACGATGATACTGAGCTGACGAAAGAAAAAATTCTTTGTCAGGGCACCAACCAGGTGGCAGCCGGATATTTCCTTTACGGCCCTTCAACCATGATGGTTTATTCCACAGGCCACGGCGTGTATGGTTTTACCCTTGACCCCAGTGTTGGCGAGTTCCTCCTTTCCCATGAAAATATTAAAATTCCTGAAACAGGAAAATATTATTCTGCCAATGCTGCCTATTACGACAGATGGAGCAATGAAGACAAGAAAGCCATGGATCTTTTCAACCATGGTGATTATTCTTTGCGCTATGTGGGGTCACTTGTTGCGGATTTCCACAGAACTTTGCTTTATGGCGGAATTTATATGTATCCTGCTGATACAAAAAATACGCACGGAAAACTTCGTTTGCTCTATGAAGCCAATCCGCTCTCTTTCTTAATGGAACAGGCTGGTGGGCTTGCTGTGAACGGCGAAGGAAAGCGTATTCTTGAAATTATGCCGGAGCAAATTCATACCCGTACTCCTTTCATCTTTGGTTCCAAAAAAGAAGTTGAAAAATACAGAAGTGCTTTTAACTAAGATTTGCAGCGCTTTTTAGATATTTTAGGTACATTTGCATGCTTGTTCTTGGAATAGAAACTTCCTGCGATGATACAGGTCTGGCCTTGGTTGATGAAAAGGGACTTGTGGCTTCTGTTATGGCATCGCAAGTTCCGCTTCATGCTCTTTTTGGCGGGGTTGTTCCGGAGCTTGCCTCAAGAGAGCATGCCCGTCTTATTGGCCCTCTTTTCGATAAATTATTGTCTGAAAGCGGCAAGAAACTGAGCGATATTGATCGAATTGCGGTAACCCGCGGGCCGGGGCTGCTTGGAAGTTTGCTGGTGGGTGTTGCCTTTGCCAAAAGTCTTGCTCTTGCAGCCGGTATTCCGCTTATTGGCGTCAATCATTTACATGCGCATTTATTGGTGGCTGATTTAGAAAATAAGCTGACCTTTCCTGCTCTTGGAATTTTAGTTTCAGGCGGGCATACGCATTTAATCAAAATGAACAGCCCTCATGATATGCAGGTTTTAGGCAAAACTCTTGACGATGCGGCAGGTGAAGCCTGTGATAAATTTGGAAAGATGCTGGGGCTTCCCTATCCCGGGGGCATGTATTTGGATAAGTTGGGGCAATTAGGCAAAATCGATAAAAACCTCTTTCCTCGTCCCTATACCAAAAATGAGAACTGCGACTTTAGTTTCAGTGGCATGAAAACAGCTGCGGCTTTGTGGCTTGAACAACATAAAAATGCACTGCTTGCCCTTCCTCCGCTTGGGCAAAACTATAGTGATGATTTCTTTGAAAATGCCAACGAGGAAGCGAAAAACGGAGCAGCATCCTATTTATACTCCATGGCCGATACTCTTGTGATTAAAGCGAGACGAGTATTGAAAGAATTTTCGCCAACCTGTATAGTTGTTGCCGGCGGGGTGGCTGCCAATAGTTTTGTACGCAAGCAACTAGCTGAATTTGCATCTGAAAATCATTTACCTCTTTATATTCCAAAAAATAAATTTTGTTCTGACAATGGTATCATGGTTGCGCATACTGGTTTGCTTTTGGTAAAAATGGGCTTGTATCATGATGAAAATTTAACGGCCATTGCCCGGGGTAAACCTATCCCCAATGATTACAGGGTAATGGTTTAAAATGCATTTTCTGGCGTTGACAGAATGCTGTTTTAACCTTAATTAAAGAAAAAAAATTACATTCAAGCTCGCTTGAGCAAAAGGAGAATAAATATGGCTATCGAAGTAACTGATGCTAATTTTGACGCAACTGTATTAAAAAGCTCTCTTCCTGTTTTAGTAGATTTTTGGGCTCCCTGGTGTGGCCCATGTCGTGCTGTTAGCCCTATTGTTGAAGAAATTTCTAAAGAACTTGACGGCAAAGCTCTTGTCTGCAAAGTCAATGTTGATGAAAACCAAGCTTCTCCAAGCCGTTTTGGTATTCGCGCTATTCCTACATTGATTGTTTTCAAAGACGGTGAAGTTGTTGATCAGGTAACAGGCGCTGTTGCTAAAAATAATATTTTAGATTTAATTAACAAGGCATTATAATATGAAACAGTTTGATGCTGTTGTTATCGGCTCAGGTCCGGCAGGGCTCAATGCCAGCCTGTATCTTGTTCGTGCGGGACTTCGCACTGCACTCATTGAAAAGGACAGTGCGGGCGGACAGGTTTTAAGCACTTCAGAAATTGAAAACTATTTAGGTTTTCCAAAGGGTGTGAAAGGCTGGGAACTGGCTGACCTCTTTTCAGCGCATGTGGCAGAATATCCTGTGGAACATATCCGAGGTGAAGTTACCAAAATTGAAACACAGGAAGAAAACGGCTCCATGCATATTCTTCATATGCAGGAAGGAGAAGATATCAAAACCCGTACAGTGATTATTGCAACGGGTGCTGTCAGCCGTCCTCTTGGTGTCAAAGAAGAAGACCATTACAAAGGCAAGGGTGTTTCCTATTGTGCTTTGTGTGACGGCAATTTCTACCGCGGACTTGATGTTGCCATTGTCGGCGGCGGCAATGCTGCCATGGAAGAAGCTCTCTACCTTTCCCGTATCGTGAATAAAGTTTATCTTATTCACCGCCGTGAAGGCTTTAGAGGTGCGCAAATTTATCTTGATAAAATCCGTGCTGTTCCTGAAAAAATTGAACTTGTAACCAGTGCTGTTGTCGATAGCCTTCAAGGTGAACCAACCCTCAAAAAAGTTGTTGTCCGCCATGTTGTTACAGGTGAAAAACGTGAACTTCCTGTGGAAGGTATTTTTGTGTATATCGGACATGTGCCCAATGTGCAGTTTGCCCCGGAAGCACTTGAACGCAACGAACAGGGCTTTTTAGTAACTGATCAGGAAATGCAGACAGCTGTTCCCGGAATTTTTGTTGCAGGGGACAGTCGCGCGAAATTATGCCGTCAGGTTTGTACTGCTGTGGGTGATGGCGCGGTTGCAGCAAGTTCTGCTATTCGGTATTTGGAGCAATTAAATGCGTAATATAGTTATTTCTTTGATATTGTGTTTTTCTTTAACAGGTTGTGGCGGTATTATTGACAGCTTATTTATGGAAGCTCCAACAGATACTGTGCAAGAAAAATTTGAAGTTGCAGCAGAATCCATGCAGGATAAAGAATATGGCAAAGCTGCGAACCTGTTTACAGATATCAAAGATAACTATCCATTTAGCCCTTATGTAATTGAATCAGAACTTGGCCTTGCTGATGCTCTCTATCTCAATGAAGAATATATTGAAGCAGCGGATGCATACCGCGATTTTGAAAACCTGCACCCACGCCATGAAGCCATTCCATATGTTCTTTTGCAGGTGGCTCGTTCACTTCGCATGAGTTATCGCTCCATTGACAGAGCTTCAACCAATGTGCAAATTGCTGAAGAATATGCCAGCCGTGTTGTGAATGAATATCCTGATTCAGAATATGCTGAAATTGCAGCAAAGGAACTGAAAAACTGCCGTACCCTTTTAGCTGAACGGGAAGTTTTTATCGGTAATGTGTATTGGAATATGGGCAACTATGAAGCTGCCTACAATAGATATCTTCGCATTATGGAACAATTCCCTGATGTAGATCATGTTTATGAATATGCCCAAAAGCAGGCTGATGCTTCCTATATTCGCTTTAGAAAAGAAACTGCTGAAGATGAAAGAGAGAAGAAAGAAGGTTCCTTTAAAAATTGGCTGAAAAGCTGGTTATAACGAAGTTGGTAAATAAAAATAAATAAGCCCCTTTTATGAGAAATAAGAGGGGCTTATTATTTACTTACGCTTTGTTCTAGTATCAGGTTGATGAAACATTTATTTCTTTCAAATAACTTATTGTTTTTATTTCATAAAAACAAGCGATGTGGGGGTATGGGGGAAATCATTTCCCCCATAAAAAGAAAATTTTATAATTATATCCGGTTGTTATGAAATCAACCTAAAAGCAGAACAAAGCATTTACTTATAACTTTGTTGATAAGCTAAATTATTTTACTATGCTTTACGTTTGAGATTTTTTTGCCGTGCTCTTGCAATGGCCAGATCGTTTTCTTCTGTATCATGAGTAATCACAGAGCCAGCGCCGACCAGCGTATTTTTGGCAATTTTCACAGGCGCAACAAAGGCACAGTTTGAGCCAAGGAACGCATTGTCTTCAATAACAGTTTGGTGTTTATTTTTGCCGTCATAGTTGCAGGTAATACAGCCAGCCCCCACATTGACGCCGCTGCCCACAAGGCTGTCTCCAATATAGGAAAGGTGGTTGACCTTTGAACCATTGCCCACAAAACTTTTTTTGATTTCCACAAAATTGCCTAAATGCACGTCGTCAGCAAGCTTAGCTTCCGGGCGCAGGCGGGCATAGGGACCGAGCTTTGCATTATTGCCAACATGTGCGTTTTCAAAATGGCAGAAACTTTGCACCGCGCAATTTTCGCCAATGCTTGTATTTTTGATCACACAGTGGGATCCGATAGTGGTAAAGCTTTGGATTTCACTTTTCCCATAGATTTCGCAGGGGCCGAAAATTTCCACGCCTTTGTGAATAGTTGTAAAGGGGCTGATACGAATACTTTGAGGGTTGTGCAGAATAACGCCGTTTTGCATGAGATTGGTATTAATTTCCTGCTGCAAAATTTCTTCTGCCTGATTGAGTTCAAGTGGATTATTGACGCCAAGCAGCGCCTTGGCATTTTCAAAGCAAAACGCTTCCACAGGGATATTTTCCTTTTTAGCAAGGCTGATAATATCGGTTAAATAATATTCTTTGCTGGCATTTGCACTGGAAAGTTTGGGCAAAAATTCAAGCAAGAGTTTTGCATTGACAAGATAAATGCCGGAGTTGACTTCAAAAATCTCGCTTTCAGGATAGGCAAGGCGAAAATCCTTCGCCTCAATAATTTGTACCACTGTGCCTGTATTTTTTGCATGGGTTTTCACAGGAGCATGCTGCACTTCTTTAAGGAAGTTTTCCCGCATCACGCGGCCATAATTTTGCCCATGGTCTAATAAAAGGCTGATAAAGCTGAGGGGATAATCCTTTGCTTCTTCAATAAATTCTTCAAGTAAATCTTGTTTAATAAGCGGAACATCAGCATTTAAAATCAGAATTTTTGTATTGTCTATGTCAATGCAGTCTTTGATTTTTTCCATGGCACAGAGCACAGCATGTCCAGTGCCCAGCTGTTCAGTTTGCAGGACACAGTTCTTGCCTGCCGTTTCGCCAAATTCTTTATTCAAATGTTTTTCCACAAGTTCTGCCTTGTGCCCAATTACCGTCCAGATAGAGGGGCTGATGCTTGAGGCTGTTTGATAAACATGGGAAAGCATGGCTTCGCCTAAAACCGTTTGCAAAGCTTTAGGCTGCGCTGAGGGCATTCTTGTTCCTTTTCCTGCTGAAAGAATAACTGTACAAATTTGCATAGATTTTCCTTTTATGAGCGACCTAACCAAACAAAGAAAACTCCAAGAAGGAGGAGAAAATAACCGTAATATCTCAGTTGGTCAGGATCAATATTTGCTAATTGAAATAAAAAGTCTCGCATTTTTTCAGGGCTGGCAAGCCAGGGCAATGCTTCCAGAAAGCAAGCAAAGCCAAGACCTGTGAGCAGATATTTGAAAAATTCATTCATTATTGGAGCTCATATCCGCGTTTTAAAATAGCGAGTACATCGTCTGTGGAAAGCGTCAGCACAAAGGTTCCAGCCCGTTCAGGGGTAAACATTTCGTTGATTTTGCTTTGTGCTTCTTCTAAAGAGCAATGTTTGCGGATGAGAATATAGGGTTTATAGCGGGTCAAAAATTCATGCATTCTATTGATAAAATCTTGATCCAAAGGCATCATAAAGGCATTTTTCTCAATGATGAGTTCCATGATAGGCAACAAAAATGCAGAGCAGGCAAGACCGTGGGGAGCTCCATAATGCAGGGTGAGCGGATAGGAAATGGAATGGGAAATGGAGCTGTGGCTTTGGCTGATGGCAATACCGGCTTCCATGGCAGCTTCCTGCAAATAATAGCGGTTTTTCATGTCGTAGGGTTCATGCTCAATATAATGCAGGGAATTCATCACAATTTCCAAAGCTCTTTTGGCATAAAAGAGACTGAGGGGCGTTGCATGCTTGTTCCAGAGGGTTTCAAGTGCGTGGGAAAAGGTATCCAGGGCGCTGTAAACTGTTTGTTTCCAAGGCAGAGTCTTGGTGAAATACGGATCAAGCAAAGCAAGTTTTGCATAACAGGCACGTGCGGCCAAGGAACATTTTTTCATTCTTTGTCTGTCCCAGATAGTGGCAAAGCTGGTTACTTCTGAGCCTGTGCCCGCGGTTGTGGGAATAGCAATCAGAGGAATGGCTTTAGTTGGCAGCAGAGCTTTGTTTCTGAGCCATGCTTCTAATGGTTTTTCATGTTCTGTTTGCATGAACGCACAGGAAAGTGCCTTGGCGCTGTCAATAACAGAACCGCCGCCAAGAGCAATAATAGTGTGAAATGTTTTATGTTTATTTTGAATATAAAATTCGTCCAGTTTATCTAAATCCGGCTCAGGCTGGGCTGTGAAAACTTCATAAGGCAGGGAAAAATAATTCGTAATTTCAGCTAATTGTCCGCGATCCTGCATGCCTTTGGTCGTGACGATTAAAATGGGTTCTTCTTTGGGCAAAAAATAGCTGATTTCTTTGCGGCAATCCAGTCCTGCATGGATTTCAACAGGGTTATAGTGATTCCATCCAATCATAGCAACCTCACTCGTATAATAGGATAAATCAATAGTACAAAAAAAAATGGAGAAAAGCAAAGCTTCTCTCCATTAAATTTTTTTGCATTATTCTAAAAACAAGCAATGAGGGGGTATGGGGGAAATCATTTCCCCATAAAATAAAAATTTAAAATTTTTATAATTATATCTAGTAATTATAGAATCAGCCTGAAACTAGAACAAAGCAAAATTTTTATGTGTTAAAATTATGGCATTTGGATAAGGTTTTGTTTGAGCATATTGGAAATTTGGTCAACGTCCTTATCGCCGCGGCCAGAAAGACATACAAGAATTTTCTTTCCTTTCATGTCTGGAGCCACATGGATTGCATGAGCAAGGGCATGGGCAGATTCAAGAGCCGGGATAATGCCTTGAGTCTTTGAAAGCATAAAGAAGGCTTCGATAGCTTCCCTATCAGTAATGGCCACAAAGCTTGCGCGTCCCATATCTTTTAAGTTGGCAAGTTCAGGGCTGACGGAAGGATAGTCAAGTCCGGCAGAAATGGAATAGACAGGAGCAACTTCGCCCTTTTCATCAAGGCAAACATAGCTTTTGAAACCATGCAAAATGCTTTCTTTGCCGTGTACAAGGCTGGCAGCATGGTCGCCGATTTTATTGCCGCGTCCGCCGGGTTCAGCGCCCACAAGAGCAATGTCCTTATCATCAATAAAGTTTGCAAACATACCAACAGCATTGGAACCGCCGCCAACACAGGCTACAACCATATCAGGCAGGGACTTGGTCATGGCCTGAAATTGAGCTCTTGCTTCAAAGCTGATGATAGATTGGAAATGGCGGATAATTTCAGGATAAGGATAAGGGCCCACAGCAGAACCCAAAACATAATAACTGTCTTTATCCTTAATATAGGCTTCAAGGGCTTCGTCAACAGCTTCTTTCAGGGTTCTTTGTCCTCTTGTTGCTGCAATAACATTGGCACCCATCATACGCATGCGCAGAACATTGAGTTCCTGACGTTTGATATCTTCTTCACCCATGTAAATGGTGCATTTCAAGCCATAAAGAGCAGCAACGGCAGCAGCTGCAACGCCGTGCTGGCCGGCGCCTGTTTCCGCAATAATATGCTTTTTGCCAAGGCGCTTTGCAAGGAGCAGCTGACCTAAGGCATTATTGAGTTTATGGGCGCCCAAGTGGTTGAGATCTTCACGTTTTAAGTAAATATCTGCACCGCCTAATTTCTTGGAAAGATTTTCGCAGTAAAAAATGGGGGTTGGACGGCCACAAAAATGCTTGTAAAGATTGTCCAATTCGGCTAAAAAGTCTTTGTCGTTTTTGTACTTGTTGAAACAGTCAGCAACTTCATCAAGACGAGCTTTCATTTCAGGGGAAACAAATTGTCCGCCGTGACGTCCAAAATAACCGAGTTTGTTTTCTTGTGTGTTTTGAGATGTAGACATAGTTTTTTCCTTTTTGCCGAGTTGCCCAGTCTGGGGATAAAAAAAACGACCAAGCGTACTCGGTCGTAATTTTTATTGTTAGAAATTTGGCTGCAAAAAATCCGACCCGTTATTGAACGAGCCACCACCAAGAAATGTATGAGTGTTGTATTTTTTGCGTATTCATAAATTTGCTTATAATGAGCCTTTCATCTTTTGTCAAGCAAAAAATAAGGGCTGAAAAATGGTATAAACTCCGGAACGTGATACTTGAAAAGTGAGGATAGTATGGGACACAAAAAGAAAGTATATATTGATCCGAAAACCTTGAATTTGCCTCTGGTTGGCTGTGACAGCCACGCACATATTATAACTCCTCCCCTCTGGGAAGATCGAGATGCTGTTTTAGAACGGGCAAAGGAAGCTGGCGTCAAAAACATTGGTGAGGTTATCCTTGGCCATGCGCAATATGTGGAATGCAAAGAGTATTTTAAGGATAAGGAAAATGTTTTCTTTATTTATGGTTTGCACCCAACGGATTTACTCGAAATTCAGGAAGATGAAGTGGAGCGCGTCTTGGCAGATATCTTGCAGGACAAAAAAGAAACACAAAGAATACGGGCAGTTGGTGAAATTGGACTGGATTATTTTTGGAAAGAAGTTCCACAGGATTTACAGCAAATATATTTTCGAAAACTTCTTGCGGTGGCAAAGAGATGTGAACTTCCTGTGGTAATCCACAGCCGCGACGCCTTTGAGGATACAGTAAAAATTTTACTGGAAGAAGGTTTTCATAATTATCCGCTCTTGTGGCACTGCTTTGACCGTGACTTAGAATGCGCGAGAATTGTTTTATCCCATGGCTGGCATATTTCTATTCCCGGTTCTGTAACCTATAAAGCCAATGTGCACGTGCGTGAAGCTTTGCAGCTTATGGACAGGGAACGTTTGCTGGTGGAAACAGACAGCCCGTATTTGAGTCCCGAACCATGGCGCGGCAAACCCAATGAACCAGCCTTTACTGTGTTTACGGCAGAATGCGTGGCAAAGGAATTAGGCATGGAGACTGCCGAATTGTGGGAAAAATGCGGCAATAATGCACGCAGATTTTTTGGTGTTCAATAATTTTTAGAAAAAGACTAAACAAATTTTCCAAAGAGCCGATACAAGAGGTATACTTGTAATAAGGAGGCTTTTATGGAAATAGATACCAGTAGTTTGAGTACCACTCAAGGTCAAATGTCCCTTGGCATTCAAAAGCAAAGTCTTCAATTTGAAGCTGATATGACTAATCAGCTCATACAAGGCTCCTTGCAGGCAGCTGATAATATGCGTGCAAGCCAAGGCATTGGATTAAATCTTAATATTGTAGCGTAAGATTTTTATTTCTATTTGCTTATTACATCAAATAAAACGCCCTTTTGGGGCGTTTTATACGTTTAAAAAGTCGAGAATGGCGGGCAGACTTTGCTCTTCCGGTCTGAACCAGCGTATGCGTGTGTCTGGTCTAAACCAGGTCCATTGCCGTTTTGCATAGGCACGGGTATTTTTATTCCAAAGAGCCTGACATTCTTCCAAGCTGTATTTTCCTAAAAGATAGTTGGCTATTTCAATACAGCCAATGCCCGTCCAGCCGGGAGCTGTGATATCCGGGCAAATTTCAAGAGCTTTTCTTGCCTCATCAAGCGCGCCCTGATCGAGCATGATACTGGTGCGTTTATAGAGAATGGGGGCAAGCTCGTCTAAAGGCAGGCCAATGCCAATACGCAGGACATCGTACTTCGTATTTTGCGGAGTTTTCTTGTGCCAGTCACTGAATTTCTTTCCTGTGGCAGTGAACACTTCCAAAGCTCGGGCAATGCGCTGCTTATCATTAAAATGAATTTTTTGCGCATATTCACTGTCTATTTTTTGCAGTTCTTCATGAAGAGCCTGACTGCCTTTTTCTGCAATTTCTTTGATAAAATGTTCGTGAATATCTTGCGGGATGTCAGGAATTTCTACTATCCCGTCAAATAATGCCCGAAAATAAAAACCTGTTCCGCCCACGAAAACAGGAATTTGTCCGTTTTTATGGGCACATTCAATTTCATTTTTTGCTCTTTCCAGCCAGTCACCGGCTGAACTTGTTTCTTCTGTTTTTAAATAGCCAAAAAGTTTATGCGGGCAAACGAACCTTTCCGCTGCACTGGGCTGAGCTGAAATAATAGGAAAATCTTTGTATAATTGGCGGGAGTCCATATTGATAATGCAAATGGGCAGGCCGGCTTTTGCCATAGCCAGGGATTGGGCAGTTTTTCCTGCGCCAGTTGGGCCCATGATACAGATAACTTTATTCATGCGTCTTTTGATATTTTTTGCAAAGAGCCTGCCAGACATTGGGAGGCGTTAAATCAGAAATATCTCCGCCCAGGCTTGCCACGGTTTTCAGGTTTGTGGAGCTGACATACATGAGACTAAAATCTGCCATGAGGAAAATAGTTTGAATAGAAGGGGAGAGCTTTCTGTTCATAAGTGCCATTTGGAATTCATAATCAAAGTCAGAAATAGCCCGAAGACCGCGCACAATGGCAATGGCACCGCGTTTTTGCGCGTATTCTGCAAGTAAGCCGTCAAAAGGCTCTACAAGAATCTGTTCTTTATAGGGCATTGTCTGAAAAAAATCATGGGTGAGCTGCACCCGCTCTTCAAGGGAAAAGAGGGTCTTCTTTCCTGAATCATTCGCCACGCCCACAATAAGTTTGTCTAAAAGGGGCAGGCTTCTGGTGATAATACTTATATGTCCATTGTGAATAGGGTCAAAAGTTCCAGCATAAATACCTATTCTTTGTACCATATAATGATCCTTGTTGAGCCGTAATGTCTGTCCAGTTCAAGGGTCAGTCCCTCAAAACTTTCAGGATTTATTTTGAGATTTTTTTCTACTTCTGCAATAACAAAAGCCCCGTCCTCAAGCCATTCACGGCGGAGCAAATTTTTGAGGGTTTGGGGCAAAAGATTTTCAGCATAGGGTGGGTCGATAAAAACCACAGAAACATTTTCTGTTGGTCTTTTTCCTGCAAATTTTATGGCATCTTCTGCAGCAATAATGCATTTTTCGCTAATGTCCAGCGTGCTGGCGTTATTTGCAATGCAGGCAGCGGCTTTGGGGTCTTTTTCCACAAAATAAGCTTTTTGTGCGCCGCGGCTAATGGCTTCAAACGCCAAAGAACCGCTGCCTGCAAATAAATCGAGAATAATACTTTCCGCCCATATCACGCCGCGGGCTTCAAGCAGAGAAAATAAGGATTCCCTTACTTTCCCCATTGCGGGTCTGTATCCAGGGCCACTCACTGTTTTTAAGGTGCGTCCTTTCAAGGCACCAGCAATGATTTTCATATAGTTCCTTATAATTGAGCAATAAGCTTGTAAAGGTCGTTATTGAGCTTTGCAATCTTATCAAGTACTTCAGTCTGGTCTTCCCAGGAGCGTTCTTGAACTTGTCCGAGCTTGGTATGGAGCTGCTTGATACGAAGATCAAGGTCGTCACAAACAAATGCCCAGTCGAGTTTTGGCATGGTGTACTTGGTAAGGGTAACAGCAGAAACAGGAGCGGCAGCGGCTTCTTCGTCGCCTGTGCTTTCACTTGCCTTTGCGGTGAGTTCAATTTCGTCAAGATAGGCAGGAATAGTCACATCAAGACCGTATTGTTCTTTGATCAGCTTGCCGAGTTCTTCCTGAGATTCTTTTTCACCGTGGACAAGGATAACTTGAGGGTGGCATTTATAAATGGTGCTTACCCATTCAAGCAGCTGTTTTTGACCTGCGTGTGCAGAAAAACCGTTAATGGTGTAAATTTTTGCAGAAACGTTCAAATCGTTGTTCATAATGTTAACGATGGATGCACCTTCAACGATTTTACGGCCAAGAGTACCAACAGCCTGGAAGCCAACGAAAACAATAGAAGTTTCAGGACGCCAAATATTGTGTTTTAAATGGTGTTTAATACGGCCGGCGTTGCACATTCCGCTGGCTGAAAGAATAATGGCTGATCCTTCCATGGCGTTGAGGGCCTGGGATTCTTCAGTATTCAGGGTGTAATGGATTTGGAAATCAAAATCTGCAATAGGAGGCAAATCGTTTTTAATTTCGTGGTAATCCAAATCGTTTTTATATTTTTCAAAAACTTCTGTAGCTTTAATTGCCAGCGGGCTGTCAAGATAAATAGGCATATTGTGAGGCACAAGTCCGCGGCGGTGCAGTAAATACAGGCAATAGAGAATTTCCTGGGCTCTTTCTACCGCAAAGGTTGGGATAATAACTTTACCGCCCAGTCTGTAGCTTCGTTCAATGGCTTTGGCAAGTTCGTCAAGGCTGTTTTCATCGTCTTTGTGGTTTCTGTTGCCGTATGTGGATTCGAGGAATAAATAGTCAGTTTTTTCAAGGGGCTGAGGATCATGCAACAGCATGTTTTCATGTCTGCCAAGGTCACCGGAGAAGGTAAGGCGGTTTGTTTTGCCGTTTTCAGTGATATCAATAACAATGAAAGCAGCACCTAAAATATGGGCAGCGTATTTATAGGTAACTTTAATGCCCGGAACAGGTTCAAAGGTTTCATTGAACGTAACAGGGCGGAATTGCTGCATACAGGCTTGCGCTTCTTCAATACTGTAAAGAAGGTCATCTTTTTTCTTTTTCCCTTTTCTGCCTCTTTGTTTTTCACGCCAGGTATATTCCATTTCCTGAATGTGCGCGCTGTCTTCAAGCATAAGTTTTACAAATTCAAGGGTTGGTGCAGTACAATAAACATTTCCTTTAAAACCTTGCGCTGCAACACGGGGAATAAGGCCTGAGTGGTCAATGTGAGCATGGGTAAGTAAAATAAATTCAATAGAATCAGGAAGATAAAGCTCAGTGTCGAAGTTTCTTTCTTCAATAGCTTTGTTACCTTGATGCATTCCGCAGTCAACAGCAAATCTATGTCCTGCTGCTTCGATAATATGGCAGGAGCCAGTTACTGTTTGGGCAGCTCCTAAAAATTGAACTTTCATATAAACTCCCCTTTTAAGGATTTATAACTTTGTTGTATTATATGCTATTTTTCAAGCTTTGAAAAGTCTTTTATAAAAAAATTAAAATTTGATTGATTTTTATCTGCTTTCTTTTTATACTAAAAACAAATTTCACACGAGAGGTATTACTTATGTTCAGAAACTTAGATCAATATCAAGTTGACAACACAATTAACCAAGAATCCTGGCGTGTTTTCAGAATGCTGGGTGAACTTGTAGACGGTTTTGATACTTTAAAAGGCCTTCCTCCCTGTGTTTCTATTTTTGGTTCAGCTCGTTCAAAAGAAACTGAACCATTATATCAAGCAGCCAGAACCATTGCTAAACAAATCACTGAATTAGGCTGCGGCGTTATCACCGGCGGCGGCCCCGGCTACATGGAAGCTGGTAACAGAGGTGCAAAAGAAGCAGGCGGTGTTTCTGTTGGTTTGCATATTGAATTGCCTCACGAACAAGAACCAAACCCATATCTTTCTCTTCGCTGCAATTTCAGATACTTTTTCCTGCGTAAACTTATGTTCGTAAAATATGCCTTCGCCTATGTTGTTATGCCTGGCGGTTTTGGTACTCTTGACGAACTTTTTGAAGCTGCTGTTTTGGTACAAACCCATAAAATCAGCAAATTCCCAATTATCTTATACGACAGCACCTATTGGAAAGGCATGATTGACTGGATTCGCGCGCAAATGGTTTCCCGCGGATATCTTTCTGAAAGCGAAGTTGATATGCTCACCGTTTGTGACACTCCTGAAGAAGTTATGAAAGTTATCAAGGATTACAGAGCATTAGAAAAAAGTTATAGACAATTTCAATAAATAATAGAATGCAAGAACAGAATTTTGTTGCTGCAAAAATATGGGGGCCAATTCCACAAGCGCCACGTGGATTTACGTGGGAACAGCTTATGGAATGGGCACTTTGCATGGCAGAAGACGGAGCAAAAGCCGGGGAAGTTCCTGTAGGTGCTCTTGTGTGCGATATGCAGGGAAATATTCTGGCAAAGGCACATAATTTGAGTATAGCTGAAAGTGATCCTTCAGCCCATGCTGAAATTTCCGCCCTGCGTATGGCAGGGAAGAAGCGAGGAAATTATCGTTTGTCGGACTGCGTACTTGTGGTGACCTTGGAACCCTGCCTCATGTGCACGGGGGCTATCCGGGAAGCCAGACTGGCTGGTCTTGTTTTTGGAGCGTATGATAAAAGAGCCGGGGCAATTTGTTCCTCATATGAAGGATTATATTGCCCTGATCTTGGTGTAAATACCTGGCATTATGGCGGCGTTCTTGCTGAAAAATCCATAGCCATTTTACAAAAATTTTTTAAGGAAAAGCGATAGAAATGAGCAGTACTATTGATGAAATTACAATAAATTATGAAGAAGATGGTGTTTTATTGGTTAAAGAAGTTGATAAAGAAATTTTATCAAAAGGCCTGAATACAACTATTTTCTTTCGCTATAAAGAATATATTGCTGATGCTGACGACTATGGCCCTGATAAATTTACCATCCGCCGTTATAAAAAAATTGGCGGAGAATTTCGGCAGCAGGCAAAATTCAATATTTCCAGTATCAGACAAGGGAAAATTATTGCAGAAACTTTGAATCGCTGGATAAAAGAAGTTGAAGCAGAAGAATAATTTCTCTTTTTGATTGTTTTTGCAGATTGTTTTTAGTTTAGTATTTTATTGACAAATTGACGCGTTTAGAAAAATTTTCCAACTATGGCCTGGTATAAAAAAGCAGAAATACGTCTTGTTAAATTTTTAATGGAAGATTGGCAGCGCCGTGGCTCACAGGTTTTGCATGTAGGTTTGCATTCTCCGCTCTATCCGGAATTCTTTTGGGACAGCGGCTTGGATGTGACTGTGTGCGAAGAAAATCATCATGCCATTGATGAGGCACTTCAGCGTTCAGGCCCAAGGATTTCCTATCAGGTGGGCAAGGCAGACTATTTGCCCTTTGAAGACGATAGTTTTGAATATGCCTTTTTTTCTTTATATGCTGGTTCTCACTATTTTGATGCATATGGCATGCCCGGCTGTTTAGAGGGCAAGATATTTTTTGAAAAAATTTTTCCGGAACTTTGCCGTGTTGCCCGTTCCAGCGTGATTATTCTGGCTAAAAATAATTTTACTTTGAACAGGTCAAAATATCAGGGAAAATTTTATAATCCCTATTCCTTGTGGCGGGAATGTAAATCCTGTATTGCGGTCTCAACAAGAGGTCGGGTGCGTTTTGCCAGTACGGGCTTTGTGCCGCGTTTTGCTTCCCGCTTTATGCCCAAGAAATTGGCATTTTTAAATAATTCTGTTTCGTACATGCCTTTTGGCGCGCTGCTTGGCTATAATTTAACCTTTAATGCTCCGCCTGTCACAGGAATTGGTGATTTTATCAAAAACGAACAGCGTAAATTAGAACACGTCTCCTGCATACAGCGAAACAGCTCTTTTCAGGACTTGAAAAAATAAATATCCCTTTCATTGTTTGCTATGTGAGGGATTTTCTTTTTTGGGAAACATATGATCAATTTAAAAAATAATAACTCTCTTGTCAAAAAAATAGGTTTTATCTTTATTCTGACGATTTTATTGCAGCTGCCTGTATTTTTTATTAATAGTATAGTTGACGACAGAGAGTATTCCTATAGAAATATGGTCGAAGAGCTGGGGAACGAGTGGGGCAGAAAACAAACCATTGCAGGTGTTTTTCTGACAGTACCTTTATATGAAACTGAAACATATTATGATAAAGCAGGAAAAGAAGCTCAAAAAACCATTGTAAAAAATTTGCTTATCCTTCCTGATGAACTGAACGTTAAAGCGTATTTAAACGATGAAATACGCGAACGAGGCATTTACAAAACAACGGTCTACAATGCAGATATTGTTTTGACAGGATATTTCCCAAGCATAACAAAATCAGAGACTGATGCTTCCTGTGAGATCAGTGCAGGCCTTGGCATAACCGATACAAAATCCATTATGAAAGTGGAAGAGTTTATCATTGAAGGCGAAAATATTGAGCTGGAATCAGGAACCGGGCTTGCACAGCGCGGAATACATACAGGAATTTCAGGAATCATAACGCAAAACCTTAACCAAAAGGAAAAAATCCATTTTTCTGTTAAATTGAGTTTACGGGGAACCGAGGGTATCAATATTCTTCCTTTTGGTAAAAACAACCATTTTGAAGTCAGTTCTCCCTGGAAGGATCCGAAGTTTTATGGAATTTTGCCAAACACAAAAGTAATGGATGAAAATGGATTTAAAGCTGAATGGGATGTCTCTTCTTTTGTGCGGAATTATAAACAAATTTTTGCAGATGATACTTCTTATGATATTCATGAAGGAAAAATCGGTGTAGATTTGTATGAGGGCGTTACCCATTACAGACAAGTGATGCGGGCAGTCAAATACAGTATGCTTTTCATTTTGCTGAGCCTTTTTGTGGTCTATCTTTTTGAAGTAACCGGCAAACGCTTCACCCACTATGTTCAATATGGCGTGGTTGGATTCTCACTGACAATATTTTATTTGGTTTTGCTTTCCATGTCCGAATATTTCAGCTTTGGACTGGCGTATATCATCGCGGCGTTAATGGTTATTATCCCTAATTCACTATATATACGGGCGGTCACGGCCAATAATAAATTGGGGATTGGAATGCTCGTCTTTCTATCGGGGATTTATGCAGTTTTGTATTCAATTTTAAAGATGGAGCAGTATGCCCTTATTACCGGAACGCTGCTGCTGACATTAATTCTCTATGTAATCATGTATCTGACGAGACATATAGAAGTTCTTGAAGACAAATAATACTGCATCATTTGGGAAATAGAGCGTTTCCGAAAATAGTTGCAATTTTACAGGGAAAGAACTTTTGAAAAAGTTCTCTCCCTGTACCCTCTCTCAAAACTTTTTAATATAAAAGCATAGAAAAATAAAGGTCGCAAGATTTACCGGAATTGCTCTAGTTTAAAATTCTTTGATTTGGATGGCGTTCTTGTATTGCGTTAGAATATACCAGGGAACATTCTGAATGTTTTGACTTTTGCAAGAAGCAAGCAGTTCTTTGGCGTTATCTGCTTCAGCCGTAATGCCTAAAAATTGGCAAAGATATTGGATGAGCGGAGCCGGGCTTGGTTCCCTTTGCCGTATGCTTTTCAGACTTTGGCTGGCATGGCGTTTGGCAAGCCTTTCGCCTTTCTCATCCAGCAGCAAAGGTATGTGGGCGTAGTCTGGAGCATCACAGCCAAGCAAATGAAAAAGATAGAGCTGGCGGGGAGTGGATGTCAGAATATCCGCCCCGCGTACAACTTGATTAATGCCCATGAGCATATCATCAATGCTGACCACAAATTGATACGCCCAGACTTTATCGGAACGCTGCAAAGCAAAATCGCCGCCGCAATCATTTAAATTAAATTCCTGTCTGCCAAGGACGAGATCGTCAAAAGAAAAAATCGGCTCAAGGGAAAAGCTTTCTTGGGGAATAATTTGCTCTTCGCATGGTTCAAAAGGCGGACAGGCAAGACGCAGACATGTATTTTTATCCTTATTCCTTTCTTTTGGGGATAAAAAACGGCAGGTTCGCTGATAAATCGCGCCCATGTCAGGCATAATCAGCCTGTTGCTGGGTGTGAGGACTTGGGGAGCTCCTGCTGCTTCCCGTAATTCTTTGCGGGTGCAAAAACAGGGATAAATAAAGGGCTTGAGCTGCTCTTTATAGTGTTCGTATATATCAGACCGTTGGCTTTGAAAAACAATTTCTCCGTCGAAATCAATGCCCAGCCAATGAAAATCTTCTACAATGGCATCGATAAATTCAGGCTTGGAACGGGCAGGGTCAATATCTTCCATACGTAAATATATTTTTCCGTCAGCAAGACGGGCAGAAAGCCAGGCCAGCAAAAAAGACCAGGCATTGCCAATATGCAGATAACCTGTGGGACTGGGTGCCAAACGTCCGATAACTTGGCTCTTTTGTTCTGCCAGTTTCATGATATCAGTCTTGTTCTAAAGCCAATTTCGCTTGGTTTTCTTTGATATTTCTGAAAAAATGTTCCAAGATACTGTTGGAAACAAGCATGCCGTTGCGGGTGAAATAGACATAGCCATTCTTTATGCGCATAAGATTGTTTTTATCTAAAAGATGCAGCAGGTTTTTGTGTTCTCTGAGGAAATTTCTTTGGCTGAGTTCATTATATTCCTCAACATTGAGTCCCTTGGCCGTGCGCAGGCGGAGCATCACCAGCTCGCAAATCTGCTCTGTTTTGGATAAATATTCTGTGGTGTAATTGTGTGCGCCTGTGTACTTCTCATTATGGACTTGTGCGTTGATATCGTTGGCAAAACATGTGGAAATATCCACAGCCCAATCCTCTAAATTTGCGCTGTGGGTTCGGCGGGCAGTGCCCACTGTGCTGGCGGCAGAAGGGCCAACCCCCAGATAATCATTGCCCAGCCAGTAGCCTAAATTATGCTGGCATTGATAGCCCATTTTTGCATAATTGGAAATCTCATACTGCATATAACCTGCTTCTTCGAGCATGGATGAGGCAGTTTTATACATTTGTGCCTGTTCCTGCTCGCCGGCAAGTTTGAGTTTGCCTTCCTTGTCCAGCAAATCAAAATAACTGCCTTCTTCAATACTCAGCCCGTAAGCAGAAATATGTTCAGGGGAAAGGTTAATGGCTTCCCTTAAATCATCCAGCCAGGTGCGTAAACGCTGTTCTGGAATAGCCCAAATAAAATCGAGGCTGATATTGGGAAATCCGGCTGAACGCAGGGCATGATACGCCTTTTGCGCATCATGGCTGGTATGAGGGCGTCCCAGTATTTTGAGATACTTATCGTTTAAAGACTGCACGCCCAAAGAAACGCGGTTAAAGCCCATTTTCCTGTAGGCAACAGCTTTGATATTACTTATGCTGTCGGGATTGGCTTCCAAAGAAATTTCACAGTCTTCCAAAACAGAAAAATTTCCAATAATGAAAAATAAAATATCTTCCATATCTTTAATAGGTATAAAAGAGGGCGTGCCGCCGCCAAAGAAAATGCTGGTAATAGGCTTGTCTTTGTAATACTGGGCGAGGATAGAAAGTTCTTTCAAAAGCGTTGTTTTCCAAAGATGAAATTCTGGACTTTGTTTTAAAGGATGTTCTTCCAGAAAATTAAAACAAAATTCCTTGGGCAGTTTTAAGCGTTTAGCTTTTTTAGCCTGAAATTTTTGCGGTGAAAATTCACTAATGCCAAATTTTGCCCGCAGACTGTCCGCCTGTTCTTTGGATAAAAAAGCATCAGCCAGGCTGAGACTTGGTTTAGTTTTATCTAAGATTATTTGCGGGGATTTTTCCTGCTTTTTGCCAGTTAAAAACGAAGAAAGAGACTGCACATTTTGTGTCTTTTGCGGAATAACTTCTTCTATTCCTTCATAAATATTGACCGATGTTTTAATTTGTTCGAGCTTTGGGCAAAAATTTTCTAAAATTTTTAGACTCGCTGCCGGCAGGGAATAAAAGGCGCAATAGTGACATTTTTTGACACAAAAAGGAACATGGATATAAAGCTGCATATATTTTTTTCTCAAAGTGGATTAAAAAAAGTTAAATAGATTTTAATAATTAAAGCAAGAAAAAAATTAAATTTTTTAAAAAAAATATTGACAGGACAACAAAAAATAGATAAATATTTTTTCTCACCTCTTCTTGAGGCAATCTCTGGACAGCAGAGAAGGGCAAGTTGAGCTTGTCCTAATGTGTTTTCAACTCATTGAAAACGTTTGACATTTACAGGCGTCACCATGCCGGTATTGTCAACCGTATAAACATAAAATCAACGTATGATTTTATGTTGAAAGGTTATCCAACAAGCAAAAAGGCTTGTGCATGCGTGATCCCTGTGGGACCACCTATCTAATTACGAAATAAATTCGTATCAGACAGGATTGGCAAACCCGGGTCGGCTATAATTTTTATGATATTATTTTCGTTGCGAAACGGGTGAGACCAATTCTCTCATAAGTCTAGCAAAATCATAAAAAAGTCGCCCTATGTGACAGCATGAGGGTTTTTGTCGTTGTCTGATAACAAGGTGTATGGAATGAGAAGTAAGCATTTCCTGAGTTTCTTGTTTACTTCTTTTTTGTAAGGTCAATACATGTTGACCGACCGTCCAAGGACGGTGAATACTCCGAAAGAAATTTTCAGTATCTTTCGGAGCGAATTGCCTAAAATGGAGATTCGCAATGACAACAGTTGGCAGTGATCGTATCCGTATTAAGCTTAAGGCTTACGATTATCGCATCCTGGATAAGGCTGTAGCGGAAATCGTGGATACAGCGCGTAATACAGGCGCTGGGGTAGCAGGACCAATTCCTTTGCCCACAAATGTACATAAATACACGGTTAACCGCTCTGTACACGTTGATAAGAAATCACGTGAACAGTTTGAAATGAGAGTTCATAAACGTCTTATGGATATCCTCGACCCCACGCAACAGACCGTGGACGCTCTTGGTAAACTTTCTTTACCAGCTGGCGTGGATGTGGAAATTAAGCTCTAGTGAGGGGCGTTATGTCTGAGAAAATGGGAATATTAGGACGTAAATTGGGTATGACCCGTATCTTTACCGGTGACGGTACTTCTGTACCTGTTACTGTAATTATGGCAGGTCCATGCCCTGTTACTCAAGTAAAGACGGCGGAAAAAGATGGGTATCATGCTCTTCAAATCGCCTTCGATGAAGCTAAGGAAAAGCATGTGTCTAAAGCCATGCAAGGGCATTTTGCCAAAGCTAACGCTAAAAACTATCGCACTGTTCGTGAACTTCGTTTGAACGAAGCAGCTACACAACAAGTTGGTGATGTTCTCACCCTCGATATGTTCAGCGCTGGTGATAAAATTAAAGTAACTGGAACAAGTGTTGGTAAAGGTTACCAAGGTGTTATGCGCCGTTGGAACTTTGCCGGTATCCACGACGGTCACGGTGACGAAAAAGTTCATCGTAACGCTGGTTCTATTGGTAACAACACTTTCCCTGGACACGTTTTCAAAGGTAAGAAAATGGCTGGTCAATGGGGTAACGAACAAGTAACCCAACAAGGCCTCACCATTGTGGAAGTACGTCAAGAAGATGGTGTTATCCTCGTAAAAGGCGCAGTTCCCGGCCCTAAAAACGGTCTTGTATTCGTACGTAAGCAGTAGTTAGGAGATAATAATGGCTACTTTAAAAGTTTACGATCAAATGAAACAAGAACAAGGTGAAATCACTCTTGCTCCTGAAGTATTTGAAGTAGAGGTACGCCCAGAGATTCTTAACTTGGTTGTTCGTGCTCATCGCGCTGCTTTACGTGCAGGTACTCATCAAGTTAAAACTCGTGCGTTTGTAAGTGGTGGTGGTAAAAAGCCTTTCAAACAAAAAGGCACAGGTAATGCTCGCCAAGGTAGCAATCGCTCACCTATTATGCGCGGCGGTGCAATTATCTTTGGACCACAACCTCGTGATTATAGTTTCAAAGTTAATAAAAAAGTGCGTACTTTGGCTTTGCGCATGGCTTTATCTTCCCGTGTTGTTGACAACGACATCATGGTTGTTAAATCCATTGACCTGGCTGAAGCAAAAACCAAAAACTTTGCTAAAGTTGCAAAAGATCTTGGTTTGACCAAAGCACTTGTGGTTACCCCTGGTGATGATATGCTTAAAGATAACACAGTAGCTTTAGCTGCTCGCAATATCCCAGGCATTACGGTGGTAACACCAGAAAAGGTGAATGTTTATGAAGTGCTCAATCATAAACAAGTTGTTCTTCTCGAAGGCAGCTTGTCACACCTTGAAGCACGTCTTAAATAGCCTTGAGTGAGGAATGAAAATGGATTATACCAAGATTCTTCTCCGCCCTGTGGTAACCGAAAAAGCATCCATGCTCCGTGAAGGTGCAGAACAAATTGCTTTTTTTGTTGACCCAAAGGCAAATAAGATCGAAATCGGAAAAGCTGTTGAAGAAGCTTTTAAGGTTAAGGTCGAAAAAGTGAATGTGGTTACGGTCAAATCACGTGATCGTGTACGTGCTGGCCGTGTAAAAGGTCGTATTGCTGGCTATCGCAAAGCATACGTAACCCTTGCTAAAGGTGACAAAATCGAATTCTTCGAGGGAGTGTAAGACATGGCAGTTCGTAAATTAAAACCTACCTCTGCTGGTCGTCGTTTCCAAACTGTTTCTGATTTTGCAGAAATTACAAGAAACACCCCAGAAAAGTCGCTCACTGAAGGTTTGACCAAGAAAAGTGGTCGTAATAATAACGGTCGTGTAACCAGCCGTCGCCGTGGCGGCGGTCACAAACGCTTGTACCGTATTATTGACTTCAAACGTAATAAAATGGACATTCCTGCAACGGTTGCCCATATTGAATATGATCCAAACCGTACAGCTCGTATTGCTCTTTTGCATTACGCTGACGGCGAAAAGCGTTACATTTTAGCACCTGTTGGCATCAAACAAGGTGACGCTGTTATTTCTGGTGAAAAAGCAGATATTAAACCAGGCAACGCTCTTCCAATGGCTCGTATTCCTGTAGGTACAAACCTGCATAATATCGAACTCAATCCTGGCCGCGGCGGTCAAATGTGCCGTGCTGCCGGAACCTATGCTCAATTAGTTGCTAAAGAAGGTAAATATGCAACCTTGCGTTTGCCTTCAGGCGAAGTACGCCGTGTGCTTCTTTCCTGCATCGCTACTATCGGTCAAGTTGGCAACGTGCAGCATGAAAATATTAACCTTGGCAAAGCAGGTCGTAACCGCTGGTTATCCCGCCGTCCAAAGGTTCGTGGTGTTGCAATGAACCCTGTTGACCACCCATTAGGTGGTGGTGAAGGCCGCAGCTCAGGTGGTCGTCATCCTGTAACTCCCTGGGGTATTCCAACCAAGGGTTACAAGACTCGTGATCCTAAGAAGCCTTCTAACCGTCTTATTGTAAAACGCCGCGGTACGAAGTAAGAGGAGCCGATCATTATGCCTAGATCATTAAAAAAAGGGCCATTTGTTGACGGCCACCTCATGAAGAAAGTAGAAGTATCAGCTGGTGCTGGTGACCGTAAGGTTATCAAAACCTGGTCTCGTCGTTCTACCATTCTTCCAGAAATGGTTGGCCTTACCTTTGCCGTACATAACGGTAAAAAATTTATTCCAGTTTTTGTTACAGAAAACATGGTAGGTCACAAGCTTGGTGAATTTGCTCCAACTCGTACTTATTATGGTCACGCTGCTGACAAAAAAACTAAAGCAAAAAAATAGCGGGTAACGTACATGGAATCTAAAGCAATCGCAAAATATCAACGCGTATCTCCTCGTAAGACCCGTCTCGTTGCTCAAAACGTAAAGGGCTTACCAGTTGAAGACGCATTGAACATGCTTAAATTCACGCCTAATAAACCAGCTGGTGTTTTATATGGTGTAGTTCGTTCAGCGTTGGCTAATGCAACTCAATCCAATATCGACGTTGACTCAATGATCGTAAAAGACGTTATTGTTAACGAAGGTCCTACCTGGAAACGTTTCATGCCACGCTCACAGGGTCGTGCAATGCATATTCGCAAACGCACAAGCCATATCACCGTAATTCTCGCGGAAGGACAGGAGTAAGGCTATGGGTCAAAAAGTACATCCTTACGGCTTCCGGCTCGGATATAATAAAAACTGGCTTTCTCGCTGGTACAGTAAAAAAGATTATGCTTCCTTTGTTTTCGAAGATAACAAAATTCGTAAACATGTGAAGAAACTTCTTTACCCAGCTGGAATTTCCAAAGTTGAGATCGAACGCTTCGGCGATAAAATTCGTCTTATTCTTTCAACAGCTCGTCCTGGTATCATCATCGGACGTAAAGGTGCTGAAATTGAAAAACTCCGCGGCGATCTCAAGAAAAAATTCGGCCGTGAATTTGCACTTGAAGTTAATGAAATTCGTCGCCCCGAAATCGACGCTCAATTAGTAGCAGAAGCTATTGGCGCTCAACTCGAACGCCGTGTAGCTTTCAGACGTGCTATGAAACGTACTGTTGCTATGGCTCGCAAATTCGGAGCTGAAGGTATCAAAGTTACAGCCGGCGGACGTTTGGCAGGTGCAGAAATTGCACGTTCCGAATGGTATCGTGAAGGCCGAGTACCTTTGCAAACCCTTCGTGCAGACATTGATTACGGATTTTCCGAAGCTAGCACCACCTATGGTATCATCGGTATCAAAGTGTGGATCTACAAAGGTGAAATCCTTGATAAAGAGGTGGAACAATAATGCTTGCGCCTAAAAGAATTAAATTCCGTAAATGGCAAAAAGGCCGTTTACGTGGTCCTGCTACTCGTGGTGCTACCATAGCTTTTGGTGACATTGGTTTGAAAGCTGTGGAACATGGCAAGCTCTCCAGCCAACAAATTGAAGCGGCTCGTATCGCTATGATGCGTCATATTCGCCGTGGTGGTAAAGTTTGGATTCGTGTGTTCCCCGATCATCCTGTTACTGCAAAGCCTCTTGAAACTCGTCAAGGCAGCGGTAAAGGTGCACCAGTGGGCTGGTGTGCTCCTGTAAAACCAGGTCGTGTTCTTTACGAAATCAAGGGAGTTGAACTTGAACTTGCAAAAACAGCTTTGCTTCGTGCTTCTCATAAGCTTCCAATCAAGACTGTTATTGTAACGAGAGAAGGGGCTTTCTAATATGAAGATGACTGAAATTCGTGAATTGAGCGAAAAAGACTTGAAAGATAAATTGACTTCTCTTCGTCAAGATCTTTTCAATCTTCGTTTTCAACATGCAACCGCACAGCTTGAAAAAACTGCCTCAATTCCTGCCACTAAAAAAGATATTGCCCGTGTTTTGACAGTTATGTCAGAAAAAGGCATTAAGGCATAGGAGCGTATATGAATAGCGCAATTGAACAGCGCAAGGGCAGAACGCTCGTAGGTATCGTGATAAGCGATAAGAGCGACAAAACCATTGTTGTGCGTGTAGAAACGTTGGTAAAACATCCACGTTTGGGTAAATATGTACGTCGTCGTAAAAAATGTACTGCACATGACCCAATGAATGAATGTGGTATCGGCGATAAAGTTAAAATTGTTGAATACAGACCAATGAGCCGCAATAAACGCTGGCACTTAGTGTCTGTGCTTGAAAAAGCTATCTAAGCCTAAAAAATGTTTTTTTCACGCATATTTTTGCTTTTCTTTTTTCAAGAATTAGCATAGTATGCGTGAAGAAAAATTTTAGGATTGATTTTTTTAAGAGGAATAAGCCATGATTCAAAATGAATCTCGACTTCAAGTGGCGGACAATTCCGGTGCCAAGGAAGTGGCTTGTATTAAAGTTCTCGGTGGTTCCCACCGTCGCTATGCTACAGTAGGTGACATCATTATGGTGTCTGTAAAAGACGCTATGCCACATGCTAAAGTGAAAAAAGGCGATGTAATGCAAGCAGTTATCGTTCGTACCGCTAAAGAAGTTCGCCGTACAGATGGTTCCTATATCAAATTCGACACCAACGCAGCCGTGCTTCTTACCAAGCAGGGTGAACCAGTAGGTACACGTATTTTCGGACCTGTAGCACGTGAACTTCGTGCTATGAACTTTATGAAAATTGTGTCCCTTGCGCCTGAAGTGTTGTAGGAGCATTGTGTTATGAATAAGTATCGTATTCGTAAAGGTGACGTAGTAAAAGTTATCGCAGGTAAAGACGCAGAAGTTGGCAAAGTAGGCAAGGTTTTAAAAATCTTGAAGAAATCCGACCGTGTATTGGTAGAAAAAGTTAACATGGCTAAACGCAATGTTAAACCTAATCCATACAAACGTGAACCTGGCGGTATTGTTGACAAAGAAATGCCAATTCATGTTTCAAACGTTATGGTAGTTTGCCAGTCTTGCCAAGCTCCAACCCGCGTTGGTTACAGAATGGAAAATGACAAAAAAGTTCGCTTCTGCAAGAAGTGTAACAAAACTCTTTAGAGGGTGCTTTGATGAGCCGTCTTGAAACTATTTATAGAGATAAAGTTGTTCCGGTATTGCAAAAAGAATTTAATTACAAATCTTCAATGCAGGTTCCTGGAATTGAGAAGATCTCTTTGAATATCGGACTTGGTACTGCTGCCCAAAACAACAAAGTTATTGAAGAAGCAGTTCAAGAATTGACAGCTATTGCAGGTCAAAAAGCAGTCGTAACCCGTGCTAAAAAGTCTATTGCAGCATTCAAACTTCGTGAAGGTATGCCTATCGGTGTGCGCGTAACTTTGCGTAAAGATCGTATGTGGGACTTTTTGGATAAGCTTATGAACTTTGCATTGCCACGCGTTCGTGACTTCCGTGGCATTCCTGACCGTGGATTTGACGGTCGTGGAAACTTTACTCTTGGTATCAAAGAACATATGATTTTCCCAGAAATGGAATCAGATCGTATCGAAAATAGTAAAGGTTTAAATATTACTATTGTTACAACCGCAACCACGGACAAGGAAGGCAAAATGTTGCTCGATGAGCTTGGTATGCCTTTCCGTAAGTAAGGAGATAGAGTATGTCCCGTACTGCTCTTGAAGTTAAAGCAACTCGTAAACCAAAATTTTCAACTCGTGGTTATAATCGTTGTCCAATTTGCGGTCGCCCACGAAGCTATATGCGTCATTTTGGTTTATGCCGTATTTGTTTTAGAAAAATGGCCCTCCAGGGTGAATTGCCTGGAGTTCGCAAATCAAGCTGGTAATCAGCAATAAAATAGGAGAAATCCCATGACCGATCCCATTGCCGATATGCTTACGCGTATCCGCAACGCACACATGGCCCTTCATAAGGAAGTAAGTGTGCCGCGCTCGAAGATGAAGGAAGCTCTAGCTGGAATCCTCAAGCAGGAAGGCTATGTGGAAGATGTTAAGGTTGAAGACCGTAGCATCACCATTGAGCTCAAGTATGTCAAAGGCCGCCCAGCGATCAACGGTTTACGTCGTATCAGTAAACCCGGTCGCCGCATCTATGTAAACGCTCACCATATTCCCCGTGTTCAAAACGGACTTGGTATTTGTATCTTGTCTACCTCTAAAGGTATTCTTGACGGTGCAAGTGCTACAGAACGCAACAGCGGCGGAGAACTTCTCTGTGAAGTTTGGTAAGCCAACATACTTAGCAAGGTGGAAATACAATGTCTAGAATAGGTAAATTGCCCATCACTCTCCCAAAAGGCGTTGAAGTGAAATTGGGTCAAGATATAGTGGAAGTAAAAGGACCTAAAGGTTCTTTGACAACTCCGCTTTGTGACCTTTTGGATTACGAAGTTACTGCTGATCATGTAACTATTACTCGTAAAGATTTAGAAGACAGAGCAACAGCTCAGCAACATGGTCTTCGTCGTACCCTTTTAGCTAACTGTGTTGAAGGCGTAACAAAAGGTTTTTCAAAAACCATGGAAGTAATCGGTGTTGGTTTCAAAGTTGCTGTTAAAGGCAATATCGTTGAACTTGCACTTGGTTTTTCTCATCCTGTAATTGTAGAACTTCCAAAAGGTATTGAAGCGAAAGCGGAAGGAACAAAGCTCACAATTTCCGGTATCGACAAACAATTGGTTGGTGAAATGTGTGCTAAAATTCGTCGCTTACGTAAACCTGAACCTTACAAAGGCAAAGGTATTAAGTACGAAAATGAAATTATTCGCCGCAAAGCTGGTAAGTCCGGCGCTAAGGGCAAATAAGGGGTTATAGATATGATGCTTTCTAAAAATGAAGTTCGCATGAAGCGTAAAATCCGCATTCGTAAGCGACTTACCGGCACATCTGAACGCCCTCGTTTAGTGGTGTTTCGCTCTAATTTGCATATTTATGCCCAAATTATTGATGATATGACTGGATCAACTTTGGCTCAAGCTTCAACTCTGACCCTTTCCAAAGGCGGAGAAAAAGTGGCTTGCAATAAAGCTGGAGCCGAAAAAGTTGGTAAAGAAGTTGCTCGTATTGCGAAAGAAAAAAATATTACACAAGTTGTTTTCGATCGTAATGGCTACCTCTATCACGGCCGCATTAAAGCAATTGCTGACGGCGCTCGCGAAGGTGGCTTAGAGTTCTAATGGACAGCCTTAAGGCTACAATCACTATCATAGCATAGGAAATAACATGGAACAAAAGCAAGAAACGCAAGATTCCGGTCTTATTGAAAAAATCGTCCATTTGAACCGGGTTGCAAAAGTTGTAAAGGGTGGCAGACGTTTCAGTTTCAGCGCCCTTGTTGTAGTTGGAGATGGTAACGGAAGCGTTGGCTTCGGTCTTGGTAAAGCTCAAGAAGTGCCTGAAGCTCTCCGTAAAGCTAGTGAAAGAGCTAGAAAATCAATGGTAAAAGTTCCACTTGTTGACGGAACTTTGCCTTATGAAGTTTTAGGTCGTTTTGGCGCAGGCCGTGTGCTTTTGAAACCTGCATCCCGTGGTACCGGTGTTATCGCCGGTGGCGCAGTTCGTGCAGTTATGGAAGCAGTTGGTGTTACTGACGTTCTTTCAAAGGCTATTGGAACAAACAATTCCCATAATGTGCTTCGCGCAACTATGGAAGGCCTCACTTCTTTACGCAGTGCAGAACAAGTTTCTGAAGTTCGCGGCAAGAAGCTCGAAGCTCCTCGTAAGTAAGGGAGAATAGCCATGTCTGAAATTAAAGTAAAACTCATGCGCAGTCGTATTGGTCTTAAGCCTCATCAAAAGAAAGTTCTTGATGCACTTGGACTTAAACGTCGTGAAATGGTTAAAACTTTTAATGATAATGCTGCTGTTCGTGGCATGATTGAACACGTAAAACACCTAGTTGAGGTCAGCAAATAATGAGACTTAATGAACTTTATCCATTCGCTGAAGAACGTCAAACACGTAAACGCGTAGGTCGTGGTGACGGTTCTGGCTTTGGTCACACAGCAGGTAAAGGCCATAAAGGTCAAAATGCTCGTGCTGGTGGTGGCGTAAGAGTTGGCTTTGAAGGTGGTCAAATGCCTTTGCAGCGTCGTTTGCCAAAACGTGGTTTCAAAAACTTTGATTTCAAAGTTACTTTTGAAGTTATCAATCTCGATCGTTTGGAAGCTGCATTTGATAAAACTGAAATTACTTTAGATGACATTTACAGCCGTGGTCTTTGCAGTTACGGCGCACCTGTGAAAATCTTGGGTGGCGGCAACGTAACCAAAGCTCTCACTGTAGAAGCTCATCGTTTTGCGAAATCTGCTAAAGCTAAAATTGAAGCAGCTGGCGGAAAAGTAAACGAATTATGTCAATGTGAATGCTGCTGCAATAAAGAAGCAGAAAAGGAATAACACGTGGCAGGTGCAGTAGATAAATTAACAACATCCAGTGAATTGCGTGTAAAAATTGCATGGACATTCTTTTTATTAGTATGTTACCGTGTTGGTGCACATATTCCTGTTCCTGGTGTTGATACCGCTGCTCTTGCTGACTTCTTCGCTCGTTTACAAGGTTCCGTTTTTGCCTTGTTAGATATGTTTTCCGGGGGCGGTCTGTCCAATGTGTCAGTATTCGCCCTTGGGATTATGCCTTACATCTCAGCGTCGATTATTATGCAGCTTTTGCAGGTAATTAGCCCTGATATCAAACGTATGGCTAAAGAAGAAGGGCAAGCAGGACGTCGTAAAATTACTCAATATACCCGTTACTTAACAGTTCTTATCACCCTTGTTCAAGGTTTTGGTATTGCTACCATGCTTGAAGGAATGACAAGTCCTGGAAGTAACTTACCTGTTGTTTTAAATCCTGGATTGGAATTTAAATTGGTAACTGTTGTTACTTTAACTACTGGTACAGTGCTGATCATGTGGTTAGGGGAACAAATCACATCCCGTGGTATTGGCAACGGTATCTCTTTAATCATCTTTTCAGGTATCGTGGTTGGTATCCCAAGTGCACTCGGTCGTGTCTATCAATTGGTAAGTGCTGGAGATATGAGTATCTTCTTTGTACTTTTACTGCTTGTAGTTATGGCTGCTGTTTTATTTGGCATTGTGTTTGTGGAAAGAGCTCAGCGCCGTATTCCTATCCACTATGCTAAAAGACAAATGGGAAGAAAGGTTTATGGTGGTCAAACCACTCACTTGCCTTTAAGAATTAACACCGCTGGTGTTATTCCTCCTATCTTTGCACAAAGCTTACTTTTATTCCCTGCAACCATTGGCTCTTTCTCAACTGCTTTATGGCTGCAAGAAATAGTACGTTGGTTCCAACCATCAAGTATTATTTATAATATTTTCTTTATAGCACTTATTTTCTTCTTCTGCTTTTTCTATACAGCAATTATTTTTGATCCAAAAGATATTGCAGAAAACTTGAAGAAAGCAGGTGGTTTTGTTCCTGGTATTCGTCCGGGTGACAAAACAAGAGAATATATAGATTCTGTACTCAGTCGCCTTACTTTGTGGGGTGGTGTGTACATTTCTGCAATATCTATTCTTCCAATGTTCCTTATTTCAAAGTTCAACGTACCATTCTATTTTGGTGGTACAAGTATCCTGATCTTGGTTGGGGTTGCCATGGACTTTATGGGACAAGTTGAATCTCATATGATTTCAAAGCAATATGACAGCTTGATGGAAAAGAATAGAATTAAGGGACGCTAGGAATGAAAAAATATCGCGGAGTTTTTCTGAAAAACGAGCATGAAATTGCCAAAATGCGTATTGCAAACGGTATGGTGTCTCGAGTTTTAGATGCACTTGGCGAAGCTGTCAAACCTGGTATCTCAACTATGTTCCTTGAAGAAGTGGCCCAGGATGTTTGTCACAAGATGAATGTCAAACCCGCATTTCAAGGTTATTACGGATTTCCATTTGCACTTTGCTGCTCAGTCAATGAAACAATTGTTCACGGCTTTCCTTCCAAAGACAGAATTTTAAAAGAAGGAGATATTGTGAGCTGTGATATGGGCGTTTGTTATGAAGGTTTTTATGGTGACAGCGCACGGACATTTTATGTTGGTGAAGTGTCACAAGAAGCAAAAGACCTTTGCAGAGTAACAGAAGAAAGTTTGCATTATGGAATTGCGGCTGCTAGAATCGGTAATACCTTATATGATATTTCTGCGGCGGTGCAGCGACATGCAGAAAAAAATGGTTTGAAAGTGATCCGCAACTATGTTGGTCACGGCATTGGTTCAAATCTTCATGAAAAACCAGAAGTTCCCAACTTCGTGCCAAAGGGTGGATTTGATCTTCCCCTGCATGAAGGCATGGTGCTTGCTATTGAGCCCATGCTTGCAATTGGTACCTATGAAGTTGTGATTCTTCCGGATAAATGGACGGCAAACACCAAAGACGGAAGTTTGGCTGCCCATTTTGAACATACAGTTGCAATTACATCAGACGGGCCTGAGATTTTAAGTTTATCTTCAAATTATTCAGGTAGTTACTGATAAAATATGGAAATGGCGAGGATAGCCTCTTGACAAGGATAGAAATATCATCTAATTAACACAATTCCAACGCTAACGTTGAGTTTTGAATAAAACGGAGAGAGCGATGAAAGTTAGGCCGTCCGTAAAAAAAATATGCCCTAAGTGTAAAGTAATTAGACGTAAGGGTGTTCTTAGAGTAATCTGCGAAAACCCCAGACATAAACAACGTCAGGGCTAGGTTGCAGGAGTTTTACTGTGGCAAGAATTGCAGGTGTTGATTTGCCTCGCGGCAAAAGAGCGGATATTGCGCTCACCTATATCTATGGCATTGGTCCAAAGACCTCTTTACAAATTTTTGAAGCTACCAAGATTGACTGGAATCGCAGCATCGATGATTTGAATGCCGATGAGGTGAACGAACTCCGTAAGGAAATTGAAACAAATTATAAGGTTGAAGGCGATCTTCGTCGTGAAGTAAGCTCTAACATCAAACGCTTAATGGATGTTGGATGCTATCGTGGACTTCGCCACCGTCGTGGTTTGCCTGTTCATGGTCAACGCACAAAAACCAATGCACGTACTCGAAAGGGTCCACGTCGTGGTGCTGTGGGTAAAAAGAAGTAAGGGTACTGCCCTCTCATATTTTCTGGATAAATAATCCAAGGGAAGTGTACAATGGCAAGAGCCAAACGCGCAGTTAAAAAAAGAGAAAAGAAGAACGTTCCATTGGGTGTTGCCCATATTCAAGCGTCCTTCAATAATACCATTATTACCTTTACCGATACTCGTGGCAATGCTATTAGTTGGGCATCTGCCGGACAAAGCGGTTTTAAAGGTTCACGTAAATCCACTCCTTTTGCTGCACAAGTAGCTGCTGAAACAGCTGCTAAAAAAGCACAAGATAATGGAATGCGTACTGTTGGTGTTTATGTTAAGGGTCCCGGTGCTGGTCGTGAATCTGCATTGCGTGCAATTAACGCAGCAGGTTTCAAAGTTGCGTTCATTCGTGACGTAACACCTATTCCTCATAACGGATGCCGTCCTCCAAAACGGCGCCGCGTATAATTAGGAGATAAAGACCGTGGCTAAATATAATGATGCAAAATGCCGTATATGCCGCCGTGAAGGTGCAAAATTATTTTTGAAAGGTGATCGCTGCTTTACAGATAAATGTTCACAGGATCGCCGTCCATATGCACCTGGACAACATGGCCGTGCTAGAAAGAAATTGAGCGAATATGCTCTCATGCTTCGCGAAAAACAAAAAGTACGTCGCATGTATGGTGTATTAGAAAAACAATTCAGAGGATATTTCTATTCTTCTGATATGGCGAAAGGTGTTACAGGTGAAAACCTCTTGAAAACATTGGAACGCCGTTTAGATAACGTTGTTTACCGTATGGGATTTGCAAATTCTCGTGCACAAGCTCGACAGCTTGTTCGTCATGGAATTTTCACATTGAACGGTCACAAAGTTGATATTCCATCTTTGCAAGTTAAAGTTGGTGATGTGATTGTTGTGAACGAAAAAAATCGTACAATCCCTGTTATTGCTGATGCTCAAGGTGCTATCGCTCGTCGCGGATGCCCTGTATGGCTTGAAGTTGACGGTGCAGCGTTCAAAGGTACTGTGAAAGCAATGCCTCAACGTGACGATATTCAAACTCCTATCAGTGAGTCTCTTATCGTTGAACTTTACTCCAAATAATAGACAGGAGTTCACATGTCCACAAATCAAGCCAATAGGCTCATCAATGCTCGTAACTGGGCAGTGCTTGTTAAACCTGATCAAATTGTTCGCAATAATGAAGTTTCCGGCCCAATGTATGGAAAATTCACTTGTGAGCCACTTGAAAGAGGATACGGCACCACCATTGGTAATGCCTTGCGTAGAGTGTTGTTAGCTTCATTACAAGGTTCTGCTTTTGTGTCTGTGAAAATTGCAGGTGTACAACATGAGTTCACCACAATCCCTGGTGTTCTTGAAGATGTAACTGATATTATTTTGAATATCAAACAAGTTCGTCTTGCAATGGATACTGATGTTCCTCAAAAATTAACTTTGAAAGTTAATAAGAAAGGTGTGGTAACTGCTGCTGATATTCAAGAAAATCAACACGTTGCAGTGTTGAACCCTGAACTGCATATTGCAACTCTCACAGAAGACGTTGAATTTGACCTTGAATTAGAAGCTCGTATGGGTAAGGGGTATGTGCCTGCTGATATGCATGTGGGTCTTAATGAAGAAATCGGGCTTATCAAGCTTGATTCCAGTTTTTCTCCTGTACGTAAAGTTTCCTATACTATTGAACAGGCACGTGTTGGTCAAATGACTAACTATGACAAGCTTATTTTGGAAGTTTGGACTGATGGTTCTCTCACTCCTGAAGATGCGATTGCATATAGTGCTAAAATTATAAAAGAACAGATTTCTGTATTTATCAATTTTGATGAACAGATTTCTGATGAAAGTTGTCTTGGTTCATCTGAAGCAGGAGATATCAACGAAAATCTCTTTATGAGCATTGATGATCTTGAACTTTCAGTACGTGCTACAAACTGTCTCCGCGGCGCTCAAATTGCGACTGTTGGCGAACTTGTACAACGTTCTGAAAATGATATGCTCAAAACAAAGAACTTCGGTAAGAAATCCCTTGATGAAATCAAAGCCCTTCTTATTCGTATGGGACTTGATTTCGGTATGAAGATTGACGGTTTCGACAAAAAATACCAAGAATGGAAAAGGAAGCAACACCATGAGGCATAATAATTCTGGTAGAAAGTTGGGAAGAAATCCATCCCATCGCAAAGCTATGTTCAATAACATGGCTAAGAACCTCTTGATTCATGGTCGTATTCGCACTACTGTTGCTAAAGCAAAAGATTTGCGTGGTGTAGTTGAACCATTAATTACTTTGGCTCAACGCAATGATGTTCATTCACGTCGTCTTGCTTTCCGTGTACTTGGCGATCACCAATTAGTAAAAACACTTTTTGATGAAATTGCACCACAATATGCAGGTATTCCTGGTGGCTACACCAGAATTATGAAGCTTGCAATGCCAAGAAAAGGTGACAGTGCTCCAATGGCTATTATCGAACTTACAAAAAATGCAAGTGAAGATAGCGCCGTTGAAGAAAGTGCTGAATAAGACTTATTCATAGAATTGCAAAAAGCCCTGAATTTAGTTCAGGGCTTTTTTTGTAACTAATCATATCCGAAGCGAGCAAGCTTGCCAAAGAACAACCGGAAATTTTCCAGAACTTTGTCAGCAAACTGAAAGAAGAGGGCGTTGACATTCCCAATGTTTTTGTATCTGCAAAAGCGGTTGACGGTTTGAAGCAGGAAAGGGCAGAGGGCGTAACAGATTTTGACAAACAGCTATTGGAAATATTTTTGGAAGAAACCGGTATTGCGCAAAACGAATTTGAAACATCGCTTGCCAGCGGAAGTACGTTTGAAATACAGGGGGAAAGACTGCATAAAGTTTTCAGACAGATATCCGCATGCGTTTATTGCAGGACAATGCTATCAGCACGTCCAGCAAATTTGAAACTGACGGCATGGACAGCCTTTTAACTTCTCTTTATCAGCAAAAGAAAATGGAAGATAACGCAAGTCAGGCAGTTGATACGCATATCAAACAAACAGAAAATGCCAATGCTGATTTTGGCGAGTACAGCGAATACACGCTGAAAAATGAAGTTGAAATGTCTCCTGAAGAATTTGCAGAGGGTCAGAAAGTACAAGCTTATATGGACGTGCAGGAAAAGGCATACAATGAAGAAAAGTATTTTACGCAGCAGATTGCAAGCGACATTGAGGAAAATACACGGCTGACAGACAATCCCTATTCCCCAACGCAAAGCAAAACTCTTGTATCTTTATTTACGGCGAAAATAAAGACATACGCAGAAAACTACAATATCCCCTTGCAGGAAGCGTACAAGCAAAGACGACCTTTATTTTTAGGGAATGTGGCAAGCACACAGAATATTGATACCTTGATTGCACGGGCAAAAGAAGAAGCGGGGCTTGCCATTTTCAACAAAGACGCAGTGGAAAGAGAAAATGCTTTGTATCAACAGCAGGAAGAAGCAAGCAAAATTACAGGGCGAAATTATAGAGTGGGAGAACGTAATAACATCTTTAGAGAAGAAACCAAGAAACAATATTTTGATGTTGAAGCAAACACCACTGGCAATGAAGCTTGTCAGCGCTGATTTTAAAGAATTACACGTTGCTCCGCATGCTTTTGATGGATTATATCCAGCAGAAAAGACTAACCCAGAACACAATATACATCCAAATATTGATAAAGATATTTTGAAAAAAATACCTCAAGTATTGGCTGAGCCTGTAGCTATATATCAAGATAAAGATAACAATAACAGATTTATTTTTATTACTGATATAACAGATAAAAAAGGGGCAACTGTTGTTATTCCTGTTGATTTTAAGGGAATACAGACAGAGCAGAAATAAATATTATTTTATCTGTTTTTGCAAAAAATAATAAAAAAGATGAACCAAGTATGAATTGGTTTTTAGAGCAAGCTGAAAAACTTGTTTATGTGAATAGAAATAAAGATAAATATTTTTGGTAAAAAAATAAGCGCCTACTAAAAGACGTAAGCGTTAAAGCGAAAGGGGTCATGTCCGCCGGGACTAATTCCCTTTGGGATGTGTCCCAATCACTTAAACTTAACATATATAATGAGAGCGACTTAGTCAAGTTAAAAAATGAATATCCTACTTTTTACCAAGACAATACAGTTATCCAAGGTTCCATTACACCTGTCGAGGGGGCGAAGTCTATTATACGGTTCTTTTCAATACAACAAAATCTTTACAACAGACAAAAGCAAGTCCGTTGATATTGACGAAGCTGCAGAACGTTTCGGCTTTGAGGGCAGCGGAGCAATAGCTGACCTTTTCGGACAGATGGCGGCAATTCCCAACAAGCAAAGTTTTATAGACAACTAAATAGCAGAACAGGAGCTAAATTCATTTTGTGACTTAGTCATAGTCACAGCATAAAAATAAGAGTATTGTTTTAAGAAAAATAAACAGAAAAAAGAGAAAATCACTATGTTGTCAAAAAGAGTTGCGCAATTTGAGAAAACTGTTTGTGTGGCATGCGGGGCTTGTGTCAAGGAATGTCCTCGTATTGCAATCAGTATTTATAAGGGGTGTTATGCTGTGAATGATCTTGAACTTTGCATTGGCTGCGGCAAATGTGCAAAGATTTGTCCTTCTGGTTGTATTGAAATAGTGGAAAGGGAGGCCAGCCATGATAAAGCAGAATAAGCATTGGTATGATTATCTCTGGATTTGGGCAATTATTTATTTTTCTTTGGGGTTTTTCAATATTTTGTTTGCCTGGCTGGGAATGATTGATTTTCTTTTGCCGCTGTTTATTGCTGGAATTGGCGGTAATAAGTGGTTTTGCAATAATTTATGCGGGCGGGGACAACTTTTTTCGCTTTTAGGAGGAAAACTAAGTTGGTCTAAAGGAAAAGCAACTCCCAAATGGATAGTTTCAAAGTGGTTTCGTTATGGATTTTTGTTTTTCTTTCTGATCATGTTTGGAAATATTTTATTGCAGACCTATTTTGTTTTTGCAGGGGCAAGTTCTCTTGAAAAAGCAGTAAAATTAGCGTGGGCAATAAAAGTTCCCTGGGAATGGGCATATACGCAAGGCATAGCCCCAGACTGGGCAGTGCAGTTTAGCTATGGCTTATACAGTTTGATGGTGTTTTCCCTGCTTTTGGGATTGATTGCCATGTTTTTCTATAAGCCTCGTTCCTGGTGTGTATTTTGTCCCATGGGAACCATGACACAGGGCATTTGCAAATTGAAAAACAGCGAAAAATAAAACATAGAATTTACTATAAAATCAGCTTGTTAGCACTGTAAAAAGAAAGAATTTTTTTAAATGTCTTGTTTTTTTATTATTCGGTCTTATAGTATAAAGGTACAACATAAAATTGCTTTGCGGGCAGTTTACGTTAAATATACAAAGAAAAGAGGATATAGAGATGAAAATTGCAGCTACCTATGAAAACGGTACAGTTTTTCAACATTTTGGACATTCCGAACAATTTAAAATTTATGAAGTAGAGAATGGCAAAATTATCAGCAGTCAGGTTGTTGATACCAATGGACAGGGACACGGTGCTTTGTCCGACTTTTTGGCTAATGCCGGTGTAAAAGTTTTGATTTGCGGCGGAATTGGAGCCGGTGCGCAAAATGCTCTTGCTGAAGCTGGTATTCAATTATTCGGCGGAGTTTCCGGCATGGCTGATGACGCTGTTAACTCCTATTTAGCAGGCAGCTTGAAATTTAATGCTAATGTTCAATGCTCACATCATGACCATGCCCACGAAGAAGGTCATTCCTGCGGCGAACATAAGTGCGGAGAAGATAAACACGGCTGTGCAGGCAATCATTGCCATTAATAAAAATTTTATTTGTAAGCTAGTTAGCAAATGCTGGATATAGAATTTTTTTAGTTAGTTGATTATCTTATAACACAAACAAAAAAAGCAGAGGATTTATCTTCTGCTTTTTTTTGTTAATAATAGCTATTTTGCAATGAATGATAAAAACATAACATGTCATAAAACAAGATTTGACAAAAAATATAGTTATGGTAAAAAATAACTATGGAAAAGAATATAAAGGAAGTATTGAATACATTAGGTTTTATTCCTAAAGATGGATGCCTTGATGTTTATGAAAAAAAATATCATCAACATCAATCTTATACTATTGAAATTGATTTTCAAAATGAAAAAATTTTGTATGGTGAATTAATACGTTCAGAAAACAAAACGACACAAAACTTTTCCCAAGCTGAAAACTGGGTTGTGTTAGAGTGTGTGAATAGATTGCTTGAAAAAGGGTATAAACCACAAAATATAATTTTAGAAAAAACATGGGCAGCCGGACATGGAACATCAGGACGCTTGGATATTTGCGTTACACGTGAAGATGATTCTGAATATCTTTTAATCGAATGTAAAACGTACGGAAAAGAATTTCATAAAGCCGCAGCTAAAATGCATAAAGACGGCGGACAGCTCTTCACCTATTTCAAATTCAGCAATAAAGCTGATTTAATTATGCTTTATGCATCTGAATTGCAGCAAAGCAAGATTGTTTATAAAAATGAAATTGTAAAAATTGAAGACGATTACAGAACTGGTGATGTTAAAGATTTTTATAATAAATGGAATAAGTTAACAAAAGATAATGGCATATTTGATTCTTGGGTTAAACCATATTGTTTTGAAAGCAAGGCATTGATTAAACGTCAATTAAAGCCTATAACTCAGACTGATTCCAGCTTAATTTTTAACCAGTTCCTGGAAATTTTGAGACATAATGCTGTATCAGATAAAGGCAATGCTTTTAATAAAGTATTTACTTTATTTTTATGTAAGGTTTATGATGAAACAACGAAGCAGGATAATGAAGAACTTGATTTTCAATGGAAGGAAGGTGTTGACAAGCATGTTGATTTTCAGCTTCGTTTAACTGATTTATATAAAGCAGGTATGTTGAAATTTTTGTCACGGAAAGTGAGTGATTTTGATAAAAATGAATTTGACAATAAATACAGAGAAATAGGAGAGAAACTTAAAAAAAATCTTTTGGAAGAAATAAACCGTCTGCGCTTGGAAAAGAATAATGAGTTTGCCATAAAGGAAGTATATGATCATGATTCTTTTATGGAAAATGCTAAAATCGTAAAAGAAGTTGTTGTCCTTTTACAAGGCTATCGTCTTAGATATAATAAACGCCAGCAATATTTGTCAGATTTTTTTGAACAACTTTTAACTACAGGTTTAAAACAGGAATCCGGACAGTTTTTTACCCCTGTTCCTATTGCCCAGTTTATTATAAAAAGTTTGCCGTTAGATAAATTGGCAGATGAAAAATTGCAGTCGAAAAACGGTGAGTTATTGCCGTATATGATTGATTATGCCTCAGGCAGCGGGCATTTTATTACTGAATATATGCATGAAGTGCAGAATTTAATTAATAAAAAAGATCCTCAAAAATATATTGAGGGAACAAAAAAAGATTTATTGTATTGGCAAAATGCAAATTATGAGTGGGCAACGAAGTATGTCTATGGCATAGAAAAAGATTATCGGCTGGTGAAAGTTGGCAAGGTCGGCTGTTATTTGCATGGTGACGGATTGGCAAATGTTATTTTAAGCGATGGGCTTGGTAATTTTGTATCAACAAAAGATTATCAAGGTAAATTAAGAAAATATGCAGACGATAATTCAAAAGATAATCAGCAATTTGATATAATTTTGAGCAATCCTCCTTATTCTGTTTCTTCTTTTAAACAAACAACGAGAGATTATTATACTGAAAAAGATTTTGAATTATATGAAAGTTTAACGGATAACAGTTCAGAAATTGAATGTTTATTTGTAGAAAGGACAAAACAGCTTTTGAAAGACGGCGGTGTTGCGGGGATAATTCTGCCGTGTTCCATTTTGACCAATACAGGAATTTATACAAAGACAAGAGAATTGCTTTTAAAATATTTTGAATTTATTGCAATAACAGAATTAGGCTCCAATACCTTTATGGCAACTGGTACCAATACTGTTGTTTTATTTTTACGCAGAAGAAATAATTATGCATGTGTAAATTTAGAAAAAGATGTGGAAAGGTTTTTTACTGCGCATACTGATGTAACAATTAATAATATTGAAAGCCCTGTTGAAAAATATATTAAGTATGTGTGGGAAAATTTGACTTTTGACGATTATATTACGTTATTAGATGAAAATCCCAATGATACAGTGCAGCAGCATGATTTATATAAAGAGTATTTGCAAAAATTAAAAGTCAAAACGAATAAGGAATTCTGGAAAAAAGTAAGAGAACTTGAAAAAGAAAAAATTTGTTATTTTATTCTAGCCTATTCTCAAAAACTTGTTATTGTAAAAACAGGTGAAAAAGACGCTGAAAAGCAGTTTTTAGGCTATGAATTTTCAAATCGCCGAGGTTCAGAAGGTATTCATGCAATTCAAAGAAATAAAACAATAGACGAATGTACTAAACTCTTTGATATTAATTCTTTTGAAAATTCAGAAAAGGCAAGCACCTATATTTATCAGGCATTTAATGGTAATTTAAGTTCGGAAATTTCCGAATCCATGCAAGATAATGTTGCAAGAGTTGATTTGCTCGATATGATGACTTTTGACAGGGCTGATTTTGAAAAAATTATCAATACAAAAGTTAAAAAAAAAATTAAAATAGAAAGCAAATATCCATTTGAAAAAATAGAAAATATTGTTGCATATTATGGTACAGGTATAACGTATGATAAGTCTGATGTTGTGTTTACAGAAAGTAAAAATGTTATTTTAACGGCAGACAATATAACTTTAGATAATCAATTAGAAATTAAGAAAAAAATATTTCTTAATAATGATAAAGAGTTATCAATAGATAAAAAATTAAAACGTAATGATATTTTTATTTGTTTTTCAAGTGGAAGTAAAGCTCATATAGGAAAATTTGCATTTATTGATAGAGATTTGCCCTGCTATGCAGGTGGATTTATGGGAATAATAAGAGCAAATATAAATTTATTACTTCCCAAGTATTTATATTTAATATTAAATTATAATCCGATAAGACAAAATATTAGAGATATTTCAACTGGTAGTAATATAAATAATTTATCATCATATTTAAAAGATTTAAAAATTCCTCTTCCTCCTTTGGAAGTTCAGCAAAAAATTGTTGCTGAAATTGAGGAAGTTGAAACAGAATATACTAAATATTTAAAAAAAGTTGACACAACTAGAAGAGAAATTAAGAAGTTGTTAAATGATTTGTATCATAATGCTACTAAAAAAATCCGATTAAGTGATACGACTGTTTTTAGTTTAGCAATAGGAAAGCGAGTTTTAAATTCAGATTTAAATATTAACGGAGCTATTCCTGTATATAGTGCTAACGTATTTCAACCTTTTGGTTATATAGATGAATTGTTAATAAATGATTTTAGTAGCGCATCTATATTATGGGGGATTGATGGTGATTGGATGACGAATGTTATAGCCAAAAATACTCCATTTTATCCAACAGATCATTGCGGGTATATAAGAATATTAAAGGATTCTGTTATAATTGATAAATATTTAGCCTATGCATTAAATGAAGAAGGTAAAGTTTTTGGTTTTTCAAGAACAAAAAGAGCTTCCATTGATAGAGTTGAAAGTATAAGTATTCCGCTACCTGATTTTTCAGAACAGCAGAAGATTGCTGCACAGATTGAAGAATTGGAAAAGCAAATTGCAGAGGCACAGGCTGTTATTGATGCTTCAAAGCAGCAAAAGCAGGAAATTTTAGACAAGTATTTAAAATAATTTTTCTCAAGCAATTACAATAGTAAAAAAATTTCAAATAAAAAGCAGGGGAATTATCCTCTGCTTTTTTGTAAAAAAACTAATTTATTTGAATGGCAGTAATTTTTGTGTTGTTCAATTCCTACAAAATTGCGGAAATCAGCATACGCACGCCGACGAAAAGAAGCAGGAACGCAAAGCATTTTTTGATTTTAGCTACTGGCAGGGTATGGGTAAGGTGCGCACCAAAAGGAGCCATAAGACTGCTGCAAATAACAATGGCAAAAAGGGCTGGCAGATAAATAAAGCCATAGCAGTATTCGGGTAAGTTCGCGGCACCGCTTCCGTTGAAAAAATAACCAATGCAGCCGGAAATGGCGATAGGCATACCAATGGCGGCAGAAGTGGCAATGGCGTTTCGCATTTCCACGCTGTGATAGAGCATAAAAGGCACAGAAATAGTTCCGCCGCCAATGCCCACAAGGCTGGAGATAAGCCCAATCCCAAGCCCTGCTATATTCATGCCCAGTGTTTTAGGCAAAGGCTTATTGCCCAGCGTCTTTTTGGAGCTCATAATCATTTTGGAAGCCACGTAAAAAATAAAGCAGGAGAAAATCAGCTGTAAAATATAGGTAGGAATTTTTGCTGCAAAGAATGAACCAACCCATGTGCCGACAATGATCCCCACAGTGACCTTTTTGACAATATCCCAGTTGACGGCTTTATGTTTGTGGTGGCTCATGGCGCTGGAAAAGGACGTAAACATAATACTTGCCAGGGACGTTCCCAGGGCAATGTGCATAATATGTTCCGGGGGAAAGCTTTGGAGATTAAACATATACACAAGAATGGGCACAATAACGAGGCCCCCGCCAATGCCGAGCAAACCAGCGAGAAGTCCTGCAATAATGCCAAAAAAACTATATAAAGCCAAATAGGTAAGCATAGTGTTCCCCCAAAAATTTTCCCTAAAATTATGCTTTTTTTTGTGCTTATGCAAGATTTATTCTTTGGGCAAAATGTGCTAGTGTTCTTTTGTGAGGTATGTATGATTTTTGAATACGGGAAGAAAGAATTAACCTATTTGAAAAAGCGGGATAAGGAGCTGGGAAAATTTATTGCAGTTCGCGGCATGATTGAGCGTGAAGTGGAACCCAATATCTTTTTGGCGCTCATTCAGCATATTATTGCCCAGCAAATCAATGGGAAAACCGCACAAAAAATTTATCAGCGAGTTTGCACGCTTTGTGATAATGGGTTGACAGAACGGGCAATTTTAGCCTTGGATACAGCAGCGTTGCAAGCTTGCGGCATGAGTGAGCGAAAAGCACAAAATATCCAAGCCGCTGCACAATTTTTTTCAGCAAAAAATATTACCTCATTGTATTTGACAGAAAAAAGTGATGAAGAAATTATTCAGGAATTAACTCAGCTGCCGGGCGTGGGTGTGTGGACAGTGGAAATGCTCTTACTCTTTTCTTTGCAGCGGAAAAATATTTTGAGTTATGGTGATTTTGGCATCAAAAAAGGTTTGTGCCTTTTGCACGGGCTTGAAAAAATAGACAAGCGCACCTTTATGGCTTTTAAAGAGCAATATTCACCCTATGCGAGCATTGCTTCACTGTATTTATGGGAAATCGCAAATACAAATTTAATGGGAACAAAATGAACGTTGTCAGAAAGAGAATTTTGCTCAGTGGTACATTTGCCAATGAATGGAGCAGGGAATTGAGTCGTGAAAAGGGCAAAGAAATTTTCTGCCGGAATTTATGTGTAGAAATTGCGTATCAAGAAGAAATAGTGTATAGGATACATATTGTAGAAGAAATGGAAAGTCTTGCGCCTTTAGATGATTTTGCGCAAAAGGTTTTTCAGGAACTTACAGAATATTTTGCAGGCCAGCGTAAAGATTTTACCTTTTCCTATGCCTTTACGGGCGGCACTGAATTTCAGAACCGTGTCTGGCAGGAAATAGCAAAAATTCCCTATGGCTCGACCATTAGTTATACGGAGCTTGCCGCGCGAGCAGGAAGACCAAGGGCATGCCGGGGTGCTGCAAGGGCTTGCCATGATAATCCCATTCCTTTTTGTGTGCCATGCCACAGGGTGATAGCCAAAAGCGGAGCTATGCAGGGATATGGTTATGGGCTTGCCATGAAACGGGCTTTATTAAATTTAGAAAAACTATAAGGAATACGCATGATAACAGATAAACAGCGAGATTTAGCAAAAAAATTTATGAACATGCACCATGCAAATAAAATGTTTATTTTAGCCAATGCATGGGATGCCGGTTCTGCCTATATTTTCAAGAAAGAGGGGTTTGAGGCGCTTGGCACTACAAGTCAGGGCATGGCGCTTTCCTATGGCTATGCTGACGGGCAAAATATGCTCTTTGATGATGTTGTGTACTGCGTGGAAAGTATGACCCGGCGCGTGGATATTCCTGTGAGCGTTGATATTGAACGTGGCTTTGCGGACAATGTGAGCAAGGTCAAAACCAATGCTCTGCGTCTTTTGGAAGTTGGGGCAGTGGGCTTCAATATTGAAGACGGACGTCAGGACAAGACTCTTGATGAACTTCCTTTCTTTTTGGAAAAAATTCGGGCACTTGCGGCATTGAAAAAAGAATGCAATCTTGATTTTGTGATCAATGCCAGAACCTGCACCTATTGGCATAATATTGGTGACGAAGAATATAAATTGAAAGTTGCCCTTGAAAGAGGCAAAGCGTTCAAAGAAGCAGGCGCTGACTGTATCTTTTATCCAGGGGCAGTTCCGATTGAAAGCATAAAAACGCTGGTTAAAGAAGTGGACGCCCCCATCAATATTTTATTGACACCTGCAACTTCTGATTTAGAGGCTCTTCGTGAAGCTGGGGTGCGACGTCTCAGTATTGGTTCAGGCCCTGCCAGAAGCGCTTATAATCATGTTATTGCCATGGCAGAAGAAATGAAAAAAGGCGAAACAGAAAGAATTTTGAAACATTCTTTTGTTTACGCTGAAGCAAATACGTATTTTAAAAAATAATTGGGGTTTTCTATGCATATAGCTGTTCTTGGAGGGGGAAACTTTGGAACGTGTCTTGCCCATGTTTTGGCAAAATCCGGACATACGACACATCTTGTTTTGCGTGATGAAAAGGTTGCTCACTCCATAAATACATTGCATGAAAATTGTAAATATCTTTCAGGTATTCGGCTTTGTGATAAAATTGAAGCAACCACAAGCTTTGATGTGCTGACTGAATGTGAATATTGGGTTATTGCTTTGCCTTGTCAAAAGCAGGCAGAATTATTGCCCAAGTTTGTGCCGTATTTTGGGGAAATGACCACACTGATCAATGTGGCAAAAGGTATTGATTTAAAACAACTTTTGCCGTTGTCCATGGTTGTTCCAAAGATTTTTGGTTTGGAAGACGAATCAGCCCGTTATGCGGTTCTGTCCGGCCCCTCCTTTGCCAAGGAAGTTGCCCAGGATATGCCCACAGCCTGCACGCTTGCCTGTGCTGATGAACGAAGAGCAGAGCATTTGCGGGATATTTTTACCACGCCTCATTTTCGCTGCTATTCTTCCACTGATGTTTTGGGCGTGGAACTGGGCGGCGCCATTAAAAATATTTATGCTATTGCTGCCGGTGTCAGTGACGGTTTGAAGTTTGGCGACAATGCCAGAGCTGCTCTTGTGACAAGAGGCTTAGTTGAAATGTGCCGTCTTGGGCATGCCATGGGCGCAAATTTCCAAACTTTTATGGGACTTTCCGGGCTTGGCGATTTAATGCTGACCTGTAACGGGGATTTATCAAGGAACAGACAAGTGGGCCTGCGACTTGGCAGAGGCGAAAAGCTTGATGAAATTATTGCCAGCATGAACAGTGTTGCAGAAGGGGTTGCCACAACCCATGCGGTTTGCGCGCTGGCAAAAAATCTTGGGGTGGAAATGCCCATTGCCTATACCATGAAGAAAATTTTAGACGGAGAATTTACACCGCAGGACGGGTTAAAATATCTTGTTCATCGCGAGCAAAAGCCGGAACGAATTTAAGATATAGATAGTTAAATTTATTTGTGAGAAATCAATGGATAGGGTATTTATAATTATTGTTACCTATAATGCTGAAAAATGGCTTGATACGTGTTTGTCTTCCTTTATTAATATGCCTGAAGAATGGCAGTTAACAGTTATTGATAATGGGTCTGAAGATAATACTATCCAAATAATAGAGAAAAAATATTCTTTTGTTCGCCTTATTGAAAATAAGAAAAATATGGGTTTTGGACAGGCAAATAATATTGGTTTACAAATTGCACTGCAGGAACAGGCAGAGTATATTTTATTATTAAATCAAGATGCGTATATTGATCAAAAAAATATTCTTGAATTAATACATGCACATAAAGAAAATCCTGATTATTATATTTTATGTCCTTTGCAGTATAACGGCGACAAAACAGATTTAGATGCTGCTTTTAAAAATTATATTAAAAATTTGAATAATTATTTTTATGATTTGATACTTAATAAGGTAGAAGAAATTTATTCTGTTTCATTTTGCAATGCTGCCTGTTGGTTAATGCCTGTTGAATGTATAAGGAAAATTGGTGGATTCAGTCCTGTCTTTTTCCATTATGGTGAAGATGATAATTATTGTAACCGCGTTGAATATTATGGTAAAAAAATTGGAATAGTGCCGCAAAGTTTATTTTGCCATGATAGAGAATTTCGTGAGCCCAATACAGCTTTTTGGAATGATTTTAGTCGTTATTATAGACGCTTATTATTAAAAGTATCAAATCCGCAAAAAATTGGCAAAAAATTTTTTTTCGAAAGAACCTTTTTAAAATTAATTCTAAATATCGTGAAATATCTATTGGTTTTTAATTTTAAAAAAGCAAAATGTTATGTTAATGTATTGAAGTTATATTATAAAAATTATTCTTTTATCAAAGAAAATGCTTTTAATGCATTGAATGATAAAGCTTATTTGAAATAATATGATAAGCAGTATAATTATCTATTGGCAATTTTTAGTATGATCATAGCACCTTGGGTGGGCATGGGCGTAAATTTCCTGGATTTTGCCCTGACAAATGTGGGTGTAGAGTTCTGTGGCGGCAAGGTCACTGTGACCCAATAAAATTTGCACAGTCCGAAGGTCTGCTCCGCCTTCCAAAAGATGGGTAGCAAAGCTGTGGCGGAGTGTGTGCGGAGAAATAATTGCCTGAATACCCGCAAGTTGGGCATAGCGTTTAATCAGTTTCCATATGCCCTGCCTTGTCAGTTTTTTCCCTGAACGGTTCAAAAAGAGCTCATCATCGGTCTCAGAATTTTTGATAAACTGGCCGCGCGTATTTTGCAAATAATCTGTTAAAATGGAAAGCGCCAGAGAGTGGATAGGAATAAGGCGCTCTTTTTTGCCTTTGCCAAAAACGCGGATAATACCCCGTTCAAAGTCGATATCCGTGGCTTTGACGTGAATAAGCTCACTGACGCGAAGTCCTGACGCATAGAGTAAATGCAAAATAGCAAGGTCGCGCTGGCCGAGCTTTGTGGATATATCAGGCGTTGAAAGAAGGCGCTGCACTTCGTCAATACTAAGCACTTCCGGCAAATACAGGGGAAGTTTAGGCGTGTCAAGAAGTTCCGCCGGATTTTGTTTGACGTGTTTTTCTTCAAAAAGCCAGGCAAAAAATTTACGCAGACAGGAGAGACGTCTGGCGATAGTTCGCGTGCTGTCACCCTTTTGGCTGAGGTGAATAGAAAAAAGGAGCAGCTGATCTTCGTCAATTTCTTCAAGGCTTATTTGGCTTTGCTCCATATACTGGGCAAGAGCTTCCAAGTCCTGTTTATAGGCAGCAACTGTATATTCCGATAAGCCTTGTTGAATCAGTAAGTTGTTTAACCATTCATCACTATGGGCCAGCATGATTTTTCCTTTTTTCTTGTCTTGCTCTCTTTATGGTTTTATTTTACAGTATTTTATATTAATTTTGAAGAGCTAATTATCTATATGAAATATTTGTATATTTTATTTGTACTGTTTTCACTGACAAGTTTTTCTTTTATTCCGGCTTGTTATGCTGAAGAAGAAATCAATAAACCCAATATTCATGAAATAACGCGGGATGTGGCAGGGGAACTGAATGCAATTTATGCAACAAAAGTTCTTGAATTTTTCCCTGTCAAAGAACGATATCCTGATTTTTATAAAGAAGTGCAGAAACAAATCCCGGAAAGTGCTGAGCTTTTGGAAATTTATTTGCCCAATTCCTCCCGTCAGGATTTAGAGCGCGGTCACTACGACGCCATTACTAATATGGTCTATTTTTATCGCATGCCGCAAATTATGCATAAGCGTATTCCCTTGCAAAAACTGCAATTATCCTTTGTGCGTGAGTCGTTAGAGGCGGCATATCAAACTTTTGAGAAAATCAGTCCGCCAACACTTACAGAAAAAAAAGCCTGGGAAGAAAAAATGTATGAATATTTGCTGGCTGGAAAAAGTGTGTATATTCAATATCGCAAGGAACGAGGCAAAATCAACCATAAATACAGCATTATGCTGACCCTTGCCCTCAGTGAAAATCACAGTATTGTTTCCTTTGTTTCCCATTATCCATTTTTAGCAGAGGGGCAAATTTACTTTTTGTCCAGTTCCATGTATTTGCTGGATAACAACTATTTTCAGGCTTTGGATTGGACGCGGTCTGTTCTGGATACCTTTATTTCGTTTATTCCGCTTGACATGTTTACTGACCACAATCTGATTGAATAAAAAAAGCTGCCAACTGGCAGCTTTCTTTATATTTTCGTATATTTTTTATGCTTTGCTCTAAAAAGAGATTGATGAACAAGTAAATTTTGTAAAGGTATTGGATAAAAATTTAATCCTTTTGTTTATAAAACATAATTTCTTGTTTTTATAAAATAAAAACAAGTGATGAGGGGGGATGGGGGAAATCATTTCCCCCATAAAAAAGTTATGGTTAGAGTTTTTATTCATTATACTTCAAAGAGCATTTCGAGGTCGTCACGGGTGAGAGACTTCCAGGAATCTTGGCCCGGAATAACCGCTTCTGCAACGCCCCGTTTCATTTCCTGCAATTTGAGAATTTTTTCTTCCACTGTATTTTGACAAATCAGCTTATAGGAGAAAACCTGCTTTGCCTGACCAATACGGTGGGCACGGTCTGTTGCCTGACTTTCCACAGCAGGGTTCCACCATGGATCGTAGTGGATAACATAGTCCGCACTGGTGAGGTTGAGGCCTGTTCCTCCTGCTTTCAGGGAAATCAAGAAAATAGGAATGTCAGGGCTGTTATTGAATTTATCCACTTGTTCCAAGCGGTCTTTACTGGAGCCGTCAAGGTAACAGAAAGGAATATCGGTCATTTGCAGCCAGGCACTGATTTGCTGCAGCATCTGCACAAATTGAGAGAAGACCAGAATTTTATGCCCTTCTTCCACAAGGTTAATCACCATATCCTTGAAGGTTTCAAATTTACCGGAAGGAATATTGGCACTGAAACCGGGCATTTCCATTTTGAGCAGTTTGGGGTGACAGCAGATTTGACGCAGTTTGAGCAAAGCATCCAAAATAGACATTTGGCTTTTTGCCATACCTTTTTCATCAACATCGGCAAGCACTTGTTCGCGGAGTTTACGCGCAAGAGATGCATAAAGTTCTGCCTGTTCTTCCGCCATGGCACAGTAGGTGACGCTTTCCACCTTAGGAGGCAGGTCTTTGACAACTTCTGCTTTGGTACGGCGCAAAATAAAGGGTTTTACACGGGTGCGCAAGTATTCCAGAGTTTCTGTATCGCCTTCCTTGATAGGTTTGATGATTCCGCGTTGGAACGCGTGTTGAGAACCAAGGAAACCAGGCATAAGAAATTCAAATAAACTCCATAATTCAAAGAGGTTATTTTCAATAGGCGTACCGGAGAGGCACAGGCGCATGCGGGCATTGATATTGCGCACGCTCTTGGTGGTTATGGTGTTGGGGTTTTTGATATTTTGTGCTTCGTCCAGAATAATGGAGTTGAACTCGTATTGTTCCAATTCCTCAAGGTCACGGCGCAGGAGAGCATAGGTTGTGATCACAATATCAGCGTCTGCAATTTTGCGGAAAATATTTTCGCGGCGCGTGCCATAGACAATAACACGATTGAGTTCAGGAACAAATTTCTCTGCTTCTCGATCCCAGTTGGGCAAAACAGAAGTAGGCACAACAATGAGGTTCGGCCCTGTTTTGCCTTTGTTCTTCATATGCTGAATGAAAGCAAGGGTTTGGATGGTTTTTCCAAGCCCCATTTCATCCGCCAAAATACCGCCGAAGCCGTATTCATCGAGGAAGTTGAGATAGGAAATACCCTGAATTTGGTAAGGACGAAGGGAAGCATTAAGTCCTTTTGGTGTTTCAATTTGTTTAACTTCCTTGAAGTGACGGATATTGTCACGCAGTTTGCTCCAGAAAGAATCTTCAATGGCATTGGGCAAATCGTCCAAAATGCTGTCAAGAACAGGAGCTTCAAATTGTTTGAAATGGTGTTTGGGTGGTTTATTGGGGTCAAGGCCAAGCACTTTGAGCTTGTGGGCAAGTTTTTCAAGCCATGATTCAGGCAGGCTGGCATAGGAGCCGTCTCTAAGCTGCACATAGCGTTTGCCCTTGAGCCAGGCTTTCCAAATCTTTTCCAGCGGCAGGCTTTGTCCTTCGTATTCCACATTAACATCAAGGGAGAACCATTTTTCCTGTTCATTGCTTTGGATGCTTGCGTTAATGGTTGGGGTGGTGGTGCGGACTTTGTAGCGGGAAAGGGTGGTTTCACCGTAGACGCGCCAGTTTTGCACCAGAGTCGGATAGGAATCCAAAAGGAAGGAAATAGCTTCTTCCGGTTCCATAAACCACAGTTTATTGTTACGAGGCTGGAAGCGCATTTCAGAAAGCTGGGAAAGAAGATTGGCTTCTTCTTCCTGTGCACGGCGCAGGAGGAAGGTTTGTCCTTCAAAAACATAGCTGCCTGTTTGGAAATCCGGATTAGGGCCGGGCAGAATAAATTCGCCGTGTATGCTTTCGTAGACGTTTTGAATTTCAAGGGTAAGCAGGCTGCCTTCTTCATCAAGGAAGAGTTTTGGATTATAGCTGCCGGGTTGGAAAACCGGTTCCATAATTTTAAGGAATTCTTCCTGTTCATAGAGTTCTGATGAGGGCAGACGTGTCCAAACCCGGTCTAAAAATTCGGAAATATCTTCCTGTGGGATAATGGGGCTTGCCTGCACAAGAGATTGAATAACATCATGGTTGAGGCAGGTCTGCACCGGGTAAAAACATTGGTTCCAGCATACCCAAAGCGGAATTTGCCCATGGAAGGTGGCAACAGTCTGGTCTGGTCTGTCTTCATCGCGCTGAATGGAGAATGGTTTTTTCTCTTCTTTTTGCAGCATAATATCAAAGCGCAGGCCGTCTTCATCAAGGGAAGGATGAAGTTTCAAATCCATGGTGGAGCTTTCGATGGTGCAGGGTTTTTCTGTATCTTCCCAGAAAATATATTCTTCATTGCGAAGTGCCCAGAAAAACCAAGATAAAAGACCGTCTGGAATTTCCACACGGTGTCCGTAATAATCGAGATATTGGGCAATTTGTTTTAAGATTTTAGGCAGTTCCGGTGAATATTCGCACCAGTCAGGATTTTTTAAAATTTCTTCCAAAGTTACAGCCTGACGGACAGTGGACAAGCCGGTTTTATTTTGCCGCGCACGATAAAATTCCACAGAAAGACGGCCGGGTTCCGGGAAAAATCTGAACAGAAAATAATGTCTGCCTGTTTCAGGTTCAGAATTGGAAGTAAAGAAATTTCTAAAGCTTTGCCGCCATTCAGGGCGAATGGTGGTTGTTTCTGTCGTGGTATCATGAGAAACGGCAATGGAAGAAAGGGCGCTCAGGGCAAGCGCTGCCACGTGACGGCAGGGACTTCCAAAGGATTCCATACAGTTACAGGCATAGTCAACGTGCTTGTCGTTGAGCCTGACCGTAACAGTTGGACTGTAGGCCTGGAAATCTTCACCATGGACAGTACAGCTTGCTTCGCTGTAACTGTCTTCCATACGCCAGAGCAAATTACTGATGCCATTTTCGGCAATAATCATCTTTCCAGTATCTGTAATGTATTCTGGAATAGTTTGCTGAATAAATTGTTCCAATGCTGCACAAATGGCAGTTTCGCTAAGTCTGTTCATATCGTAATACCCTTTTGACAATTGCTTGCTGAAAAGGCAAGGAAAATGTCCCCAAAACATGTTCAATTAAATAAAAGTTTCAACATGGGAAAAAATTAAATGGCATAACTCAGTATATTCTGTATTATTACTGTATAATCTTTTACTTTTCAAGTATTAATAACTCTGTTATAAGAACTTTTAACAAAATTTTTGTGTAATACGAAAAATAGCAATATTGTATCTTATTGAAATAATTTGATTTTATAAAATATTTTATGGTGATTTTAAAATGAAAAATTTTTTAAAAAATTTTTTTACAGCGAGTATTTTTCTGTTGATTTGTGCTTGTTCTTCTGAGGCGGACAAGGCGGAGCAAGAAAAGAGAACTGCTTCTGCACAGTTAGAACAGCGTGAAATTCCTGATACTCCTGATTATGGCGGCAAGCTTGTTTTAGCCAGCATTGGTGAGCCTTCCAATTTAATTCCGATTTTGGCTTCTGATTCTGCTTCTCATGAAGTGGCGGATTTTATTTACACCTCTCTTTTAAAATATGATAAAGAATATAATATTATTCCTTTAGCAGCAAAGAAATTTGAAGTTTTGGAAGACGGCAAAGTTTTTCGCTTTGAACTTCGTGAGGATGTTTATTGGCAGGACGGCGTGCTTCTTACGGCTGATGATGTGTATTTTACCTATAAACTGACCATTGATCCCAACACACCAACTCCCTATGCCGCTGACTGTCTGCGGGTAAAAGAGTTCAAACAAACGGGCAAATTTTCCTTTGAAGTGTATTATGAAGAGCCTTATGCCCGTGCCATTATTACCTGGATGATGTCTATTTTGCCCAAGCATATTTTAGAGCATGAAGATATTACCAAAACGGCTTTTGCGCGAAATCCCGTTGGGGCAGGGCCCTATAAGCTGAAAGAATGGCAAACAGGCACGCGCCTTGTGCTGGAAGCAAATGATACCTATTTTGAGGGACGCCCCTATATTGACCAGTTTATTTACCGCATCATTCCTGATGTGACGACTATCTTTTTGGAAGCAAAAGCGAAAAAGGTTGATTTTCTGGGGTTGACAACGCAGCAGTATCTTTTGCAGACCAAGGAAAAGGAATGGGAAGAATATTGGCAAAAATACAAATATCTTTCCAATGGCTATACCTTTATCGGCTTTAATTTGAAGCATCCCTTTTTTCGGGATAAGCTGGTACGGCAAGCCCTTTCCTATGGAACAAACAGAGATACCGTGATTAAAGGGGCACTGCTTGGGCTTGGGGAAAAAACAGTTGGGCCGTTCAAACCCCAGACATGGGCGTATAATGAGAATTTAGCGCCTTATCCCTATGATATGCAAAAGGCGCTGGATCTTTTTGCCAAGGCCGGCTGGACAAAGGGCAGGGACGGTTATCTGCAAAAGGACGGACAGCGTTTTTCCTTCACGATACTTCTCAACCAAGGCAATAAGGAGCGGGAAAATTCCTTGCTTATTTTGCAGGCGGAATGGAAAAAGCTGGGCATTGAAATGAAAATTCGGACAGTGGAATGGGCAACCTTTATCAATGAATTTGTGATGAAAGGGCAGTATGATGCAGTTATTTTAGCCTGGAATATTTTGGAAGATCCTGACGTTTCCAGTGTTTGGCATTCTTCTGCCATCAGGCAAAATGGACTCAATTTCGTCTATTTCAAAAATGATGAAGTGGATATGTGTCTGGAAAAGGCCCGCTCCACAGCCAACAGGGAAATCCGAAAACGCTATTATGATCGGTTTCAGGAAATTTTGCATGAAGAGCAGCCCTATTTATTTCTTTATGTTCCCTATGCCCTGCCCATGGTGCAAAAGCGATTTCAGGGCATAGAGCCTGCTATTTCAGGTATTACCCATAATATGGAAAAATGGTGGATTCCAGGCTTTTTGCAATAGTATTGCTTTGACAAACAGGGATTTGTACGATAGAAAAATAATAAGTAACTTGAAAAGGATAGCGATATGGCAGAACAAAATCTCCAGAATAATGAGCAAAAGCAAGACGTTTCTGTTGCAGCTCCTGAAAAGATTTCTGATGCAAAGAGCACAGATAATTCTTCTGTTGTGATTATCGGCAAGCCCTCTGTAAAAGAGCAGGAAGTTTCAAATGTTATTGTTCCTGTGGAAGAAATTGTTGCGGCTGCATTAAAATTTAATCCTCAAGTTGATACAAAACTTATTGAAAAAGCCTATGATTTCGCCTCAGTAGCGCACGCTGGGCAGCTGCGTATGTCCGGTGAACCGTATTTTATGCACCCTGCAAGCGTGGCAAAAAATATTGCTGAAATGGGCTTTGATGAACATACCATTGCCGCCGGGCTTTTGCACGATACGGTTGAAGATACCAGTGCCTCCATTGATGAACTGGAAGATGAATTTGGTGAACAGGTTGCGGATATTGTTGACGGTGTGACAAAAATCAACATGATGACCTTCGACACCAAGGAAGAAGCTCAGGCGGAAAATATTCGTAAAATGATTTTGGCCATGAGCCATGATATTCGCGTGCCCATTGTCAAACTTGCGGACAGAACACACAATATGCGCACGCTGCAGTTTCAAAAGCCCCATAAGAAAATTTCCATTTCACAAGAGACCATGGATATTTATGCGCCTCTTGCCAACCGTTTGGGTCTGCATAAAATTAAACAGGAGCTGGAAGATTTAAGTTTCCGCTATCTGCAGCCTGACCAATATGCCCATATTGCCAATTGGCTTGAAACAAATCAGGTTGTTGAACGCCAGATTATCAATAAAGTTATTACCAAGCTTGAAGAAATCATGCGCGAAAACAAAATTGAAGGCCGTGTTTTCGGGCGTATCAAGCAGGTTTACAGTATCTATTTGAAAATGAAAGCACAGGGCACGCCTCTTGATGAAATGCATGATATTATTGCCTTCCGTGTGATTGTGAAGGAACTTCGGGATTGTTATGCTGTGCTTGGTTTGGTGCATGCTTTGTGGCGTCCTGTGGCCGGTCGTTTCAAAGATTATATTTCTCTGCCAAAAGCAAACGGTTATCAAAGCTTGCACAGTACAGTGATTGGGCCTGAGGGCGAACGTATTGAAATCCAAATTCGTACAGAAGAAATGAACGATTTTGCGGAACATGGGGTTGCTTCTCACTGGCTGTACAAGGAAAATAATAAAAATCATGCAATCAAAGCCGGGGATATGCCTCAGCTGCAATGGATTCGTGATATTTTAGAGCGTCAGCGCGATGAGGCGGATTCTCGTGAATTTATGAGCACGCTGCGCCTTGACCTTTTCAGCAATGAAATTTACGTCTTTACGCCGAAAGGCCTCGTCAAACAATTGCCTGACGGGGCAACGCCGCTGGACTTTGCCTTCCTTGTCCATACGGACGTGGGGTTTCATTGTGTGGGCGCAAAAATCAATGGCAAGCTTGTGCCTCTATCCACGCAATTAAAGAGCGGCGATACCGTTGAAATTATTACGGATAAAAACCGTTATCCGAGCCGCGACTGGCTTAAGCTGGTTAAAACATCCAAAGCCCGGTCAAAAATCCAAAACTATTTGCGTACAGAAGAACGTGGCAAAGCTATTGCGCTTGGCCGTGATATGCTGGAAAAAGAAGGTCGTAAAATGGGAATTAACGTTATTCGGGCGGTCAAAGACGGCACCTTGAGTGAGTTAATTTCTGAATTTTCCTCTTCCAGTATTGATGATTTATTTGCAAATGTTGGTTATGCGAAGTTTACGCCAAAGAAAATTTTGACAAAACTGCAGGCTTTGATCGACCCGAAAACCGTTGAGCCTCTTCCTCTGGAAGCGCCGACAAAAGCTTCTACTGCTGATAATAAAGACCATACGGGCGGTATTGTTGTCAAAGGCATTGATGATACGCTGGTGCACTTTGCAAAATGCTGCAAGCCTGTTCCCGGTGACCAGGTTATTGGTTTTATCAGCCGCGGCCGCGGGGTTATTGTTCATTTATCCAATTGTCCGCATTTATTGGATTTGGAATCTGAACGCTTGATTTCCGTAACATGGCAAAATGAAGAGCCAAGACCATTTCCTGCTACGATTAAAGTCACTGCGAAAAATGAAAAGGGTATGTTGGCTGCCATTGCCACAGAAATCGTCAACTTTGACGTCAACATCCAGGGCCTGATTTTGACAACTACTCTTGATAACAAGGCAGAAGTTGATTTTACCGTTGAAGTGACAGACGCTGTGCATTTGTATCAGCTCATGGATAAAATCAGAAAACTGCCTAATATTTATGAAGTTGTCCGCGGCGTGGGCGATTATGCTTAATTGTTTGCGTTAGGAAAAATACGCGTATTTTCTGGAGGAACTATGATTTTTGACAGATTAGAATGCATTGGCAATTATGGCAGAGGCTTCAAATGGCATGATGCTATTTTGCAGTTTATCCGCGAATATCCTACAGCTTTTGATAAGGAAGAAGGCTCCTATCCCCTTTGCCATGGCGCATTTTACAATATTATGTGTGCAGATTTGAAAGCCGACAATGCTTATGAATATCACAAAAAATATATTGATGTGCATTGTACTTTGAGCGGTGTGGAAAAAATTGACGGTGCATTTTTTTCCCGTTTTATAGGCACAGGGAATTTTTCAGAAGAGAAGGATGCTGGCTTTTTCCATGATATGCCTGAAAAGGATTGCACGTTTTATGTGGAAACAGGAAATTGTGTGGTGTTCTTTCCGTATGAAGCCCATAAAACATTGCTGCTGGATGATAGAGAAGGTGACAGCCCTAAAAAAGTTAAAAAGGCAATCTTAAAAATTCCAGTCGAGCTTTGGGAAAAAAATAAGTAGGAATCGCTCTGTTCTAGTATCAGGTTGATGAACGCGTATCTTTTATAATTTTTTGAACAACGATTTAATCTTTTTACGTAATTTCTTGTTTTTATGAAATAAAAACAAGCTATGTGGGGGGATGGGGGAAATCATTTCCCCCATAAAAATAAAATGTTATAATTATATCTGATGTTATAAAATCAACCTAAAAGTAGAAGAAAGCAATAGAAATTAATAAATTTTTGTTGGAAATGTTTTGTCACTGGTGTGGCACGCAGTCTTCAAAACTGCAGTCAGGCAGCAATGTCTGGGGTAGGTTCGATTCCTATACATTTCCGCCACAATGAAAAATTGACCATAAAAAAAGACTTCCCCTTCTTTACGAGGAAGTCTTTTTGTTTATGCGATTGAGTGTTTTATCTTGAGAAATTTAAAGATCGTGCATTTGCATAACGCTTACTGACAGAACGCTGTGCCTGAGAGTTTAAAAGGTTTTGTCTGATTTGCTCTTTCAGTTTTAGCCCTTCTTCGTAAATAATTTGGTGAAACCCTTGGAGGGCAAGCAATTTCATTTTGCAGTCTTCGGAATTAATTTCATCCTGATTTACTTGTAATTGTTCAAGAAGAGCAACTCTTTCTTCAAAAAAGGAAATTGCACCGTCAACATCACCTCTTTGCATTGCTTCAAGTTCGTATTGTGCAATGATAAGCATGCGGTCAAGTAGTGTTAAACTGCTCATAATACACCTGTCTTTATCAATTATTATGGTATATTATTGAGAAATTACATTCACTTCATTATTAAAGAAGAAGCTGAGTGAGGTCAAATATTCATCCCAGTCAGCGCTCAGGGGAGCAAGCTCAAATTCCAAAAGGTCAGCAACCAGAATCCAGTCTTGATTTTCAAGCGCGTCGTTCATTTCAACGAGAATTTGTGAATATTTTTCTGTAAGGGCAGTATATTCATCAGTCACAGGCGCACTGAAATCTGATTGGAAACAAGAAATCATGTTCAAAAAGTTACGAACAACATCAATCATATTAGTGATGGTATTGAAAGCATCAGCATCATCACCGCGGCGCAAAGATTCGGAAGCATTGGTTGAAGCAAGACGAATAGATTTTGTAACTTTAAACAGTTCAGACACAATTTGAGAAGCCATTTCCACATATTTCATGGAAGTGATTTCAACTTTTTGAATTTCGTTGATTTCAATGTCTTCTGCCTGGTGTGGATAAAGTTCCTGGAAAAGTTCATTATTCAAATGAACTTCAGTAATAATTTCTTCAGCATCGTTGCAAACTTTATTGGTTGCAGCGATAACTTCTTCAAAGTTGGCAAATTGACTAAGCTCTAATTCGCTTTTTTGTCCATTAATGTAAATCATTTTTCCCTCCAAAGTTTTGAATGCAATTTTTAAATATGACGGAAAATTTTTCCTTTTTCATATTTTGAAAATATATCAGCAAAATTTGTGCCAATATGTGCACTTCATTGCTTGGAGCTAAGAAAATGGGAAAATTGCGCAAGTTCCTCTTTGAGGATGTCAAAAAAATGTATGATTTCTTCCATGCTTTGGGCGCTGTCTTGCAAAAGCTGCTCAAAAAGCAGAGAAAGAGGAATGAAAAATTGGGATTGCTTGAGGAAAATTTTTACCCTTTGAGTTGAGGCAAGAAATTTTTCCTGTGTCTTTTGTTCAGGAAATTTTGAAAAGAGAACAGCCTGTTCTCGCGCAAGAAGAACAAATGCCTGCAATTTTTCAATTTCCTGACGGGCAGGAAGCAACGTTTTGGTATCAACATCAAGCTCAGCGTAGGAACTTTTATCGTTATTTTGTATGGTATTCAAAAGATTTTTATAGAAAATTCGCTGGCACTGCATCCATAAAGGCCGGATATCTTCTTCTGTATGCAGCGGCTTGTAATTGATAAAGCCGTCTTTTTGGAAAAATCCTTCCCAAATGCGGGCTGTAGTTTCTTTAGTAAAATCTATTGTTTTGTCGCCAAGGCGATAGCAAAGGGCGGCATAGACGGTTTCAGAAGAAATTTGTTTTTGACAGATATGCTTATTTTGGCAGGCAGCATTAAAATTGCAGGGGTGGCAGGCAAGATTGGGTTCAAGGCATAATTGTTTATCCCCATAGGGGCCGGTATCCCAAACCTGAGCAGTGGCAAGGTAAATGCCAATAACTGGAACATGAAGCCCTGTTGCCAAATGGAGCGTTCCTGTATCATTGCTGACAAGAGCCTTTAAATTGCAGAGCATAGCCCCCAGTTCCTGCAAGTTGCTTTTGCCGCAATAATCATAATAAGGAATATAAGGAGCAATTTTTTGGGAAAATTTTTCCACAAGATGTTGTTCCTGCCTGGTGCCAAGAAGCACAGCCACGTATTGTTTTCTCTCCCAAATGAGCTTGGCGAGTTCAGCAAAATTTTCAATATTCCATTGCCGCACAGCATTGCTCGCTCCCAGCTGAAAACCGACAAAACCTTTACATTCCGGCAGGGTGGCAGAAAAAATTTTCAGCAGTTGTTTGGCCTGCATACAGGATTTCTTGTCTGGCTTCTTTAATTGATATTGTTCTGGTGCAAGTCCCAGCATGGAGCGAAATTCATCAATTAAATTATAGGGACTGCCTCCGCGAAATTGCGTGACAGCCTGCGTATAGCTTGTCCAGACATTGGTGTTGTAAATATAGCCAAAATCATTGACGCAAAAGCCAATTTCCTGAATGTTCTTATTTTCCAGACTGAGCAGTTTTGTCAGGAGTCTTGTTTTGACAGTTGGGGTAAGATTGATAATGCAGTCGGTTTGAAATTCCTGATGATATTTTTTGACCCATTCTTTGATTTCCTGATAACTTTCAACCCAATGGGCAAAATCTCCGATATGCAGATTATTTAAATGGCTTGCCCCTGAAAAATCGTAAATATGGTCAAGATATGGAATAAATTTGGTAACGTCTTTAAATTGATTAAGACAAATAAGCGAAATTTTATGGTCGCCGCTCTTTTTGAGCGCGGAAATAGTGCAGGCTGTCTGTAAAAGGTCGCCAAAGCGTGTCAGGTTAATAATGGTATAATTCATATTCTTTTCGCGTATCTGTTTTTCTTAGCCGGCAGACATAACTTTGCGCACAATAATGGTTTGCTCAGGGTAAAGGGGAACATCGGGCGTCAGGGGAATATTATTCCGTATCACCATGGCAGTGTATGGGCGCAGACCCAGAAATTCAATGAGCCGTCTCACATTTTTGGCTTTATGGCGCGGAATAATGCGTTTTTCTTCGCCTGGCTGCAAGATAACCGTCAGGCTTGGTTCGATAAATTCTTTTTGCTCTTTTTGTTCCATATTTACCTCAAGATATGCCAAAGGCGTATTCAGTATACTCATAGAATGAAGAAAGGCAAAGCTTTTTTGCAGGGTATTGATTTATTTATTTGAATTTATTCACTTTAAATTTATTGATAAATTAAGAGTCAAAGTCTTGACAATGGACAAAACGTTCTTATTTATTTTAATGTAAAAAGAATACGGAAATCACAAAATAAAGATAACTATTCTATGTAATTAGAGGAAAAAGTATGTCTGTTTCATATAAAGATTACTATAAAATTTTGGAAGTTGACAGAAATGCAACAACAGAAGAAATTGATAAATCATATAAGAAGCTTGCGCGTAAATATCATCCGGATTTGAATCAGGGTGACAGCAAGGCTGAAGAAAAATTTAAGGAAGTCAACGAAGCCCATGAGGTTTTGAAAGACCCGCAAAAGCGTAAACTTTACGATCAGCTTGGTCCAAATTGGAAAGACGGTCAAAATTTCCAGGGAGCTCCTGGATTTGAAAACTTTCAATTCAATTTCCAGGGCGGACAGGGGGGCTTTGGCGGCGGAGATTTCAGTGACTTCTTTGAAATGCTCTTTGGTCAGCATGGCGGCTTTGGCGGAGCTGGTTTTGGCAATGGCGGTTTTGGCGGCGGCTATCAGCGTCAGCGCAGAGGTCAGGACGTGGAAGCCAATGTGCAGGTTACCTTGGAAGAAGCCCATAAGGGCGGCGCAAAAAGCTTTACCCTGAATATGCCGGACGGGCAAAAATCCCTCAATGTCAATATTCCCAAGGGAATAAAGAATGGGGCAAAACTCCGCCTGGCAGGGCAGGGGCGGGCAGGCACGCCTAATGGTGATCTCTATCTGACAGTGCACTATGCTGTTCATCCAAAATTCAAAAGTGAGGGCTTTGATATCAGCTGTCAAATGTTTATCAAGCCAACTGAAGCTGTTTTTGGTACAAAACTTCGTGTTCCAACCCTTGAAGGCGATGTGGAGCTCAAAATTCCGGCAGGAATAAAGAGCGGCAAGAAACTTCGCTTGAAAGGCAAAGGCATTGGAGCAAAAGGCGATGAATATGTTGTGATCGATATTGACACGCCAAGTGTAGAGACAATGAGTGAAAAAGAAAAAGCATTATGGGAAGAACTTGCAAATCTAACTGCCCAGAATGATACAGAAAGGAAATAATATGGGAAAAGTTGATTATACCTTTCTAAGCTTTTTACAGTTTGTGCAAGAAGCAGAAATTGAAGAAAAAAAATGTCAGGAATATATTGATATTGGCTGGCTGCAACCAATAGAAAAAGAAAATAATCTCTTCAACTCCGATGATATTTTTAAAATTCGTAAAGCGGAACGGCTTTGCCGGGATTTTGAAATTCCCTGTCACGCAGGAGCAATGATTGTTGATTTACTGGAAAAAATTGACGATTTGGAAAATCAGATCGCGCAATTAAAAAATATTGAATAATAATCGAGGAAAAATATATGGATATCAATAGATTAACCCAAAAAGCGCAAGAAGCCTTTTCTGCTGCACAAAGCATAGCATTTGCTCGGGAACATCAGGAAATTGATGCAGAGCACCTTGTTTATGCATTTTTGGAACAGGAAAATGGACTTGTTCCGTCTATTCTGCAAAGAATGAACGTTAATGTAAGTCAATTAAAACAAGATGTTGACCAAATTTTGAGTAAACGTCCGCGCGTCAGCGGCCCCGGCAGTGATGCGCAGAGCATACACGTTACCACGCGAGTGAATAAAGCTCTTGCCCAGGCAGAAATGCTGGCTAAGAAAATGCAGGATGAATATATCAGTGTTGAACATATTTTCCATGAAATTATTGGGCCAAATCCCAGTGGATTGCTTGGTGATGTGTTCAGAAAACACGGTATTGATCAGACCCGTTTCATGAAAGCAACCGAGGAACTCCGCGGGCCTCACCGCATTACCAGTCCCAATCCGGAAGAAACCTTTGAAGCTCTTGCAAAATACGGTCGTGACCTTGTAGAAGCAGCCGGCAAAGGCAAACTTGACCCGGTGATTGGCCGTGATCAGGAAATACGCCGTACCATTCGTATTCTTTCACGCCGTACCAAGAATAACCCCGTCCTTATTGGGGAAGCGGGGGTTGGTAAAACGGCGATTGTGGAAGGTTTGGCTCACCGTATTGTCAAGGGTGATGTGCCGGAAAGCTTGAAAAATAAACGTTTGATTGCGCTTGATATGGGCTCACTCATTGCAGGGGCAAAATACCGCGGTGAATTTGAAGAACGTCTCAAAGCAGTGCTTTCAGAAGTGGAAAAATCAGAAGGGCAGATCATTCTCTTTATTGATGAACTCCATACCATTGTGGGGGCTGGTAAAACAGAAGGTTCCATGGACGCCGGCAACCTCTTGAAACCAATGCTTGCCCGTGGTGAACTGCACTGTATTGGCGCGACAACCATTGATGAATACCGCAAATATATTGAAAAAGATCCTGCTCTTGAACGTCGTTTCCAGCCTGTTATGGTTGACGAACCAAGTCAGGAAGATGCTATTTCTATTTTGCGTGGGCTGAAAGACAAGTTTGAACTGCACCATGGCGTTCGTATCAGCGACTCTGCCATTGTGGAAGCTGTAATGCTTGGCATTCGCTATATTCCAGACCGTCAGCTGCCGGATAAAGCCATTGATATTATTGATGAAGCCGCTGCCATGATTCGTACAGAAATTGACAGCCTGCCCACCGAACTTGACGAAGCAAACCGTAAAGTTATGCAGCTTGAAATTGAAAAAGAAGCTCTTCGCCGTGAAACAGATGCAGCGTCCATGCAGCGTTTGCAGCGCTTGGAGGGTGAACTTTCCGAACTCAAAGCAAAGCAGACTTTGCTTCGTGAACAATGGGAACAGGAAAAAGGCTCCATTGATAAAGTTCGTAAAATCAAAGCAGATATTGAACAGGTTAACTTTGCCATTGCTGAAGCAGAACGCAGTTATGATTTGGAGAGAGCAGCAAAACTGAAATATTCAACCTTGCTTGATTTGCAAAAACAACTTGCAGAGCTTGAACAGCAAAGCGGTATTGAAAAAGCATCAGAAACCCGTTTGCTCAAAGAAGAAATTCGTCCTGATGATGTGGCTTCCATTGTGGCAAAATGGACAGGCATTCCTGTAACACGTCTTTTGCAATCTGAACGGGAAAAACTCCTTGCGCTTCCTGATACCTTGCATAAGAGAGTGGTGGGACAGGATGAAGCTGTTCAGGTTGTGGCTGATGCCGTACTTCGTGCCCGGGCTGGACTCTCTGACCCAATGCGTCCGCTTGCTTCCTTTATCTTCTTAGGGCCTACAGGTGTTGGTAAAACAGAACTTTGCAAGGCTCTTGCTGAGGCTCTCTTTGATACAGAGGATAATATGGTTCGTCTTGATATGAGCGAATACATGGAAAAACATTCGGTTTCCCGTCTTATTGGTGCGCCTCCGGGATACATTGGCTATGATGAAGGCGGTCAATTGACTGAAGCTGTGCGCCGTAAACCATATTCCGTTGTTTTGCTTGACGAAATTGAAAAGGCTCACCCTGATGTTTTCAATACCATGCTCCAGCTTCTTGACGATGGACGTCTGACCGACAGTCAGGGCAGAACGGTTGATTTTCGCAATACCATTATCATTATGACCTCAAATATTGGTTCAAGCATGATTTTGGAAGGCATCAAAGAAGACGGCTCTTTTGCTGACGGTTTGAAAGACAAGGTTATGGCTCAGCTCAAACAATTCTTCCGTCCGGAATTTTTGAACCGTGTTGATGAAACTGTTATGTTCTCACCGCTTCTTGAAAATCAGGTTGTTGCTATTGTGGATGTTTTGCTTGGTCGTTTACGCAAACGTCTTGCTGAACATAAAATTGAATTGGAACTGACGGATGAAGCAAAACGCTTTATCGCTCATGAAGCATACGATCCAGCTTACGGGGCAAGACCTCTGAAACGTTATTTGCAAAATGAATTGGAAACTCGTCTTGCACGCGGCATGATTGGCGGTCAAATCCCTGATGAGTGCAAGGTCGTGGTCAAAAAGGTTGACGATGAGTTTGAACCACTTGCTTTTGAAATAATCAACTAAAAAAAGGTGGGAAACCACCTTTTTTTCTTTGCTTTTATCAAAAAAATAGCCTATACTGGCAAAAATATTGCTTGGAGAATGCCCATGCGTATACTATTATTATGCTTGACCTTTATGTTCTTTATGGCAGGAGATGTGCAAGCAGGAGGAAAACCAGTGATTAAATTAACAACAACTATGGGTGATATTGTTCTTGAACTCAACCCGGAAAAAGCCCCCATTACTTCCGCTAACTTTGAACAATATGTGAAAGACGGCTTCTATGATGGACTTGTTTTTCACCGTGTTATTGATGGCTTTATGATTCAGGGCGGTGGTTTTGATGCTGACATGAACCAAAAAGAAACCCGTCAGCCTATTCAAAATGAAGCAGATAACGGCCTTGCTAATGATAAATATACAATTGCCATGGCTCGTACTCAGGACCCTCATTCAGCCACAGGACAATTCTTTATCAATGTGAAGAATAATGATTTCCTGAATTTCAGAGCTCCAACAATTTCTGGCTGGGGTTATGCTGTTTTCGGTAAAGTTGTTGAAGGTAAAGATGTTGTTGACGCTATTGCAAAAGTTGAAACCCAAAGCCGCGGTTTCTATGATGATGTTCCCAAAACTCCAGTTGTGATTACCAAAGCAGAAATTATCAGCAAATAATGAGTTGATAATGAAAATATGAAAGCCCCTCATATGAGGGGCTTTTTTGTACAATAATAATAGATTGAATAAATATAGATTATTGCCAGACATTGTCTTTATAGTAATTGATCAGCCAGGAAAAGAGAGCATTGTATTCTGAAATATAACTGACTCCATCATAAACAATGGGAGCTCCGTCCTTTGCCCATTGTTTGACGGTATATCGGCTGCGTCCAAAAATTTTACAGATAATTTCAAGGTTGCGCAGATGAACAGGAGTGAGCGAATAACACCACGTTAATGGTTTATGGGTTTCCTGAAATTGATGTATGGGACTATGAATAAAGAGATCTTCTGCGTGGGAATTTTCATATGAGTACTTCGTTTCATTTTGTGAATTGGTATAGGGAAAGGCAAAGAAAGATGATTGCTGTGAAGAAGAATTTGTATTTATATTTTTAGCAGAATATTTGCTTTTTGGTGTTTTTGCAGTAGAAGTGGATTTTTTCATAATTGTTCCTCTACAAGTGATAGGTTATAAGATATTATCTTTTTAAAACAGATAATTTGTCAAGTTAAAAATAGAAAATTGTTAATAAATTTAAGTAGTTAATTATAAAATTTAAAGATAACTCATTAAATTTTAAAGAAAAATTAACTTTTAAAATTAAAAGAAAATTTAATTTATTTCATAAGAAATTAGATAAAAATAGGGGTAGTTTATTAAATTTATATGTGAGATTAAAATGGCAACCAGAAAGAACATGACTAATATATTGTTAAATAAAGCTTAAAAAATTAACTATGTTAAAGTGAAGATTTAAGTTGACAGAAGGGCATTTAAGGCGCATAAGGAAGTTTCCTGCTGTGAGAAGTTTTCTTTTGGAGCTGGTTTGGAGTGAATCTCCAAAATGAGAAATTTCAAGGGAAAACGGACTTTTTGAAAAAAAATTAAAAAAATATGAAAAAAGTTCTTGACAGCGGAAACGGAATGGGGCATAAACGTAGCTCGCTGATTGAGAAAAACGACATGCTTCAAGAATGATTTTGGAGCACAAGGTTTCAAAAATTTGAAAGTGGGCGACTGCTTTTCAAGATCAAGTTTCTTTGTAAGAAGAGTTTTGATAAGGAGCCTTGAGTTTTTCGAAGTCACAAAAATGGTCGATACCATGCAGGTTGACCGGAGAGGTTCTCGGGGTGAGAGCTTACGAGA
>CAJTRG010000009.1 GCA_910578585.1 uncultured Mailhella sp.
CTTTTAAGCTTTCTTATAAAAATTTGTTGCAATAATTTCCGGAAATGCTCTAATCATCAAGATATTGAGAAAATAAAATACAATGGTTAATATTAAGGTCAGGGATATTGTTTAAAATTGGATAAACAGTAAGACAATGTTCACAAAAATAATTATTATTATGAAGAATTAAATTATTTTTACATTGTGGGCAAACAAAGTTTGTGTTATTTTTTGTTATTATATTATTCTTTTTAAGAATAAACATTTCTGACATATTTGTATAGGTACTTGCAGGTAATAAATCATGAAAAAGAATTTCACAATTTAACTGTTCTATCGCTTGTTTTAACTTTCTGATGTAACAATGTTTTTCAATGTTTTTACGTGTTTCTTCGTTTCCAAGTTCATAGCTTGGTTCAATGAGGATAAGATATTGTGAACTAATACGATATAGTTCTGATAAGACTTCTAATTCTTTATTGGTATTGGGTTCTATTGCATGAGAGGTAAAAACAATATCAATGCTGTTATCTGCCAGAGGAATATTAAGCATATCTGCGCAAAATAATTGAGGTGCAACAGTATGTTTTTTGCAAAATTTATTTCCAACTTGTATCCTTGATAAAGAAATATCAAAGCCTAAATAATTAATATTGCGTGGGAGATTTTGTATGAGTGGCACAAGAGAGGTGGCTTCACCCGTTCCTGCTTCTAAAAGTGTAAGTTGTTTGTCATATATATATATATATTCGTTAAATTTTTGCGCTATAAAATCAAATTTTATTTTTTGATACTCTTTTGCAGATAATTCTTTTTTACTGCCATTATAATAGGTGCCAATTTTATTTTCTTCAATATTTTTTACATAACTTCCTGCCTGCATGTCATAAGAAGTTAGAATCGCTGTACTGTCGTTTTCGTTAGAATTTTTTTTATCGCGAAGATATTGCATGATATTGACATTATTGTCATATAATTCTTTTAATGTACTCATAATTTCCTCATTAATTTAATAATAATTAAAACTGCTCGAAAATATTAATGTTGTCAAGTTCAATAATAGTATAATTTGAACAATGAATTTTGATAAATTTTAATAAAAAGATTGACACGTTGTTTATAAATCGTCAAAATACACTTTGCTTAATTTGTAAGGATAACAAAAAATAATTTTTATGAAACAATATATTGGTATTCGCTGCAGTAAATATGGGCAAGTTCGCATAGGAATTGTGGAAGCAGAGCAAAAACTTTGTTTTGGGCAGGCTGTGGTTGCTTATAATGACAGTTCCATTTTTTTTGGACGCATTGTCTGGCAATGTAATTCGCTCAATTCTGCCAATTTTCTTTTGAATAAAATGAATGACAAGACGCAGGAAGAAAATGGCGAAGTTCGCGTTAAAAGTGAACTTTCTGAAAGTATAGATTTTTGCAGGCCTCAAAATCCTTTTACTATTCGTTCGGCGGATGAAGAAGAAATTTTAAAAGCCACTGAGCAGGAAGGACTTGTGGTTCAGGCTTTTGAATTTTGTAAAGCATGCATTAAAGACCATGGGCTGGAAATGAAGCTTGTGGATGTGGAAGTTTTGCTGGATCGCAGTAAAATGATTTTTTATTTTACAGCGCCTACACGTATTGACTTTCGTGAGCTCGTTAAAGATCTTGTGCGTGAATACAGAACCCGCATTGAACTTCGCCAAATCGGCGTGCGTCATGAAACCCAAATGCTGGGAGCTCTTGGCAACTGCGGCATGGTGATTTGCTGCCGCCGCTATTTGAAGAATTTTGCGCCTGTGACCATTAAAATGGCAAAAGAGCAAAATCTCTTTTTAAATCCAGCAAAAATTTCTGGAATTTGCGGGCGTTTGCTTTGCTGTCTGAGTTATGAGCAGGATAATTATGATAATTTCCATGCAGAAGCGCCCAAAATTGGAAAACGTTATAACACTGATCTTGGCATGCTCAAAGTTGTGCGCACCAATATGTTTAAAAATATGGCTGTGGTGGTCAATGAACAGGGGCAGGAACAGGAAATAGATGTTGATGAATGGAAGACGTTAAATCCAGTTAAAGCACAAGGTTATGATGATTATCAAGAACATGATGAGCAGGGCATGTATGGAAATTATATGTCTATGGGCAGCGATGAGCATTATGGCGACGATATGGATTTATCAAAGCTTTTAGATGAAGAATATCAGGAAGAAAAGCCTCAGCACAACAAGTATGGCCGCAAGCCCAATAATCATTATCGTACAAAAGAAAAACACTATAAACGTGCATCATATGATGAAAACCAGGAATAGGAGAAAATATGTCTAGTTTTTATGTAACAACTCCAATTTATTATGTAAACGCTCGTCCGCATTTGGGGCATGCCTATACAACAATTATTGCTGATACATTGAAACGTTTTTATGCTCTTCTTGGCATGGATGCACGTATGCTCACCGGCACAGATGAGCACGGCGATAAAATTGTCAAAGCAGCAAACAAGGAAAATAAAAGTCCAAAAGAATTTGTAGATGGTATTTCTCATGAATTTTCAACGCTTTGGAAAGATTTGAAAATTGATTACGACCAATTTATCAGAACCACAGATCCGGAACATAAGAAATCCGTGCAGACCCTTTTACAGAAAATTTATGATAAGGGCGATATTTATTATGGTGAGTACGGCGGACATTACTGCTTTGGCTGTGAACGTTTTTATACGGAAAAAGAACTTGAAGACGGGCTTTGCCCTCAGCATAAAACAAAACCCGAATATATCAGCGAAAAGAACTATTTCTTCAAAATGTCCAAATATCAGGAATGGTTAAAACAATATATTCTTGATAATCCTGATTTTATCCGCCCGGAACGCTACAGAAATGAAGTCCTTGCCATGCTTGAGGGTAATGTGCTGGAAGATTTGTGTATTTCCCGTCCAAAATCCCGCCTTGAATGGGGCATTGAACTGCCTTTTGACAAGGACTATGTTTGCTATGTTTGGTTTGATGCCCTTGCAAACTATATTTCTGCTCTTGGCTGGGGCAACAGCGATGATTTGTCAAAATTCAATACCTATTGGCCTGCTGAACATTTGGTGGCAAAAGATATTTTGAAACCCCACGCTATTTTCTGGCCAACTATGCTGAAAGCAGCGGATTTGCCCATTTACAAGCATTTGAATGTGCATGGCTATTGGCTTGTGAAAGATACCAAGATGTCAAAATCACTTGGAAACGTAGTTGATCCCCGTTTTGCTTCTGAGCATTTTGGCCTTGATGCTTTCCGTTATTTTCTGCTTCGTGACATGCATTTTGGTTCTGATGCCTCTTATTCAGAAGAAGCGCTCATTTCTCGGATCAATTCTGATTTAGCCAATGATTTAGGTAACTTGTTTAGTCGTGTGCTTTCCATGAATGCAAAATATTTTGCCAAAGAAGTTCCTGCTCTTGGGGAGCTCACTGAAGAAGATGAACAAATTTTTGCAAGCGTAGATAATGCTGCACAAAATTATATTCAACTTTTCAAAGAAGTTCGTTTTTCTCAAGCACTTGAAGGCTTGTGGGAACCTATCAGACTCATGAATAAATACGTGGACAGTCAAGCTCCCTGGACTTTATTCAAAGAAGGAAAGTCTGAACGCCTCGCAACCGTTATTCGCGTACTTTTGGAAAATATGTATAAAATTTCCGTGCTCCTTTATCCTGTTATGCCTGAAAGCAGTCAGAAAATGCAGGTACAACTCGGCAAGGTATTTTCTTTGCATGCAAAACTTCTTGATGATTTGCTTTCCTGCAAAGTGCATTTGCGCACAGGTGCAAGCATTGCCGAAGCTTCCAATCTTTTCCCGCGTTTGGAAAAACCTGCTGAAAATCCAGAGGAAAAGAAGCAAAATACTAAAAATGCAAAGCAAAAGAAAACTAAGGCAAAAGAAGAAAATGCCGATACTGCTCTTATTGAATTTGCAGACTTCCAAAAATTGGATTTGCGCGTAGGCACCATTCTTGTGGCTGAACTGCATCCAGATGCTGACAAACTGCTTCGTTTTGAAGTGGATTTAGGCGAAGAAAAACCTCGTCAAATTATTTCCGGTATTGCTGAGTGGTATAAGCCTGCTGATTTAGTCGGTCATAAAGTGGTTGTGGTGGCAAATTTACCTCCACGAAAACTTCGCGGACTGGTTTCCCACGGAATGATTTTGACAGCTGAAAAAGGGGAGCACTTGAGTTTACTCACTTCCTCCGCTCCTAACGGTGCAAAAATTTCCTAATGATTTTATTGACAATTCAAAAAGATACGTATAGTTATTTTCTTGATTAAGTAATTAAACAGGAATTCTTATGGCAAAAATTTTAGATATGTTGTTGGGTTGCTTTTCTAATGATTTAGCGATTGACCTTGGAACTGCAAATACCTGTGTTTATGTAAAAGGTCACGGCATTGTGCTGAGTGAACCTTCTGTTGTTGCAGTAAAGCGAGATAGAAAAGGAAGCAGCCAGGTTATTGCCGTTGGTACTGATGCTAAAAGCATGCTTGGTAAAGCTCCAAAAAATATTGAACCAATCCGTCCCATGAAAGACGGTGTTATTGCTGATTTTGAAGTTACAGAAGCTATGCTTCGTCACTTTATTTCCAAAGTGCATAATCAAAGACGTTTAGTGCGTCCCCGCATTATGATTTGCGTGCCAACCGGCATTACTCAAGTTGAAAAGAGAGCTGTAAAAGAATCAGCCTTGAGCGCCGGGGCTCGCGAAGTATATCTTATTGAAGAACCCATGGCAGCAAGTATTGGTGCAAAACTCCCAATCCAGGAACCAACTTCCAACATGGTTGTTGATATCGGCGGCGGCACCACAGAAGTTGCTGTTATTGCTCTTTCAGGCATCGTATATGCCCGTTCCATTCGTGTTGGCGGTGATAAAATGGATGAGGCTATTGCTGCCTACATTCGCCGTAAATACAATATGCTCATTGGGGAAATTTCCGCAGAACAAATCAAAATGAAAATTGGTTCAGCATTCCCTATGGAACCGGAACAGCAGCTTGAAGTCAAAGGCCGTGACTTTGTAACCGGTATTCCTCATACTATTGTGATTACCAGTGAAGAAATCCGTGTGGCTATTTCTGAACAGGTAGAAGCTATTGTGCAGGCTGTGCGTGTTGCTCTTGAACAAACTCCGGCAGAACTTGCTGCCGACATTGTTGACAGAGGTATTTCTCTTACCGGCGGCGGCGCGCTGCTCCGAGGACTTGATGAACGGCTGCGTCAGGAAACCAAACTGCCTATTTTTATTGTTGATGATCCGCTTTCAGCAGTTGTAATGGGAACAGGCATTGCCCTTGATAATTTAGATTTACTTCACGAAGTTTGCATAGACTAGTGAATATATGAATAGAGAATTCGGGTTAGGGAGACCTAATCCGAATTTATTTTTTTTAGGTTAAGCATGAATGCAAGGCGATTAATTGTTGTTTTTGTCTTACTTTTTATGTTCTTTCTGGCAATTTATACATGGAACGAACGGACAAGCAAACTTGACAAAATCAGTACCAATATTGGGATAGAAGTTGTTGGGGCAGTTGTGCGTTCTGTCACCTATGTATCAACAACAGTTTCAGATTTTTGGAATAATTACATCAGCCTTGTGGGCGTCAATGAAGAAAATCAAAAGTTAAAAGAAGAACTTTTTAATTTGAAGCGTGAACTTGCGTCTGCAAAAGAAGACAAGGCAGAACTTGAACGTTTGCGTAAACTTTTGTCTATTGACTATGCCGTTGATTGGAAAGCTGAGGGCGTGCGCATATTAGCCTGGCGTCTTGGGGCAAATGATTATTTTGAAAGTTTTGTGCTTTCCAAAGGCTTTTTCAGCGGCTCAAAAGTGGGCACTCCCATTGTAAATGCGGACGGTCTTATCGGACGTGTACTCAAAGCCGGGCCCTATACCTCCATTGCTCTTTTACTCACTGATTCAGGCAGCAGTGTTTCTGTTATCACGGAAAAGGGCAGAGTTCCCGGCATTGTGCAGGGCAATGGGCATAATCAACTTCTTTCCATGCGCTTTGTAAAGAAGAGTGAAGATGTGCGAGTTGGCGAACTTGTGCTGACAAGCGGACTTGATTTAAGTTTTCCAAAGGGTATTCCTGTAGGGGAAATTGTCAGTGTTGAAGAAAGTTCCAATTTTATGTTGGAAATTCAAGTCAAACCGCTGGTTAATTTTGAAAAACTTGAAGAAGTGCTCTTCCTGCAAAATCCTTTTGAACATATTTTACCAGAAGGCAGTCCTGTTTATTCTCCAAAACCGCATAGTATTTTTTCACCAATGGCAACACCATACCTTGTTCAGGATAAAGAAGGTGATATTGAAAAAGCCTTTGATGAACAGGCAAATGTCAATGGGGCAAACTAGCCATGAAAGTGCTCAATGTTCTTTGGTGGTTTGTGTATACCTCATTTGCGCTTTTCTTACAGATTTATACGGTTGGGGTTGATTTTTTCATTCCGGGGATTATTGTCGCCCTGCAGGAAAAAAGAATTTGGCAGACCAGTATTGTACTGGGAATTTTTATTGTGATTCAGGAGGGCATAGGAACAATGCCTTTCGGCAATGTTTTCTTATGGTATTCTCTTACCATTATTTTCTTTTATGCCTGGCGCTGGTTTTTTGAAGTGGAAAGTTTAATGTTTATTTTGCTCCTTAGTTTGGCACTTTCTGTTTCTCATTATTTTATTGTGAGTGTTCTTGCTTCTGTGCAGGATATTTATATTGATTATAACGCACTGCGTGATGAATGTGTGTACCAGATGCTGCTGACTCCCATTATTTGGCACGCGATCAGCTATTTGAGAAAAGGTCTGCGAAATGCCCAACAAGATTGAGAGTAAAACCTATGAAGCACCTCGTATGGGCTTATTTTTACTGCAATTTCTTATTGCACTCTTGTTTGTGGTCTTTTGCGCACGCTATTGGTATTTGCAAATTCACAGAGGCGAGGAATTTGCTCGATTAGCCCTTGAAAATAAAACTAAGATTGCCCGTGTTGACGCAGCGCGCGGAGAAATTTTTGATGTGAACGGTGTTCCGCTTGCTGAAAATTATATTACCTTTGCGCTGGCGATTATGCGTGAAGATGTGCCTGATGTGAACGCTGCCCTTGCGCAAATCAGTGAATGGACAAACACTCCTTATGAAGAAGTTTTGAGTGTCTATCATAAAAACAGGGTTTATGCGCGTTCATTTGACCCCATTATTATTAGTGAAGTTTCTTTTGAAACCATTGCCGCTATTCAGGGGCAGGTGCATTTATGGCCAGGAATTTATGTTATTCCAAAGGCTCGCCGGCATTATCCGCAAAAAGATCTGCTGGCTCACGTTATGGGCTATGTTGCAGAAGCCACCCAGGAAGAACTCAAGAATGATGAACGCTTGAGTTTAGGGGATATTGTGGGCAGGCAAGGCCTTGAATATGTTTTGGAAGACACGCTTCGCGGGGTAAAGGGCATGGACGCCATGGAAGTGGATGTTTTTGGGCGTTCACTGCACCGTGAAGTTATCAATACTTCTTCTTCCGGGCAAAATGTTTATTTGACCATTGACATAGAACTGCAAAAGAATATTGAACATATCATGCAGGATAATGCTGGTTCCGTTATTGTTATGAACCCTGATACAGGGGCAATTGATGCACTTGTGACCCTGCCTTCCTATGATAATAATTTATTTGTTACAGGTTTTTCCAGAAAAGAATGGGATGCTGTTCGAAATCACCCAAGAAATCCTCTGCAAAACAGAACCATCCAAAGTGTTTTTCCGCCTGCTTCCACCTGGAAACTGGTTATGGCAGGGGCATTGCTGGAAAAGGGCGTCAATCCGAAAAGTACTGTTTATTGCAGCGGCGTGTTTAAATTAGGAAATACACAGTTCCGCTGCTGGAGCAAGTTTGGGCATGGGGCTGTGGATTTAAAACATTCGCTCATGTATTCCTGTGATGTGTATTATTATGAAAAATCTTTGGAACTGGGCATTGATTATATTTCAGATTTTGCCAGAAAATGTGGTTTCGGCAGCCGTACAGGTATTGAATTGCCCCATGAAGCGCGCGGAAATGTGCCTGACCGTGAATGGAAGTTAAAACGATTTAAAGAACGCTGGCAAAACGGTGATACTGTCAACATGTCTATTGGACAGGGATTTTTGCTGGTTACACCTATTCAACTGAGTGTGTACATCAGCTCTTTGCTCAATGGCGGCAAGCTGCTCAAGCCGCAGCTTGTAAAAGGTGCTGAACCGGAAGTGGTCGGCCGTACGCCTATCAGCCCGGAACATTGCAAAATGATTACTGATTATATGTTTGCCACAGCCAATGAACCTCGCGGTACAGCCCGAGTTATCAAGACAGAAGGCGTTATCACAGGCGGAAAAACAGGCACAGCCCAGGTTGTTAAAATTAAAATGCAGGGTGACAGACGCGTAAAGAACTATGAGATGGACTTTAAACAGCGTGACCACGCCTGGCTTGCTGCCTATGCGGAAAAAGACGGACGCCGTTATGTGATTGTGACCATGCTTGAACACGGCGGCGGCGGTTCTTCTGCTGCCGGCCCTGTGGTAAGGGATATTATTAGATTGTTATTCCCTGCGGAGAAAAAGTAATGAAACTTTTTAATATTCCCAATAAAAAGATGTTCCTTGATATGAACTGGGCACTGTTTATCACAACCCTGGTTCTTTTCTTTATTGGCTTTGTCAATTTATATTCTGCCAGCAGTATTCGCTTTGAAGACGGCATTATTCACACGCCTTTTTATGAACGGCAATTAATTTGGGGTGGTGTTGGTGTTGCTGTTTTGCTTGGTGTGGCGCTGATTAACTATAAGGTTTTGGAAAGTTTTTCCCTGCCGTTTTATGTTTTGGTATTGATTTTACTTGTGCTGGTGCTGGTATTAGGAAAAACTGTCTATGGAGCGCAGCGCTGGCTTGACTTAGGTGTTGTCAGTATTCAGCCCAGTGAATTTGCAAAGTTTTCTGTCCTTTTAATGGGGGCAAAATATTTGTCACGCGACGGTGAAACTTTGGGCTGGATAAGATTATTTAAATTATTATTGATTGGTCTTGTTCCTTTTGCTTTGATTGCCAAGCAGCCAGACCTTGGAACCGCATTAACTGTTTTATTTTTGATTGGCGGCATGGCGCTGTTTCACGGCATAAAATGGAAAGTTCTGCGCATTTGTTTAGTGATTATTCCTTTGCTTATTCCTATGAGCTGGTTTGTTTTGCATGATTACCAGCAGGAACGGATTAAAACATTTTTGGATCCAACCCGTGACCCAAGGGGCGCCGGCTATCACATTATCCAATCTCAAATTGCCATTGGTTCCGGGCAGTTAACAGGCAAAGGTTTCCAGGAGGGAACCCAAAGCCAATTGCGCTTTTTGCCGGAAAAACATACAGACTTTGCGGTTGCCGTGCTTGGTGAAGAATGGGGCTTTGTGGGCAGCGTCAGCGTAGTGGTAATTTTTTGCTTTTTTTTATTTTCTATTTATAGTACTATCTGTGTTGCAAGAGATCGATTCAGCAGTACGCTCTGTGCGGGAATATTCTTTTATTTCTTTTGGCAGGTTATGGTCAACACGGGAATGGTGTTAGGGCTTATGCCTGTTGTGGGGATACCTTTGCCCTTTATCAGTTATGGCGGAACGGCTATGTTGGTTAATTGCATTTTTATCGGAATTGTGTTAAGCGTTTCGATTAATAGATTTGTATTCAAAGCGTAAGGAGAGATACTCATGGCTAAAGATGATATCAATGCTTTTATGGGGGCAGGAACCTTTTTTACAGGTAAATTATCCTTCCAGGGTGCAGTGCGCATTGACGGCGAGTTTGTTGGCGAAATTGAATCTGACGGTATTCTCATGCTGGGAAAAGATTCTAAAATTGAAGGTACTGTCAATGTTGGTGAAATGAACCTTTCCGGATCCTTTACCGGTGATGTTTTTGCGAAAAGAAATGTAACCATTCATAGAGACGGTGTTTTGAAAGGAAAAGTTCAATGTCCTTCTTTGGTTGTTGAAGACGGCGGTATTTTAGACGGCACAATCCAAATGCTGAAAAAAGAACCTGAAGTGCAATAATTTCGTGAATAAATGTACTTTGTTTTATTTATTGACACACATAAAAAAACAGTATATTGTTATAAGAACAAATAATTTTGGCTTAAGAGAAAGGATTTTGTATGAGCATAAGTCTTGATATTACTTTTTTAATACAGCTGATTAACTTCTTTATTTCATTATTTATTATTAATTCTCTTATTATTAAGCCAATCCGCGGTGTTATTGCTCGTCGTAAAGCCATTATTGATGCTGATAATCAAGATACAGAAAGTTTCACCCAGAAAATGAATGCACATAATCTTCAATATGAAGAACGTTTGCAGGCTGTTCGTGTGCAAATGGCTAAAGAACGTGATGAATATAAGAAAAATGCTGAAGATGTTGCTCGCGGCGTGCTTGGTAAAGCAAACGATGAAGCTCGTGCCATTCGTCAGGAATCAACTCAAAAAATCCAAAGTGAAAGCCAGGAAGCCTTGCAGGCTTTGCAAGCAAATGTTTCTTCCTATTCTCAGGAAGCATTGGCAAAAATTTTAGCATAATCACTTTTTAGGAGTGTTACGTGAAATACTTAAGTTCTTTTGCATTCGTTGTTTTATGTTGTGCTGTTGCTGATTTTGCCTATGCGTCTGAAGGTCATGCAATTCCTTGGGGCAACTTTGCATTAAGAGTTTTAAACTTTGCTATTTTCATTGGTATTATTTGGTATGCAGCAGGAAAGCTTATCAAAAATTTCCTTGCTAAACATCAGGCTCAGGTAAAAGAAGATTTAGAAACAGCCAAAGCTTTGAAACAACAGGCTGAACATAATTTGTCTCTTGCTGAAGACCGTCTTCGTTCTGTTGAAGCTGAATGCTCAAAACTTCTTGAAGAAGGCAAAACTCAGGCAGAAGCCATTAAGTCCGCTATTATTGCAGATGCTGAAAAACAGGCAGAACGCATTATTGAACAGGCTAAAATGGCAGCTGAACAGGATGTCAATGCTGAAGTGCAAAAAATCAAAGCACAAATGGCTGAAGAAATTGTCAAAAACATGGAAAAAGAAATTGTGTCCCGCTTAGATACGAGCGCTCACAATGCTTTAATAGAAAAATCCTTATCAAAGGTAGTGTTCTCATGATTGGTAATGCAGTATCAAGGCGTTATGCAAGTGCGTTATTCAGCTTAGGAAAAGAAAAAGGTGAACTGGATACTTTTTCTGAGTCTTTAACAGCTTTTGCTTCTGCTATTGAAGAAAGTACGCAATTAAAAGAATTAATCATGAACCCTGTGATTACCCATGATGAAAAAAAATCCGTCGTTATGGGTGTTTTAGGAGCTTGCCAGGCTGGAACTACTGAGAAAAACTTTTTCTCACTTTTAGCTGATAAAGGCAGACTTGCATTAATTCCTGAAATTATTGCCGATTTTAAAGCAATGCTTGATGAAGTAAAAGGCATTAGCCGTGGACTTGTTACCACTGCTATTGAACTTGATAATACTAAGAAGTCTGAGATTATATCTCAGCTTGAAAAACAAACTGGTCGTAAACTTGTTTTATCCTATGCAGTTGATCCTCAAATTTTGGGCGGTATCGTGCTTAAAGTTGGTGATATTGTTTATGATGCCAGTTTACGTGCACAGCTTGATAACCTCAGAGAATCCATCAAGAGGGGTGAGTAGGCCATGCAAATTAAGGCTGAAGAAATTAGTAAAATTATTGAAGAACAGATTCGTAACTACGACCAAAAAGTCGAAATGAGCGAAACTGGTACTGTACTCTATGTTGGTGACGGTATTGCTCGTGTTTACGGTGTTCAAAATGCTATGGCCATGGAACTTCTTGAGTTCCCAGGTGGTCTTATGGGAATGGTGCTGAACCTGGAAGAAGACAACGTTGGTGTTGCTCTTTTGGGTGATGACAGAGCCATTAAAGAAGGTGACCCGGTAAAACGTACCGGCAAAATCTTCTCTGTTCCCGTTGGTGAAGCTGTTACAGGTCGTGTTTTAAACCCACTTGGTCAGCCACTCGATGGTTTAGGCCCGGTTGAAGTAAAAGAAACACGTCCGGTTGAGCTTAAAGCTCCAGGCCTTATGGCACGTAAAAGTGTTCATGAACCAATGGTTACAGGTATTAAAGCTATCGACGCAATCACTCCTATTGGACGTGGTCAACGTGAGCTTATTATTGGTGACCGTCAAGTTGGTAAAACAGCAGTATGTATTGACGCTATTTTAGCGCAAAAAAATACTGACGTGCACTGCTTTTATGTTGCAATCGGACAAAAGCAGTCAACCGTTGCTCTTGTTGCTGAAAAACTTCGTCAACATGGCGCAATGGCATATACAACCATTATTTCTGCTTCTGCTTCTGAATCAGCACCTCTGCAATACATTGCAGCATATGCTGGCTGTACCATGGCAGAATATTACAGAGATAACGGCAAACACGCACTCATTATTTACGACGACTTGTCTAAACAAGCTGTTGCTTACCGTCAAATGTCACTGCTTCTCCGCCGTCCTCCAGGACGTGAAGCTTTCCCCGGTGACGTTTTCTACTTGCACTCACGTTTACTTGAACGTGCTGCGAAACTTTCTGATGAACTTGGCGGCGGTTCTCTTACTGCGCTTCCGGTTATCGAAACTCAAGCAGGTGACGTTTCTGCATATATTCCAACCAACGTAATTTCTATTACAGACGGTCAGGTTTTCCTTGAATCTAACCTCTTTAACGCTGGTATTCGTCCTGCGATTAACGTTGGTATTTCTGTTTCACGTGTTGGTGGGGCTGCACAAATCAAAGCAATGAAACAAGTTGCCGGTACGCTTCGTCTTGACCTTGCTCAATACCGTGAAATGGCTGCTTTTGCTCAATTTGGTTCTGACCTTGATAAAGCAACAAAAGCAACTCTTGACCGTGGTGCCAGAATGACTGAACTTTTGAAACAACCTCAATATCAACCAATGCCAACTGAAGAGCAGGTAGCTTCTATCTTCTCTGCAGCTCGCGGCTTCCTTGATGATATTGCCGTTTCTGATGTTCTTCCTTTTGAAGCAGGTCTTTTGGAAAACTTACGTACAGCAAAAGCTGATATTTTAGCTGATATCCGTGAACGTAAAAAAATTGATGAAGATTTGGAAGAACGTTTAAGTTCAGCCATTAAAGAGTTCAAAGCATCTTTTGTGGCTCGGAGGTAATTTATGCCTTCCTTAAAAGATGTTAAACTGCAAATAGCTGGCGTCAAGAAGACAAAGCAAATTACCCGTGCCATGGGCATGGTTGCTTCTGCCGGCTTACGTGGTGCCCAGCAACGTATTGAACGTTTTCGCCCCTATGCGAATAAATTCAATACTATGTTGTCTGACTTGGCAGCACGCACTGAAGGAGCGGATCATGCTCTTTTGGAAAACCATGAAGAAAAGAAGAATGTGCTTATTTTGCTCATTACTTCTGACCGTGGTTTATGTGGTGCCTTTAATGTCAATTTAATCAATACTGCATTAAAATTAGCAAAGGCAAAAGAAAGCGAAGGAAAAAAGGTTTCTTTCATTTGTGTTGGCCGTAAAGGTCGTGACGCAATCAGAAAAAACGATTTTCAAATCCTTTCTGCTATGACTGATGTTATGGGAAGTCTCAATTTTCAGGTTGCAACAAGCATCGGAAATACTATTTCTCATACCTATACAGAATATAATGCTGATGAAGTGTACTTAGTTTATAGTGAATTTGTAAGTATGTCACGCCAAGTGCCTACAAGTATGCCTCTTCTTCCTGTTGTTCCTGCTGAAAGTGAAGATACAGCAGGCGGAATTGAATATGTGTACGAACCAAATGTAGGAGTTTTACTTGCAGAACTTCTGCCTCGGTATTTGAATGTTCAAATTTATCGCGGTTTATTAGATAATTTTGCAAGCGAAAATGCTGCTCGTATGTTTGCTATGAACAATGCAACCAATAACTGTGATGAAATGATTGGCTCACTTACCTTGTTATTCAACAAAACAAGACAAACAGCCATTACCAATGAACTCATGGATATTGTAGGCGGCGCAAATGCGTTGCAAAGCTAGTAAGTAGGAGCTTTGAAGTATGACAGGTAATAAAGGTCATATCGTACAGGTTATCGGTGCGGTTGTTGACGTTGCTTTCCCCGAGGGACAGCTTCCCAACATCTTGAACGCACTCGTTATCAATAACCCAAATAACACAGATGCACCAGAACTTGTTTGTGAAGTTGCACAGCATCTTGGTAATAACATTGTAAGAACTATCGCTATGGACTCAACCGATGGTTTGGTTCGCGGTATGGAAGCAGTGGATACAAACGCTCCAATTATGGCTCCTGTTGGTAAAGCAGCAGTTGGCCGTATTTTGAACGTTGTTGGTAAAGCTGTTGACGGCTTTGGTGAAGTAAAGGCTGATAAATATCTTCCTATTCACCGTGCTGCTCCTGTTTTCACTGAACTCAATACCAAAGTTGAACTTTTGGAAACCGGTATTAAAGTTCTTGACCTCTTGGTACCATTCCCTAAGGGCGGTAAAATTGGTCTCTTCGGCGGTGCAGGTGTTGGTAAAACCGTTGTTCTTATGGAACTGGTTAACAACATTGCAAAACAACACGGCGGTAACTCCGTATTTGCAGGTGTTGGCGAACGTACCCGTGAAGGGAACGACATGTACCATGAACTCAAAGACGCAGGCGTTCTCGAAAGAGCTGTGCTTGTTTATGGTCAAATGAACGAACCTCCAGGAGCTCGTGCTCGTGTTGCACTGACTGCTCTTGCTTGTGCTGAATATTTCCGTGATGATGAAAATCAAGACGTTCTTCTCTTCATTGATAATATTTTCCGTTTTACACAAGCCGGTTCAGAAGTATCCGCACTCCTTGGCCGTATGCCGTCAGCCGTTGGTTACCAACCAACTCTTGGTACTGACCTTGGTGGTTTGCAGGAACGTATTACTTCAACAGCTAACGGTTCTATTACGTCTGTTCAGGCAGTTTATGTTCCTGCCGACGACTTGACAGACCCTGCTCCAGCTACAACATTTGCACACTTGGACGGAACTCTTGTTCTTTCCCGTGCAATTTCTGAGCTTGGTATTTATCCTGCTGTTGACCCTCTTGACTCAACTTCCCGTATTCTTGACCCGCAAGTTGTTGGTGAAGAACACTATTCAGTTGCCCGTCAAGTACAAATGGTTCTGCAAAAGTATAAAGATCTTCAAGATATTATTGCTATTCTTGGTATGGACGAACTTTCAGACGACGATAAAGTAACCGTTGCCCGTGCAAGACGTATTCAACGTTTCTTGTCTCAACCATTCCATGTTGCTGAAGTATTTACAGGAACTCCAGGGGTTTATGTAAAGCTTGAAGATACAATTAAAGCTTTCAAGGGCCTTTTAAGCGGTGAATACGATCATCTTTCAGAAAACGACGTTTACATGGTAGGCGGCATTGAAATGGCGATCGAAAAATATAATAAGCGTCAAGCTCAAGCATAATGTTTTTTCTGCCCCTGCCAAAAACAGGGGCAGGATACTAAGCATAGGAGATAGCAATGGCTGCACTTCGTCTTGAAATTGTAACCCCGGATCAAGTGGTACTCAGTACTGACGTTGATTATGTTGGGGCTCCTGGTGTAGACGGGGAATTCGGTGTTCTTGCTGGTCACATTCCTTTGCTTACTGCTCTTAGTATTGGCACTTTAGTATATAGAATTGGTAATAAAGATTATATGGCTTTTATTGCTGGTGGTTTTGCTGAAGTAGCTGATAATAAAATTAGTATTTTAGCACAAGCTGCAGAACTTGCAGAGAACATTGATGTTGAACGAGCAGAAAAAGCAAAAGCTCGAGCAGAAGAACGTATACAAAATGCAAAACAGCAGGACGGCATTGATATTGTCAGAGCAGAAAATGCAATGAAACGTGCCATCATGCGACTAAAAATTGCAAAGAATTAAATATAAAAGCCACCCAATCGGGTGGCTTTTTTATGCTAAAGCGATATAAAAGTGTTGGTGAATGTACGCTTCCCAACACAGACAACATCCATCTTGCGAGCGTGGCGTACACACCGTCAGGATACACTGCCTTTTTATTTATATTAGCCGGTTACCAGCACAAAGTCAAATTATTCAAGAAAGAATAATATATGAAAATTTATTTGAAATTTTTTATAGCTACTTGTGGCATGATACAAAAAAAGCCAGACAATTTGTCTGGCTTTTTTGAAAATTTATGGCTCCCCGAGACGGACTTGAACCGCCAACCTAGTGATTAACAGTCACCCGCTCTGCCTATTGAGCTATCGGGGAACAACCGAAGTTCAATATACTAAAATCCCTGCATTTGTCAAGCGAAAATTTATATTTTTGAAAATATGTTTACTGGTTAGTATTACTGCGGCTTGCCTGCAAAAACAAGGTTACATAATCCTTATAATTATTGATTGAGTGTTCATTGGTTGTCAGCAGAATATTGGCTTTATTCTTCCAAAAAGTGAGCGTGACATTAGGTGAAATAACTTCATCATTAGTGCCAAGCACAATGGTGGGCGTGAACTTCATTTTTGTGGAAAGCGGAAATTCTTTATAAGAGAGCAGGAGTTCAGGCGTAAAATCCCATTCTTCATGAGTATAGAAATTGTAATTTTTACCGGTAAAGGGCGCAAGCTGTTCATGAGGAAAGGTCACAGGATTGAAGACAACGCAAGGTAATGCATACTTTCCGGCAAAGTTTAAGGTAAAAAATCCGCCTAAGGAAGAACCAATCAGCGTTAAATGGGGATTTTTTTGATAGACGGAAAGGAGTTTTTCTTCAATTTCCTGATAGGCGAATTTTGCCTCTTGTCTGTAGTTATAATAAAAATCGTGAACATTACCAAGTAATGCTTTGACATCTTGATAGGAGCGTGAATTTTTATCGCTGTTGAAGCCATGAATATAGGCAAAAGCAGGGGCATTTTTATCCATTTTGAACCCTCATGTGAAAAAAAATTTATATAGACGATTCCATTATTCTATACTATAAGCAACATATGCATGAAGTATCACTAATGACAAATGTGCTTGAACTTGTAGCACAAGAAATGGAAAAACACAAGGTAGCAAAATTGCGTTCAATTACAGTGCGTTATGGTGTGTTGTCCAATATTGTGGAAGATTCACTTCGCTTTGCCTTTGATGTTTTGACAAAAGATTCTGAATTTGCCGAGGCAAAGCTGAATTTGGTCAAAGAGGAGTTGACGCTTTCATGCCGTTTTTGTTCTCATACCTTTACAACCGAGCAAAAGAATTATTTTTTTCTGCCATGCCCCAATTGCGGAGAAGAAGGCTGTTTTGAGCTGGTAAAGGGTGATGGCATTTTTTTAGATCGAATAGAAGCAGAGGAGTAAAATATATGGATATTTCTATTGAACGCAACATCTTGGAAGCAAACGACAGTGTTGCCAATGAACTGAGGCAAATTTTTGCGCAAAACAAAGTTTTGGTTTTGAATTTAATCAGTTCTCCTGGTTCCGGCAAAACCTCATTGCTTGAACGCACGCTTGCTGATTTGCGAAATGAGCTGAAAATGGGCGTTATTGAAGGCGATTGTCAAACAGACAATGATGCCAGACGTGTTGCTGCCACGGGCGCAAAAGCTGTGCAGATCAATACTGACGGAGGCTGCCATTTAGACAGCAAAATGATTAAAAAAGTTATCAGTGATTTTGATTTGGCAGATCTTGATATTTTGTTTATTGAAAATGTGGGCAATTTGGTTTGTCCTGTGGAATTTGACTGTGGCGAAGATGCGAAAATTGCGATTTTAAGCGTAACAGAAGGGGATGATAAACCTGAAAAATATCCTCGGCTTTTCCAATTAGCCCACGCTATGGTGATTAACAAGGTTGATTTACTGGATTATGTGGATTTTGACGTAAATAAGGCATCAAAGTTTGGTAAGGCCTTGAATAAGGATATTGAAATTTTTGAAGTTTCCTGCCGCAATAATAAAGGCCTGGAAAACTGGTATACATGGCTGCGCAAACAGGCAGCACTCAAAAAGAAATAGGGATACTATGAATTGTTCCTGTAAATCTGCAAAAGAGCGCTTTAAAACCTTTGAGGATGTTGAAAAATATTTAGATTCCCTTGGCATGTTCCATATGGATTTGGGGCTTGAGCGTATGGAAAAAGCAAAGTTCTTGCTTGGCTTGCGTTTTCCCTGTCCTATTTTTCATGTGGTGGGAACCAATGGGAAAGGTTCAACCGCAACATTTTTGCATTCTATAGCTCTGTCTTATGGTTTTCGCGCGGGGATTTTTACTTCACCCCATTTTGTGACGCCGCTTGAGCGGATCAAAATGAATGACAGACTTTTGCCAAAACCTGCCTGGGCAAATTTGATTATTGAAGCAACCAATGCTGTGTCGGATTTGACGTATTTTGAACTGCTTACTGTGATGTCTATTTTGGCGTATATGTATGCAGAGCCTGATGTGCTGGTATACGAGGCAGGACTTGGAGCAAAAAATGATGCAACAACGGTTATTCCGGCAAGTATTGTTGTTTTTACGCCCATTGCACTCGACCATACGAATTTGCTGGGAAACACTCTCGAAGAAATTGCTGATGATAAATCCTATGCCATTCGTGAGGGCGTGCAGGCTGTTATTTCTGCTCCGCAGGACCCACGGGTTGAAGCCGTACTGAAAGCCCGTGCGAGCAAATTGAGTATTCCGTATTATACCATGGAAAATGCAGCAGATTTGCCTGACTGCATGAAATTAATTCAGCAGGGTAAGCCGCAATATGAGCTTGGATTAAAAGGAAAACATCAATATATCAATGCGCAGACAGCCCTTTTAGCCTGGTATATTTTTTGCCATTTATATAAGAAACCTCTTGAGGAAAAAGCGCTTGCTGACGGTTTGAGTACGGCATTTATTCCCGGACGTTTTCAGCAGGTAAAGGCGAAAAATGGGATGCCAGCTCTTGTTTTGGACGGAGCGCATAATTTGCATAGTTTGCAAAGCCTGGTGTCCGCTTTGGAAAGTGAACAGATTACACCATCAGCCTTTATTTTCTCTTGTTTAAAAGATAAAGAGCCACAGAAAATGGTTGGATTGCTTGAGGAATATTTGAAACGCAACAAGCTTTCCATTCCGCTTTATATTACTGAAATCCAAAATAATGAACGGGCTATGAAAGCAAATGATCTGGCAAATCTCTTTACAGTGCCAACCACTGTGTATGCAAATTTGCAGGAAATTTTGCGAGTCTTGCCGGATCTTGTGCAGGATAAGGAAAAGCCTTGTGTGATTTGCGGTTCTTTGTATTTGCTTTCTGAGTTTTTCAAACAATATCCAGAGAAATTGCAGCTGGCATATTAGGATTGTTATGAAAAATCTATATCGCTTATTGCCGTCTGTGGATATTTGTTTGCATGAGTTTCGTGAAACCATGTATCCACATGCCTTGCTTTGTGACACCATAAATGCTTTTTTAGACGAAAAACGCTTGCAAATAAAAAATGCACAAGTGAGCGAGCAAGACCTTGAAAAAGAAAATCTTTTTGCCGCACTCAAAGAATATGTGGAACGCGCATTAGCGCCGCGGGTGAAAAAAGTTATCAATGCCAGCGGCGTAGTTATTCATACCAATTTAGGGCGTTCTGTGCTGGCAAAAGAAGCGCTTGACGCGGTCTATTCTGTTGCAAATGGTTATTGCAATTTGGAATTTGATTTGGAAAAAGGGGAGCGCGGAAGCCGCCACAGCCTGGTGGAAAAAGATATTTGCAAGCTGGTTGGGGCAGAAGCCGCTCTTGTTGTCAATAATAATGCTGCGGCTGTATATTTGGTTTTGAATACTCTGTGTCAGGGCGGCGAGGTTATTGTTTCCCGCGGTGAGCTTGTTGAAATTGGCGGAAGTTTCAGAATACCTGAAGTGATGAGACAAAGCAGGGCAATTTTGCAGGAAGTGGGCACAACCAATAAAACCCATTTAAAAGATTATGTTGAAGCCATTACTGAGCAGACAAAAGCTATTTTAAAGGTGCATACTTCCAATTATCGCATTATTGGTTTTCATGCTGATGTGCCAAATTATGAACTTGCGGAACTTGCCCATGCAAATAATCTTCCTGTAATCCATGATTTGGGCAGCGGAAGTTTGGTTGATTTGTCACCCTATGGCTTGAAAGGTGAACCAACAGTAAAGGAAATTGTGGCGTCCGGCATTGATATTGTGACCTTTTCCGGGGATAAAGTTTTAGGCGGCCCACAGGCAGGTATTATTGCCGGAAAAAAAGAGTATATTGAAAAAATAAAGAAAAATCAAATGCTGCGGGCTTTGCGCTGTGATAAGCTGACGCTGACGGCTTTATCAGAAACTTTGCGCTTATATTATGATGAAAAGACTGCGCTTGCAAAAATCCCAACTTTAAATGCAATTACTGTATCTGGAGAAGAACTCAAAAAGAAAGCCCGAAAATTATATAATGTATTAAAAAAAGTACTTCCACAAGATAAAATTAAATTAACGCTTGAAGAAAATGTTTCCCGTGTGGGCGGCGGGGCATTTCCTGAAAATGATTTGCCTACCTATGTGGTATGTCTTGACTTTTTGGAGGAAAGTCCTACATTTTCAGCACAGGCTTGGAAAGAGAAGTTTTTGAAAACAAATCCGCCGCTGATTGGGCGTGTGGAACATGATAAATTTCTCTTTGATGTTCGGACAATTTCTGATGAGGAATTTGTATTAATAAAAAATTGTATTCTTTCAATTTTGTAGGGTAGTTATGGAAAATTTAAAATACGAAACAAAATCAATTTGGGATAAGGCTGACAGTAAACAACAAAAAATTATGCATGATTATGCAAAGAAATATATTAAATTTATTTCTGAAAACAAGACAGAGCGCGAATGTGTGCAGGCTGTGTATGCGCGTTTGCAGGAAGCCGGTTTTGGCGATGATTTGAAGAAAGATAAATATGTTGCCGTACTGCATAATAAATCTCTTTTTGCTGTGCGTAAAGGGAAAAAGAATTTATCCGAGGGCTTTCGGCTTGTAACTGCCCATTGCGACAGTCCTCGTCTTGACTTCAAGCAGCATCCGCTTCTTGAAAGCGTTGGCATTGCTCAGGCAAAAACCCATTATTATGGCGGAATTTTAAAATATCAGTGGCTTGCCCGTCCGTTGGCTTTGCATGGTGTTGTTGTGAAGAAAGACGGGGAAGCGGTGAATATTGTGATTGGGGAAAAAGCCTCAGATCCTGTTTTTACTATTTCTGATTTATTGCCTCACCTTGCTAAAGAACATGTTGCACAAACAGTGACAAAAGCCTTTGAAGCGGAAAAATTAAATCTGGTAATTGGGCATATTCCTTTTCCTAAAAAAGGCAAAGAAAAACTGGAAAGCCCCATTAAATTGCAAGTGCTTAAGCTTCTCAATAAGAAATACGGCATTGTTGAAGAAGATCTGCTCTCTGCTGAAATTCAGGTTGTTCCGGCTGGTGATGCCCGTTTTGTGGGCTTGGATCAAGGACTTGTAGGCGGCTATGGCCAGGACGACAGAATTTGCGTATTTACTGCGCTTGATGCATTTTTGGAAGTTGAAAAGCCTGAATATACAACCGCAATCATGCTTTGGGATAAAGAGGAAATTGGCTCAGAAGGCACAACGGGTGCAAGTTCCCGTTTCCTTGAATATTGCATGCAGGATGTAATTTCTGCATGGGCTCCAAAGGCAACCATGCGTCAAGTGATGCTTGCAGGCAAAGCCCTTTCTGCTGATGTGCATGCTGCCATTGACCCTGATTGGCAGGAACTTCATGAAAAACTCAATTCTTCAACCATTGGTTATGGCCCAACCATTTGTAAATTTACAGGCTCCGGCGGAAAATACGGCGCAAATGATGCTCATCCGGAATATATTGCCTGGCTGAGAAATGTTTTTGCTGAAAAGGAAATTCCCTGGCAAATGGCTGCCCTTGGCAAGGTTGACCATGGCGGCGGCGGTACTGTTGCGTTGTTCCTGGCTGTATATGGTATGAATACCATTGACATTGGCCCATCACTTATTGGTATGCACAGTCCATTTGAACTTTCTTCTGTTGCAGATATCTATTATACCAAAGAAGCGTACAAAGCATTTTACGGCGCGTAACAGTGACTAATAATTAAAAAATACTTAAATTTTTATTTAAAAATACTTGATAGTATATAAAAATTTATATAATAATCTTCTTAACCGGAATGAGTAATGAAGAGAAAAAAACTTCAACTTTTATTTTAAGCAGGTTTTACTCTTGAAGAGGGAGGAAACCATACAAGAGTATTAAAAGATGGTATTCTTGTAAGTGTTGTGAGCCAAAAACCAGTAAAAGTTGCTGTGAGTTTTCCAAAATATGCTCTTGCTGCCATTGATTTAAAAGCAGATAAGTTAGGGCTTACGCGTTCTGGCTATTTAGTCAGAGCAGCCCTTGCCTATGAATAAGAGAGTAAATAATTTTAATACATATAACGGCCATTCGTAAAGCGGGTGGTCTTTTTTTATGTTTATTTACATTTTAGAGCATTTCCGAAAATAATTACAAATAATTTTAATAATAAAGCTTAAAAAGTTTTGTAAAGGGGTGCAGGGGAAGAAACTTTTTCAGCCACCGAAGGCGACGAAGTCGTTTGCGTTTGCGAGGAATGAGCAATTACGCAAATGGACAGCAGAGATGCCACCGAAGGCGACGAAGTCGTTTCTCTTATGTCGAGTTTACGAGACTTAGAGAAATGGACAGCAGAGATAAAGTTTTTCTCCTGCAAGAAATTCGTAAGATTTACCGTAAACGCTCTAGAGAGAGAATTTAAGCAGTGGTATTAAACGAAAAAAGCACTTCATTTGAAGTGCTTTTTTGCTTATGATTATGATATGTTATTTATCTTCTTCCAATGGGATACTGATTATGAAGGAATTTCCCTGACGATAGACTTGCAGCATAATAGCGCCGCGGGCTTTGCTTTCTTTTTCAAGAATGGTGGTTAATTCCTTAATGGTTTTTACAGGTTTCAGGTTTGCAGCCATAATAATATCTTGAGGCGCAATACCTGCTTTTGCAGCAAGACCATTTTGTTTTACATCAGTAACCAGAATACCTTGAACATTTTGAGGCAATCTCAAACTTTGTCTGTCCTGATTGGTAAGCTCGCGCAAAGAAACGCCTAAGCTTGAACCTTTTTGGATATCCTTGCTTGCAGTTTGGGTGAGATTTCTTTCGCCAAGCTGTACAGTGAATTGTTTTTCTTTACCGTCGCGAATGGCAGTAATTTGTACTTTTTCATTCGGTTTATGAGAAGCAATAACCTTGGTTAAATCACTGGCATTACTGATAGGAGTATCTCCAATTTTGACAACAATATCACCTGCTTTGAGTCCTGCCTTGTCAGCTGGCTCTTTCGGCATTACTGAGCCAATGAGCGCACCTTTTTGATCTTTTAAGCCAAGAGCTTTTGCGGTTACTTCGTCAAGGTCTTGAATGGTGACGCCAATCCAGCCACGGCTTACTTTTTGACCTGATTTGAGTTGGTCAATAATAGAGGAAGCAAGCTTGCTTGGGATAGCAAAGCCAATGCCTTGTCCGCTGGCTGCAATGGCTGTGTTGATACCAATAACTTCGCCGTCTAAATTGAGCAGCGGGCCGCCTGAGTTGCCTGGGTTAATGGAAGCGTCTGTCTGTAAAAAGTTATCATAGGGGCCTGCATGGATATCACGGCCTTTTGCGCTGATAATACCTGTTGTAACGGTGTTGCTGAGGCCAAAGGGGTTACCAATGGCAACAACCCAGTCACCAACTTCCATTTTGTCAGAATCACCGAATTTAATGGCCGGCAAATCTTTTTTGACTGAAATTTTCAAAAGGGCAAGGTCAGTTTCCGCATCAGAACCAATAACCTTTGCTTCAACTTTATCTTGCTTATTATTTTGTTCTGACAGGGTTACATAGATTTTATCAGCATTTTTCACAACGTGGTTGTTGGTAACAATATAGCCGTCACTGGAAATAATAAAACCAGTCCCCAAAGCGCTTTGCAGGCGTTCTTTAGCTCCGCCTTGAGGCCCCATAAATGGGCCAAATTGTTCGAAAAAATCCTGGAATTCACGAGGCATACCCGGAAGCATGCCGCCAAATTGATTTTTAACCATGCGTTCTGTGCTGATGTTGACAACAGCAGAACCAACTTGTTTGACGAGAGGGCTGATGGAAGGAATGTTAATTCCTGCAAAAGCTTCTGAAATGAGACTTACTGTCAAAAGCACAGCAAGACAAGAATTCAACAATATTTTTTTCATGTATTCTCCTTATTTTTCATTTGTAATAGAGGCAGAGCATGCTCCATTACAAGCTGGCTTTGCTAAATTTTGCATAGCCACACGAGAGTGAACAGGGCCTACTTTAAAAGGAAAAGCTCCTGTTTTTAATGGACTGGGCGCGCTTACCATTCTTTCAATGTCTTTTTCTCCGCATTTAGGACAAACTGCCTTTTCATCTCCAAAAACTAACTCCTCAAATTTATGCTGACATTTGGGGCATTGAAAATCAAATAATGGCATAAGAGCACCTCAATATTTTTTTGCCCAAAAATTTTTAATTTGTTTTGAGCACGGATATATTTTAATCACTCTTCTATGAAGAGCAAGACTTTTTCCTTAAAAAAATAAAAACACCATGCTAACATAGTGTTTTTATTTATAAATAGATAAGGTTTTAATTTTTAAAACTGCATGTGTTCAATTTCATCCATCAGCAGCTTGCCAAAAGCAGAACAGGAAACAGCTTCTGCATTTTCAATTTCTTCTGCCAAATCTTTCGTTACTGTTTTCTTGTCAATACAATTTTGAATGGCCTGCTGAATGGCCTGTGCAGCTTTATCAAGTCCAATATGTTCCAAAAGCATGGCAAAAGAAAGGAGTAGACTACAGGGATTGCCAATATCTTTTCCGGCAATGGTTGGGGCAGTGCCGTGGGTTGCTTCAAAAATTGCCAGTGTGTCGGACATATTGACGCCGGGAGCCATGCCCAGTCCGCCCACTTGCGCAGCAAGGGCGTCTGATAAATAATCGCCGTTCAAATTTGTAGTGGCAATAACACTGTACTGGTCAGGATGCATAAGAGCTTCCTGAAACATGGCGTCGGCAATTCTGTCTTTAATAATGATTTTATTGTCCGGATTGCCGTTTGCAAGCATTTCTTTTTCCGTAATTGTGCGGTCAGCAAATTCCTCTGCAGCCACTTCATAGCCCCATTTTTGGAAAGCCCCCTCAGTAAATTTCATAATATTTCCCTTATGCACAAGGGTAACACTGGGGAGATTGTTTTTAATGGCATATTCAATGGCACGGCGCACAAGACGTTTACAGCCCTTTTCAGTCATTGGTTTTATGCCGACAGCGCATTCTTCTTTGAGATTTTTGTTGAAGTTTTGATTTAGGAAATTAACAAGTTTCTTTGCTTCGTCGGTGCCCGCGGCAAATTCAATTCCGGAATACACATCTTCCGTATTTTCTCTAAAAATGGTCATATTGACTTTTTCAGGGTGGCGCACGGCAGCAATGATTCCCTTATACCACTTTACAGGTCTGATACAGGCATATAAATCAAAGGTTTGGCGCAGGGTTACGGTAAGGCTTCTGATGCCGGTGCCGACAGGGGTGGCAAGAGGGCCTTTAATTGCAACATGGGCAGTTTTCAGGGTGTCCAGGGTTTTTTGGGGTAAATATTCTCCTGTGGCTTTATGGGCTTTCTCACCGGCTAAAAGTTCTTTCCACAGAATTTCTTCCTGACCTTTATAGGCGCATTTGACAGCTTTTTCTGCCACTGGTTTAGCTGCTTTCCAAATATCAGCGCCAATGCCGTCGCCTTCAATCCAATAAACTGTATGTTGCATAGTTTCCTCCCAAATGGAATGGCTTAGTATCTTGCAAAATAAATTCCTAAGCAAGTATTTTTTTGACTTGTCAAAAATGAGGAAAACCGTTAATCTAAGAAAAAGTGAGTAAAATATGAGTTATCAGTTAGATATTGTTGATAAAAAAATTTTGGATATCATTCAAAGCAATTTTCCTTTATCTTCACACCCTTACAAAGTAATTGGGGATGAAGTGGGCGTGAGCGAGGAAGAAGCTTTTGCCAAGGTAATGAATTTAAAGAAAGAAAAAATTATTCGCCGCCTGGGGGCAAATTTTCAATCCAAAAAATTAGGATTTCTTTCAACGCTTTGTGCTGCCAAAGTGCCTGAGGATAAATTAGAACTTTTTATACGGGAAGTGAACGCCAAAAAAGGTGTTACCCATAATTATTTGCGTAAACATGCCTATAATGTCTGGTTTACACTGATTGGTGATTCCTGGGACGGCATGTGCGCGACAATAGCGGATATAACAGCAAAAACAGGGGTTGAAATCCTTAATTTACCAGCTACCAAGCTGTATAAAATCCGTGTTGATTTTGCTATGCAGGATGAATAACAATCTAATATTATTGAATAAAAAATCTCTAGAAAAAGTTTAAAAAACAAGCCTAAACTTTTTGCAAATTACTCCGAAAGTGTTTATAGTTATATGAAGACAACAGCATGTTCGGAGTTTTTATGTTTAAAAAATTATTCATTTTGAGTTTTGCTGCTCTTAGTTTGAATATATCCCCTTGTTTTGCTGAAAGCAGTTCTGATAAAGATCCTTTGACTGTGGGTAACTACGGGAGCTATGATTTATATGAAAAAGAAGTAATTATGGTGCCCAATATGAGTAATTCCCGTTCAGTAAAACTTGGTATAGGCAAATCACAAAATCCCAGTGAGGCATATCTTGATGCCCATGAACTTCGTTTAAAAGTGCGGGAACTTTCCTCTCAGCTTTTGGAAGCATGGTCTCCCTCTAATTTAAGCGGTATGGTTGCGTATATTACAAGCTTTACGCCTCAGGATAATCCGCGTGCAGAAACAAGTTTTGGGCAATATTTACGTGAAGCAACCATGTATGAATTTAATCAGCGTGGTTTTTTAGTTCGGGACTTTAGCCACAGGGATTTAATTCTGAATGAAGGCGGTTTTGCTTTTGGCATCAGTGATGAAAAGTATAAAACCTCTGTAAAGAGAAATAAAGCTGCGATTGTGACAGGAACGTTTTATCGGGATAGAGATTACCTTTTTGTCAATGCCCGTTTAATCCGCGGTACAGATGGAATGGTTTTGCGTACAGCGCAAACTGTTTTGCCTGTAACGCCATTAGTTGGCAGAATGACTAAGGAAAGAATTAAACCAAAACCACCCAGACCATTATTCCCTGAAACAACCCGTGCCATGATTCATGTAGTACCAGGTGAGTAAGATGAAAAAAGTATTGCTTGCTGTATGTTTCTTGTTATGTGCTTGTTCAACGTCTTATTCTTATGTTGAAGAATCACCTTTTACCATAAGCAATTGGCGCCTTGCCGTAGAAAACAGAAATGCTGAACGCTATGAACTTGCTTATCAGTATTACTCCAACGCGCTTTCTTCAGCCAGAACCGAGCCTGTTATTTTACGCCTGAAAAGCGAAATGGAAGCGCTTGAACGAACCATTCGGGCTATGCGCTGATATTGAATAGGAATCAGGAAATAGTATGAAAAAAATTGCTATCTTAATACTTCTTTTATTGACCATGTTAATTCCTATCACAGCGGCTGCCAGTGATTTTAGTTCTGCCATGAACCGAGCATTGAGTACCTTGCTTGGAACGGGCTATGTTCCGGCGGCTGCCACTGATATTGTCTACAGCATGGACCAACAGCTTCTTGAACTTTTAGGCGAGGAATATTCAAGAAGAGATTTGCGCATTGTAATCACAGTGCCTGTTAATATTGATAATTTTGATAAAACCAATACGCTTGCGCGGCAAATGGCAGAAGAAGTTGCCAATAAACTCAAAGAAAAAGGCTATCGTGTTTTTGAAATCAGACGCGCAACCGATATTGAAATTACACCACGAAAAGGGGAATTTCTTTTATCCCGTGAACAGCACAAATTATTCAAAACTGCTTTGAATATTGAACTTGTGATGACAGGTACCTATACCATAACAGATCGTTCTGTGCGGTTTAATTGCCGCCTGCTCTATACCGGTTCCTATGAAATTATTGCTTCAGGAAATGGAACAGTGCCCATTTATAATGAAATCCAGCCCCTTTTGGATGAAATTCCGGAAGAAGAGAAAATACCGCCAGTACTCGCGCCCAGTGTGCGTACAAAATTATAAAATTTTATTGTGGAAAAAACGCAAGGATTGAGGGAGTAAGAGGGAATTTTTTCCCTCTTTTTTTGTGGCTTTTTTCTTGAGGTATTTAAAATTATAACGTATATATACTTGCTATGAATACGTTTGATTTAGCAATGGCATTACAAAAATTGTCCTATTCCTTTATTCCGGTTTTACTTGGAATTATCTTGCATGAAGTGGCTCATGGCTATGTTGCCTACAAAAAGGGTGACCCCACAGCTATGATGATGGGCAGGATTACCTTAAATCCTTTGCCTCATATTGACCCCATGGGACTCATTGTCTTTATTTTTACCGCAGTTTTCAGTCCCTTTGTTTTTGGCTGGGCAAAGCCTGTGCCGGTCAATCCTCGTTATTTTAAAAATATCCGCGGGGATATGATGCTTGTTTCTGCGGCAGGGCCTCTGACCAATTTCCTTTTGGCAATGTTTTTTGCTGTCTTATTGAAATTGTTGACCTTTTTGCCGGCTGAAACTTTAATGAGTTTAGGCACAAGTGTTGATTTTATTGTGAATATGTGTGCTGTGGGAATTTGGGCAAATATTGGGCTTATGTGGATTAATCTTGTGCCTGTGCCTCCGCTTGACGGCAGTAAGCTACTTATGGGAATTTTGCCCTATAACATGGCTGTGCGTTTTGCAGAAGTGGAGCGCTATGGCATGCTGATCCTCATGGCGCTTATTTTTACAGGGCTTTTTAGTTATGTTATTATGCCCTTTATTCGGATTACAGCATATTTAATTTTTACTATATTTGGTTTAAACTAGGAGATAATCATGAGCGAACAGGTAATTAAAGGCTCTTGCACAGTTTCTGGTATGCGTCCCACAGGGCCTTTGCATATTGGGCATTATTTTGGAGCTCTCAAAAACTTTGTTGAAATGCAGGAAGACAATAAAGCATTTTTCTTTGTGGCTGATTGGCATGCGCTTACCAGTGATTATGCCGACACATCCCGCGTGAATGAATTTGTGGATGAAATGGTTATGGATTGGCTGAGCGTTGGACTTGACCCCAATAAATGTACTATTTTCCGTCAATCTCAAATCAAACAGCATGCTGAACTGCATTTACTGCTTTCCATGATTACGCCGAACAGCTGGCTTGAACGCAATCCCACCTATAAGGAACAGCAGCAGGAAATTACCACTAAAGACCTTGGTAACTATGGCTTTTTAGGCTATCCTGTGCTTATGGCTTCTGATATTCTTATTTACCGTCCAAGCTGGGTGCCTGTAGGGCAAGACCAGCTGCCTCATATGGAGTTGACCCGTGAAATTGCCCGTCGTTTCAACTATTTATATGGTGATACCTTCCCGGAACCTCAGGCAAAATTAACTCCTGCTGCAAAATGCCCGGGACTTGACGGACGGAAAATGAGCAAAAGCTATGGCAATGGTATTTTCTTAAGTGATACCATGGAAACAATCGCTCCAAAAGTAAAATCCATGTTTACCGACCCAGCTCGTTTACGTAAGAGCGACCCCGGCAATCCTGATGTATGTAATTTATTTCCTTATCATCTTTTATTGACTGATGCGGAAACGCAAAAGGAAATCCGTGAAGGCTGCACTCATGCAACTTTTGGCTGTGTGGAATGTAAGAAAATCTTTATGCAGGGACTGGAAAACTTTTTGGCGCCAATCCATGAAAGAAGAGCAGGCATTACTAAGGATTATATTCAGGATATTCTTGCAGCAGGCAATGAAAACGCGCGGAAAAATGCAGAAGAAACCATGCGCATTGTTCGTGATCATATGAAACTTATCTAATTGAAATAAAAGGTATTATATGCTTATTCATCCTAAAATGTGCGATAGAGAAACAGCGAAAAAACGTATTCTTGGCTATAAAGAACAAGGCAAGAAAATAGTTTTTACCAATGGCTGTTTTGATATTATTCATCCGGGGCATGTGGATTTACTCGCGCGGGCAAAGGCCTTGGGCGATATTCTTGTACTGGGATTAAACAGTGATGAATCAGTGAGAAATCAGGGAAAGGGCGATGACCGCCCTTTTAATACCTATGAAGCAAGGGCTTTCGTGCTCGCGCATTTAGAAAGTGTAGATATTGTTGTTCCTTTTAATGAAGATACGCCCCTTGCCTTGATTGAGGATTTTGTGCCTGATATTTTGGTCAAGGGCGGCGATTGGAATATCGACAAGATTGTAGGCAAGGATATTGTGCAAAATAATGGCGGAAAAGTATTTTCCCTGCCGCTCATTCAAGGCTATTCAACCACAAATTTAGCCAATAAAATTGCAAAAACACATAGTGTTTCTTAGTCTATGATATTGGGTAGTTGGCATGCTGGTTTTATTATCTTATTCCATACATGGCTCGATTTTGGATATACGGGCAAGAGGGGATTGGACATTAAAAAATATTTCTCATGCTACAGCCCGCACATTATCACGCAGACAAAAAGAAATTATTAAAGCAATACGTTCACAAAAACTTGAAAAAATCCAATTAAATTATAAAGCATTTCCCAGCCAAAAAGTGCTTTGGGGTTCTTTTTTATTATCTTTTTTCTGTCAATTGAGAGAGGAAGCGCAAAAGAAATCTATTTCTGTTGATATTTCTTATTTGCCGCAGCAAATGCAGGAACTTCTTGCTGTAAGCTATGCAGCTTCCATAGATATAAAACAAAAATCCAATAAAAATATTTTCCATATTCTGGGTTTATGGATAGAAAAAAAAGTTCAGCAAGTCCTTGCAGCCATGGATTTTGTGGGAGAAATAAGCCTTGCCATGCTCAAATTTTTTGCAGGTAAGGCAACAATCAGCGCAAAAGATGTCTGGCAGGAAATTTATAATGCCGGGGCATCTTCCCTGCCTATTATTTCTCTTGTCAGTGTTTTGCTGGGACTTATTCTTGCTTTTGTCAGTGCCGTTCAATTACAGGTGCTTGGGGCTGAAGTGTATGTTTCTTCCCTGATTACTGTTTCCATGGTGCGGGTAATGAGTCCCGTGCTGACCAGTATTGTTATTGCGGGGCGTATTGGCGCAAGTTATGCGGCAACCATTGGCAGCATGCAGGTGAATGAGGAAGTGGACGCGCTGAAAACTTTTGGTATCAATCCTGTTGAATTTCTTGTTTTGCCGCGTTTTCTGGCTCTTACGCTGATGATGCCTTTTTTGACAGTGTATGCTGATTTTATGGGAATTTTAGGCGGATATGCTGTTATTGCTTTAGGCTGGGATATTTCATTTTATTCATTTTTGGATAATGTGCAGATGTTTACGCATATGCATCATATTTTTATAGGTTTATTCCATGCTTTCATTTTTGGAATACTTATTGCGCTTTCTGGCTGTTATCAGGGGATAATAAGCGGGCGTGACGCTGAGGCGGTAGGACGCGCAACCACCCTGGCTGTTGTGCATTCGATTATCGGCATTATTGTTTCAACGTCCATAGTAACCATTATCTTGAGTGGCTTTAATTTATAGGAAAAAGTATGCAACTCCCTATGATTGATGTAAAAAATCTTACCGTCGCCTATGGCACGAAACTCATTCAGGAAAATTTAACGTTTTCTGTGAATGAAAAAGAGATTTTTATCATTATGGGGGGCAGTGGCTGCGGAAAAAGTTCTTTGCTACGGGTGCTGATGGGGTTGCTTGAGCCCAGTAAGGGGCAAGTGCTTTTTCAGGGCGTTGATTTTTGGAAAAATGAAAAAGCTCAGCAGGATATTTTGCGTTCTATTGGCGTGATGTTTCAAGGGGGAGCTTTATGGACTTCCCGAACCCTGGCAGAAAATATTGCCATTCCCTTAGAGCAGTTTACTACATTAAATACAAAACAAATCAAAGAGATAGCTCGTTATAAACTCTCGCAGGTAGGGCTTTCCGGCTTTGAAAATTATTATCCTTCAGAAATCAGCGGCGGTATGCGAAAACGGGCAGGGATTGCAAGGGCACTTGCGCTTGATCCTCGTTTTGTTTTTTTGGATGAACCTTCCGCAGGTCTTGACCCCGTGAGTTCTGCAAGGCTTGATGAGCTTATTTTGCAGCTTCGTGACAGTTTAGACATGACAATTTTAATTGTCACCCATGAACTTGCCAGTATTTTTGCGGTTGCAGATAATGCCATTTGGCTTGATGCAAAGACAAAAACTATGCTGGCGCAGGGGAATCCCAAAGAACTGCTTGCGCATGGGCCTTTGGTTGTGCAAAAGTTTTTAAAACGAGAAGCAGATTAGGTCAACTATCGACACACTGCTTTTTTTCGTGTATAAAAGAGAAAAGTTAAACAAGAAGAGTGTATTGTGTTTAAAAATAAAACAATTATCGGAGCTTTTGTTTTTGGCTCTATTTTCCTTGTTTCATTAGCCTTTTTCCTTTTAGGCTATGGAAATTTTAATAGACAGCAAACAGGTTTTGCCCTGTTTTTTGACTCTTCTTTGCGTGGCCTCAATATTGATTCCCCTGTATTTTTCAATGGTGTTTCTGTGGGGAAAGTTCGTTCTATTTATATTGTGCCCAATTCTAAAAAAGATAGTTTTGATACAGTTGTTATTATTGAATTAGATGAAAAATCCGGTGGAATTGATTCTCTCAACGAAGATCATAATTTTCTGTCCCATGTTCAGGATGAAGAGTACATGAGCGGGCTTATCAGCAGAGGGCTGAGAGCAAAGCTGACCACAGCAAGCCTTATTACAGGGCAGCTTGTGATTGAACTTATTATGATTGAAAATCCTGAGCCTTTGAGAGAAGCGCAAAAGCAAAAATATGATGATATGATCCAAATTCCTACTTTGCCCAGTGTTTTTGACAGTATTTTATCGAATTTTCAGGGGGTTCCTTTCCATGAAATAAGTGTGGAATTACTGCATTTACTGGAAAATCTTAATCATGCTCTTGCAGAAATTGATTTGCCGGAAATCAACAGGAATTTAAACAGTGCTCTTCTTGGTATGCAGCATGTTGAAAATGATGCTCAAAATACAATAAAAGAATATAAAAATATTGCTCTTGCGATTAAAGAAAAAATTCCTTCCATTTTGCAGCATTTGAATACTTTTGCAAGAAACGGCTCAAGAGCAACTCAGGATGATTCTGCTGTTATGCAGGAATTTTTCCTTACGCTGCAAGCTTTGAAGGATGCAGCCAATTCTATTTCACATTTAGCAGAATTACTTGAAAATCAACCAGATGCATTAATTTTTGGAAAGGCAAAATAATGAAAAAATATTTTCTTTGTACCTTATTTTTATTTCTTTGTTCCTGCAGCCATATTTCATTGCCAACCAATGTATATGTTATTGATATTCCAGAAACATATTCCGAACAATATCAAAATAAAGTGCAAATAGGTTCTGGTCCTATTTTTGCGATTATGCATATTAATATTCCTTCTTATCTGAACAGACCACAGATTGTGCTTCGTGAAAAAGGCTCAAAAATTCATATAGATGAACGGCATCGCTGGGGTGAAAATCTGGATAAAGCCATCAGCAGGGTTTTATCTGATGCGCTGACCAATAATCTTACCGAGCTCAATGGGGTTGCTGTACCACTCAAGCTTGGCATGCACCCGGATTATACCATTCAGCTTGATATTAGCCGTTTTGAAGGAAATGTGGATGAATATTTGGAACTTGATGCCTTTTGGACGCTGCAAAAGAATGGCGTAAAAATTTTACAGGCAAGTTTTTACAAGAAAATTTCCGTTGAGAATAATTATTCAGGTTTTGTGAACGGATATGGGGAATTATTGTATTTACTCGCTCAAGATATGGCAAAAGCTTTTTATGCGCATATTCAATAGAGAAGGGGAATAGTGTTGCGTTTCTTCATTCGTTTTTTATTGAAAATATTTTTCAGGGTTCAAGTTGTTGATATTGAACATTATACAAAGGCCGGGGACAGGGTTTTGCTTGTTACCAATTGTGGTTCTTTGCTTGATCCGCTTCTTCTTTCCTGTTTTTTGAATAAAACAATTACTGTTGCTATTGACAGTAAAATTCGCAAAAAATGGTGGATACGTCCATTTTTATCTTGTTCCAAAGTTTTGGAAGCAGATTTTAATTCTCCCATTTCGACGTTAAAGCTTGTAAAGGCACTTGAAAAACATGAACATTGTATGGTTTTTCATGAAAAGTCCTTTATGCAGGATAAGCATTATATGAAAATTCTTGAGGCAACAGCCATTATTGCTGAAAAGGCTCAGGCTCAAATTGTGCCTGTGCGGATTGATGGTGCTGCCTATTCAATATTTTCCTATTATCGGCATAAACAATTATTGCGTTATTTTCCTCAAATTGTGCTCACTGTTTTGCCTTCTTATACCCTTGAAAAAGATCATGCTGTCAGCAATAAAGAATGGAGAAAATTGAATGCCATAAAATTGTATGATATTATGAGTAATCTTCTTGTGGAATCCACCAATACAGACATGAACTTTGCTCAGGCTTTTGTGGAAGCCATGAAAGTGCATGGCAAAAAATATATTATTGCCGAAGATCAAGACAGAAAATGCGTTGATTATAAAACTATTTTATTAAAAGCGAATGTCCTTGGACGTGCGCTCGCTAGGCTGACGAAAAATGAACGTCTCCTTGGCTTCATGCTTCCCAGTTCTCTGGCAGGTATTGTGACCTTTTTAGGTTTTCATCTTACCGGAAAAGTTCCTGTGATGATCAATTTCACGGCAGGTGCGTATTCCATGGTTGGAGCTTGCCAAACTCTGGATTTAAAAGTTGTTATTTCTTCTCGTAAATTTATTAAACTTGGCGAGCTTGAGCCTTTAGAAAAAGCTCTTTTAGATGCAGGCATGAAGATTATTTATCTGGAAGATGTTGCAAAACGGATAAAACTTGCAGATAAAATCTCCGGAGTTCTTGCCGCAGTCTTTTGCCGCGTTCCCAAAACGCCTGCCGCTGACCCCGTTGCTATTCTCTTTACCTCCGGCACTGAAGGCTTGCCAAAATCTGTTTTTATCAGCCATAAAAACGTACTCTATAATAAAGAGCAATGTTTGACTGTGTTATCAGTCAATTCTGGAGACAGGCTTTTCAACTGTCTGCCGCTCTTCCATGTTTTTGGCCTTGGCGTTGGCACAGTTTTACCTTTGACCAGCGGAATGAAAGTCTTTTTCTATCCTTCACCCCTTCATTTTCGCATTGTGCCAAAACTCTTTTATGAAAGCCAATCCACAGTTATTTGCGGAACAGATACCTTTTTAGCTGGCTATGCCCGTTATGGCCGCCCCTATGATTTTTGCAATGCTCGTTTAGTGATTGAAGGAGCAGAAAAATTGCGTGAGACAACGTACCAAACATGGCGAGACAAATTTGGCGTTGAAATTAAAGAGGGCTATGGGGCAACGGAAACTTCTCCAGTTCTTGCTGTTAATACGGATGCGAATGCTGTCAGGGGCAGTGTGGGCAGACTTTTGCCGGGGCTTCAATATAAATTGAAGAAAGTTGAAGGCATTAATGAAGGCGGTTCCTTGTGCGTCAAAGGAAATAACGTTATGCTCGGGTATATGCGTCCAAGCAATAAGGGCGTGCTGGAAACGCCAAGTGTTGAAATTGGCGGAGACATTTTAGAGGGCTGGTATGATACCGGCGATATTGTTGAAGTTGATAAGTACGGTTTTATTTATATCAAAGGTCGGGCTAAACGTTTTGCCAAGCTTGGCGGGGAAATGGTTTCTCTTGTGGCTATTGAAATGGCGTTATCAGAACTGTGGCCCGATGTTCCCCTTGGCATTGTTGCCATTCCTGATTCCAAGAAGGGTGAACAGCTTGTGCTTATTATCGAAAAGCAAAATGTGACGACCAATGATATTGCAACCTATTTTGCAACAAAAGGTGTTTCTGCTCTGTGGACACCAAAGAAGATTATTTGCGTAAAGCAAGCCCCCTTACTTGGTTCTGGTAAATTTGATTATAATAAAGCCAAGGAAATGGCAAAAGCATTATAAGATATAATGATAGTTACTTTGTTCGTCTTTTAGGTTTATTTCATAACAGCCAGATATAATTATAAAATTTTCTTTTTATGGGGGAAATGATTAGCTCTGCTGTCTTTATTCGTAGTTTCCTGCGTCACAACGACTAAAGCTCCCCCATACCCACCCACATCGCTTGTTTTTATTTTATAAAAACAAGAAGTTATGTGAAAGAAATAAATATTTGTTCAATAAGTTAAAATTTATTTGTTCATCAACCTGATACTAGAACAGAGCAATGATAATACAAAAAAAGAGCAAATATTTGCTCTTTTTTTGTATCTTTTTACGCTTTAGGATCAAATTGTAAAACTGTTGCTTTTTTGGGTGTTTTATCTTTTCGTTTTAATTCTTTGACCATGCCCTCAAATTCAAGGTTTGTGCCCGTTTCGTCAATATCAATGAGGGCAGAAAGTTTTGAGCGCATTGCCCATTGTGTATTAAAAAGCTGATTTTTCCAACTTTTGGCTTGAATAAAGGAAAGCACAAGCACAGCTTCTTCCCAGCGGGTTGTTGGCTCAAAATTGTTAACAATCTGGGCATATTTTTCCCATAAACTGTCTAAGGAAGCTTCATCCAGACTGTCGAGCTGTCTGGCTAATTTTAAAAGTAATTGTTCCATAAATATCCATGTTATTTTTTCTGGGATTAAGTATAAAGCGAAGTTACGTGAAGAGCAAGAAAAAAGAATGTGGAGGAAATTATTTCCTCTTTAAAGTTAAAACCGTTATGAGTATGAACGCATAACGGTTTTTATGAACGTTATTCATATGGTTTAGATTTTTTTTCCACAGGAAGTGGTAAGCCTCGCAGCGCGAGCGAAACGAAAACCACGCTTTCGTGAGCGAGAGCGAGTGTCGAGCAGGACGCTTGACCGAGCGATATCTTTTAGTTTCTCTTAAGCTCTAATGCTCTTTGCAGCATAGTATCAACTGTTTGCAGGCTCTTGCTGTTGGATTGGAAACCACGCTGCAGAACAATCATATTTGACATTTCTCTTGCCATATCAACGTTTGAGTTTTCAAGAGTTTGGGAAATAATATCGCCGTAGTTTTCTTCTCCGGCTGTGCCAAATTCAACATCTCCAGCTTCACGTGCATGTTGATAAAGGTTATTGCCGGCTCGGTATAAGCCATCTTCACTGGTGAAACGGGCAAGTGGAATTTGGTATAAATCATGGCTTTGTCCATTGGTATAGGAAAGCTGCACAATACCGTTTTCATCAATGAACATATTTTGCAGTTCACCCTTGGTATAACCGTCCTGACTGAGGTTCTTGAGTGAAGCATTGGTGCGAAGTGCAGTTGTGGCATTAGAATTAAATTCCGGATCTGTCATGCCGGGCAAACCGCTGAAGCTGTCGCCGATTTCTGCTGCTGTAAGGCCATTTACGCCTTCATTCTGCCCGTTTGTCCAACCATTATTATTGCTCTTCATGCCAAGATTCAAGGAAATGCTTTGGGCGGGTAAGCCTTCTTGCTGCAACGTGATAGTTGGCACGCCGTCTTGAAGATTTGCCAGTGTCCAGTTATTGAGGTCAGTCAAGTCCTCGCCATTAGGGGTAAATGCATTCATATTCATGAGTTCCCCGGCACTGGAGAATGTCATTGTTCCTGACATCAAGAGTCCTGCACTCTTCGTTCCGGCATATTCTGCACGAGCATCCATACTTGGATCCATGGCAATAATATATTCGTAAACCTGTTCGCCGTTCTTTGCTGTGACAGGGTCAAGATAAAGATTTACACTTTGGCGTACGCCATTGGCATCATAGTATTGTAATGGAATAGACTCAACCCTGCTGTCAAGAGGAGGCTCATTGTCTGCATTCCAGTTTTGTATCATGGAAAAATATGGGTTATCATCGTCTTCATAAACATTTTGCTTATTAAAAAGGTTTACGGACGCATTGATACTGGTTGTGGCTTTGGGCGGGTCACTGGAAAGCGTTTCACTGTTGGTATTAATTTGAATAGGCTGCAGTGTCTTGGAAACCGTACCATTTTGATCAATGGGATAGCCCATAAGGTTATGGCCTGTTGGAGCCTTTAAAAAGCCATTTTCATCAAAACGGAAGTTTCCTGCTCTGGTATAATAGACTTCATCACCCAGAGTAACCTGGAAAAATCCCTTGCCGGAAATAGCTAAATCTGTTTCCGCGCTTCCGGGTTCAAAAGCTCCGGGTTTGAAATTTGTACGAACATCACTTATATGAGAACCAACACCAACTTGCTTTACTTCCAACTCATAGGCTGCGCCGGCCGGATAAAGATCACTCATTAAATCGCCAATCAACCAAAGCTGCTCTTTAAATCCCACCGTGTTTTGGTTTGCAAGATTTTGTCCCACAACGTTCATACTTGTTGAGTGGCTCATCATACCTGTTGCACTTGTATATAATCCTTGAATCATAATAGATTCTCCAATTTAAAATAAAATCAACTGTTCGGCAAAATTTTCCCTCAATTTTGCTTACTGCATATTAAGCATAAACTGTGCCAAATCAGATTTTATTCTGTATAACTTGACAAATATAATTTGAAAGTTTACAAGAAACAACACACTAAATTTTAATTGGTTATGATAAGGAGAAAATCATGGCACCAGTTAGCACAGAACTTAAAGGTAAATATGTTTTAGTTATTAATGCAGGCAGTTCTTCCTTTAAAACACAAATTCTTTCCTGTGATAATGAAAAACCAATTCTCGCTGTTTTAGCTGAAAGAATTGGCAGTGATAATGGCAGAATTATTTTCAAAATCAATCCAGATACAGATAAAGAAGATAAACAAGCTTTTGATGTTGTTTATAAAAACCATGGTGATGGTATCCGTGATATGATGAAACGTATTGTGGATATGGGTATTTTGCCAAACTTTGATTCTATTGTTGCTTCCGGTCACCGTGTACTTATGGGCGGCCCAAATTACGCTGAAGTAAAAGTTGATGCAACCGTAAAACAAGTTATCCGTGATTATATTCCGCTTGGCCCATTGCACAACCCAGGCAACCTTGCTTGTATTGAAGTTATTGAAGAAATTTTGCCAGGCGTTCCTGCTGTTGCTGTTTTTGATACCGGCTTCCATACAACCATGCCAAATTATGCATACACCTATGCAATTCCTCAAGAATACAGCAAAAAATATTCTTTGCGCCGTTATGGCTTCCACGGTATTTCTCATAAATATGTTTCTAAAACCGCTGCAAAATTCCTTGGTAAAGATAATTTCACCGGTGTTTGCTGCCACCTTGGCAATGGCTGCTCCATTACCGCAATTAAAGACGGTAAATGCATTGATACAACCATGGGACTTACTCCTCTTGAAGGCCTTTTGATGGGAACCCGCTGCGGTGATATCGACGCTTCCTTGCCGCTTTTCCTTATGGAACAAGAAGGTATCAGCCCAAGTGATATGTCTGATATTTTGAATAAGAAATCAGGTCTTAAAGCTCTTACTGGCAGCAATGATATGCGTGACGTTGAAAGCATGTGCGAAAAAGGCGATGAAAACGCTATTTTAGCTAATAATATCTTCAACTATCGCGTTATTAAATACATTGGTGCTTACCTTGCAGTTCTTGGCGGCAAAGTTGACGGTATTTTATTCACCGGCGGTATTGGTGAAAATTCACCTATCAACCGTGCACCTATCTGCAAAGCTTTTGAAAACTTTGGTTTGGAACTTGATGAAGAAAAGAATAAAGTTCGTTCCGGTGAACCTCGTGAAATTACCAAAGCCGGAAGCAAGATTAAAGCTCTTGTTGTTCCTACCAACGAAGAACTTGAAATTATGCAAACCACTTTAAAAATTTTAGGCTACTAAGATTTTATAACAGATAAGAAAAAGTCCCTTTTATTGGCAAAAGCTGATAAAAGGGACTTTTTTGCGGTAAATTATTTACCAAAAACATGTTACCAAAATCTGGGATAAGAACGTTTCTTCGAAAGATTGTTGACAAGCACGCCGCAGGTAACAAGAATAATGGCGTTGCTGAGACAAGGCACAAAGGCATAGGCAAAGCCTAAATGGGTGATTTGTTCTCCGCCGATAATGGCTAAAAGGGCAGTTGCTCCTCCGGGGGGATGAACAGTCTGGGTGGTATACATAACAGCCATGGCAAGTCCAACGGCAAGGGCTCCCGCAAAAATAACCGTATCAGGAAAAACTGAGTAGGCAAAAACACCGCAAAGAGCCGAAAAGAAATGTCCGCCAATCACATTGCGGGGCTGGGCATAGGGACTGGTGGGAATGCCAAAAATCATAACCGCACTTGCGCCAACCGGGGCAACAAAAAGCGGCTGATTGGTAAGAAATTCATGGGAAAATTTATCAATAACAGAAATCAGCATAATTACAAAGAAACAGCCAATGCAGGAAATCAGCATTTCTGAAAAATAGATTTTTCGAGTAGGGCATTTCTCCTGTCCTTTCATTTTTTGAAAATAGGATTTATTCTTCATAATAAGAGGCTAATATATTTGCTGATATTGTGTTTTGTAATGGGTTTGTGAGACTATTAAAATAAGGCGGCATAACAAAAACTGAAAATTCCGGGCATGTGAGTTCGTAATGATGTAAACAAAATGTTTCACCTTGTTTGTTATATTTGTCAAGTCCACAAGGGATTGAGGGCGCAGCTTTTGCTGGAGGCTCTTTTGGGATTAGTGGCTGTATGCTTTGTAACACTGTAAAATCATTTGTTTTTGCACCGTATTTTGTATCACCTACAAGGGGATAGCCTAAATAAGATAAATGGGCACGGATTTGGTGTCTAACGCCTTGATAAATAGTACAATCCACAAGAGAGCATGCATCGCCTGTGCCCAAAGCACGCACTTGCGTAATTCTGTCGCCAAGTTCCTCCGTTACTTTTACATTTTTATAAGTGTCTGTGATAATTTTATTTTTTATACTGTAATTTTGAGTAATTTTTCCTTCCACAAGAGCAAAATATTTTTTTTCGATTTTTTGCTCTTTTTGCCAAGTTTTCCAGCGTATTGCAGCAGCTTGATTTTTTGCAAAAGCTAAAATCCCAGATGTAGCAAAATCAAGACGATTAAGCAGAATATAGTCAGTGCTGATCTTCGTATGAACAAGAAATTCACATGAAAGAGTATTTTTCCCTGCCTGATGTTCGCTGTGAAAAAATGGTTCTTTCTCATAAAGGAAAAAATCCTCATTTTCAGTAATAACATGGAGTTCTTGATTGTCCGTTGTTTTTTTTGGTTCAAGAACAGTGAGAATATCATGGGATTTTACTTTATAACTTGCCTTTTGAGTTTTTCCATTCACAGAAACAGCATTTTGTTCGCAAAGTCGTTTAACCATGCGTATGCTGTATTCTGAAAAAACAGATTTCAGGATATAATCAAGACGCTTACCCGCATCCAATTCTGTGCAAATATATTTGTTATTCTGCATTGTTATACCAAATTTGGGACATTGTCAGCCCTTGCGGCGGCGCTGTGGGCGGAGATTTCTTTCTGTCTTTTCCATTGATCAGGTCTGGAATATTTTGAGCTGCAATTTTTCCTTTTCCGCAGGCAACGAGCAGTCCAATTAAATTTCTGACCATTTGCTTTAGAAAACCATTGGCAATAAAGGTGATTTTCAGTTCAAAATTGTTAGGATCATTTTTGATTTGTTCTTCAAAATTGGAACGCTTGATTTCATAAAGAGTGCGAACTGTGGAATGAAGTTCTGTTCCCTGATTTTGCACAAAGGAAAAATCATGCTCGCCCTGAAGATAGGGAATTGCTGCATCAACAGCCTTTAAATCAAGTTCTCCGCAGACCCAGGTAAAAGGATAGAGTTTAGGGGGAACAAAATCTCTATTCAGCCACAGGCTGTACGTATAGGCTTTCTTTTCCACATCAAAGAGCGCGTGGAAAGTATCAGAAACAAGGGCAAAGTTTCTAATACGAATATCAGGAGGCAGGGCAGTATTGAGTGCCAGCTGCCAGTTGAGTTTTGTTTTGTCTTCTGGAATATCACAGTGAGCAACCTGACAATCCGCATGGACGCCGCTGTCTGTTCTGCCTGAGCCCTGCAAGTGGATTTTAGTATTGCAAATGCGGGAAATTTCCTTTTCTACAAGCCCTTGGACAGTAGGAAGCTCAACGCCGTTTTGGATTTGGCGCTGCCAGCCATTATAATTTGTTCCAACATAAGCAAGGGTAAGGCGAAGTCTTGGCATTATAAATCCACTAATTCTACATGGCTTTTATCAAGAGAAATACCTAAAAATGGTTCGCCCACGGCTTTAAATTTTGCCACATCGTCTGTGGTGAGAAAATGCATAAATGGACTGGTATTTTCTGCCAGAGAATTGGTTGTCTGCAGGCTGGCAAAAACTTTTTTGGCTGTTGTTTGGGCTGAATCCACCAATTGAATATCCTTTCCCACGACATTTTGAATAGCATCCTTTAAAAGGGGAAAATGGGTACAACCCAGGACAAAGGTATCAGGTTTATTTTCTTGCTTTAAAATATCGTTTAAATAGTGTTTTGCCATTTCTTCGGCAAGAAAACCTTGGGAAATCCCTTCTTCTGCCATGCCCACAAAAAGAGGACAGGCTTTGCCCGTGACGGTAGCTTTGGGATTGATAGCTAAAATTGCCTTATCATAGGCTTTGCCCTGAATAGTTGACTGTGTGCCAAGGACAGCAATATGATTATTTTTTGTAGCATTGCAGGCTGCTTCTGCACCGGGTTCCACAACGCCGATAATCTCCACATCAGGATATTTTTCTTTGATAGCAGGAAGTGCCACGGAACTGACTGTATTGCAGGCAACAATCAGCATTTTCAAATCATTTTCCATAAGCTTTTCAGTGCATTGCAGAGCATAGCGGATAATGGTTTCTTTACTTTTTGTGCCGTAAGGAAGACGGGCAGTATCGCCTAAATATATGTAATTTTCATTTGGTAGAATTTGCATAAGGGCTTTCAAAACAGTGAGCCCCCCAACGCCGGAATCAAAAAGTCCAATAGCTTTGTTATTCATAGGTATTCCTCAATAATTTCTGCATATTTTTTACAATGAATAGAGGATAAATGCAATAATTATAGTACAAAAAAAGGCAGATTAATCTGCCTTTTTCACGTATGTTTGAAAATGGTTTTATGCGTTTTGAATACCGTCCAGTATCCAATTTCCGTCTTTTGCTTTATTGCGTGAGAAGTTCCAAATTTCTCTTACTTGCTCGTTGTTTGGATTTTCTGCTTCTTTCATCATCACATCGAAAAGTACGGCAACTTGTTCGTAATCGCCTTCTTGTTTCACTTCCAGCACACTGGCATTAATCAGGATAATTTCTGTTTTGGAAGGATTTGGATCTTCTTTGAACTGTTCTTCAATATCCTTATGCATAATGGGTGAAGTAAATTGCTTGATATCTTCAATATCACGCATATCCCAGGATTCCTGCATACGAACATAAAGTTTCTTGGCACCATCTAAAAATTCTTCAGTATTGAATGTACCTGTTGAGGTATAGGGAGCTCTATTTTCTGAACGCAAATTATCCCAGGCAGAATTGCTTCCAGCCTGATAATTTTGTGTATTTGACTGGTTGTAATTCTCATTCTGAGAATTTTGTGAATAATAAGATTGTTTATTGCTGTTTTGCTTACGGTTTTTGAAAAATTTGATACCAAAATAAACGATAAGACCAATAATAATAAGGTCTAACAAACCTCCGCCGCCGCCAAGGCCTCCGCCCATGAGCAGGGATCCAAGAAGCGTGCCAGCCAGTAATCCGCCAAAGAGACCGCCAAACATGCCCGTTCTATTCATAGTTGCAGCGCCGGCATTATTATTGACGGCAGAGCGTTGCTGCTGTTGAAAATGTTGTTGATTTGAGGTCACGCCGGCAGGAGCTGAAGGTCTGACAGTGGTTGTTCTGCCAATGGAGCGACCGCCGCCAAAACGTCTGGCATCAGCATCATCCGGCATAGCAAAAGTACTAAAAACAGATAAAGCTAAAACTACAGCGAATAGACGAATTAATTTGTTAAGTTTCATAGTATCCTCATATTATAATTTTTTTCTTAAGAAATAACAATTTATACAAAAATTGCAAGTTAATTGCTGGGCATAATTAATCTAAAAGGCTGTGAAATCACGCTGGAAAATACTCTTAAAATACCTATTCCAATATTTCCTATGGTCTTTGAAACTGCTGTCATAACTTTTACTTCATATTTTGGGTCGTCTATAGAGCCCGTGATGGTGATAGGAATTTCTGGAATACCTAAATACGTGGCATGAACAAAGGCGTTTATTGTATCTGTAACAAGATTAATCTCACCTTCCCCAACAACGGATAAACCTGTTCCCTTGAGGGTAATGTTTTTGGTTCTGGCAATGCCATTGGTAATGGTTCCACTTGCTAAGAGGGCAGTATAATTGGTTTTTCCTGTGTATTCAGGGCTTGAGTTTTTCGTTTGTTTTTCTTTCGTCTCTTCAAGCATGGCAGCATGATCTTTGAGGCTTTGGAAGCAGCCATTGTTAAATTGCATGCTCCAGTCTGCATTCATGGTTTTAAAAATATCGGATGTTTTGCTTACCATGGCCGTTCCCTGAATAGCAATATCACCGGTTCCTGACATGAGCGTGTCTTGTTTACGCATTTTGGTAATGGAAAGCATATCAAGACTTGTGCCTTTCATTTTAAATTGAGTTTGCATTTGATATGCATGTTCTAACTTTTTAACAGAACCCTCAAGTAATGCTTGAACAAATCCGTTTTTGAGATTTGATTTCAAATTATTAATACTGATTTTATGATCTTTAATTTTTATGTTGCCTGTAAAATTGTTGGTTGTAATATCATAAAAGGTGAGCTTATCGGCTTTTATGGAAAGATTTACATCATTATCATAAATGAAATCAAGAGGAAGAGGCTTATCTTCTTTTGCTTTATTTTGTGATACTGCGGCAGTATTTTCTGCATTTTCAGCAGTATTCGTTTTCTTTTCATTTTTAATGTAATCACCCAGATTAAAATGCTGGAAATATAAATCACCTGTGTAGTTTGGCTTATTCTTTTGTTCAAAAGTAATATTGGCAATAAGTTTGGAATTTCTGAGTGCTCCCTTATAGTTTTCAAGAATAAGCTTATTGTCGTTTAAATGAAAACCTAATTTTCCATTGCCGTTCAGAATCGTTTCTTTGCTTGCTTTCTCTTTCAGGAAAATATCTGTTGCCTGTGGGGTACGGAAAAGCGGCTGTCCTGAACTGGTACTAAAATTAATGCTGGAATTTTTTGAGTAAACTTTGGCGCTGTATTCAGGAAAATCTCCGTCAAGCTGCCATAAGCCGTTCAGGGCAAATGTTTCAGGAAGTTTTTTATTCACTTTGAAGGGAATTATTTTGAGGTCAATATCGGCGTAAAGCTTGGAAAACGCTGTGAGCAAGCGATCTTTGGAATGAAGATTTCCGTCTAGGAGATTAATTTTTCCTTTGATTTCCAGTGAATTTAAAATTTGTTCCAGATTTGAGCCCTGCAGGCGAAGGGTTACGGCTGCATCAGCATGTCCCGTGCAAATGGTATAGCCAACAATATTGCGCAGAGGTGCTTCAATGAGAATATTTTGTGCCTGAGCAGAAATTTCATGCTTTTGCTTTTCATACAGCGTGACAAGAGCATTGGCTTTTCCTGTGTACAGATTGTCCACATCCACTTTTATGGTGGGATCATTATTTTTATTGGGTGCAACAAGAACATTGACTTTAGCGCAGTCAAGTTTCCAGATGTGGGCTTGCTGAGGCACATTAACATTAATATGATAGGCAACAGAAATTGAACTTTTTTTAGGAGTTTGATTCGTTTTGGTAATCACAACAGCAGCGGGGGGAAGCTTAACTTTATTGGAATCTTTTCCGTTAATTTCAGGGAAAAGCGGATTGAGATCAATGGGAGAATTTTTTTCAGAGTCCATAACTAAATCAAAGCAAATATCAGGCTTTAAAAAGTTTGCCGTGACGCTTTTTCCCCGTACAGTATAATCCAATACTTTTGCTTCAAGTTTTGGTGAAAAGACGCCTTTCAGCGTACAAAAAACATCAATATCAGCTTTAATTTTATCAAGGGCATTATAAAGCCCTGCATTCATTTCTCTTGTGGGGCCAATCCAGCGGGGCAGGCTAAAATTATCAACATGGACTTTACCAAAAATCAAAGGATTAAAAGGATAAACTCCTGTAAGAGCCCCTTTAAACGTGAGCGCGTCGGTATCCGCTTTTATCACGGCATTTTCAATATCAATTTCATTGACATAAAATCCAGCTAAATCAAGAGCATAGTCACTGAGTTTATTCTCTTGTAAAAATGTCTTTTTATACGGCTCAAGGCTTTTGTCTTCATGAGGAAAATTTAAAGAGCCTGGCAGGGATTTTTCGGGCAAGCTTGTGAGAGTAAAAGGTATTTTGAGTTGAACAGGCGTTGCATAGCCATTCATGGGTAAAATGGTTTTATTATAGAGTTCACCTGCAAGTTTTATGGTTTTTTGACGAATTTTTATATCAAAATTGGTTGTCAGCCGAATAAAGCTCGGTTCTGGCATAGGAAAATAATCATATGCTTTTTCAATAGGTGTATCATAAAAATGATTGAGAGATGAAACTTGCAGATTGGTTTCAAAGCTTAAATTACCAGAATAGGTGCGTGGATTATAGGAAACATCCGCTGCATTTATTTTTGTTTGTCCTAAATGAAACAATAAATAATCTTCATAAAAAATTTCAAGTTCATCAAGGTTTAAGTTGGCATACCCGTCAATAATTTGCGGAGTTTTCAGAACAGCATTAAAATTATGAAATAAATAGGTCAGGGAATGGTTGGGATCAATAATTTGAGCATTTGCCCTATTAATGGTTAATTCCAGACTGGAAAAATAATGAGGAATGGAAAAATCTTGTAATCTGTTAAAAAGTTTATCTGCAGCTTTTTGTGAAATTTCATTAATAGATACTTGTGGTTGCTTCTCTGAATTTTGTTCTTGCTTTTCTTCTGGTTTGGGCAAGGTGAGCTTTACATCGATATCAGATACGGTGAGGCGTTTGACAACGGGTTTCAATAAAAATAAGGAACGCCAGCTGAGTTCGCCTTTGGCGTTTTTGATAGAAATTTGCACGGGAAGCGTGGTATCATAAAAAATAATACTGTTGGCAGTGAGCGTAGGCGAGGGGGCAAAGGAAAGGGCAACGCTTTCAATATTAAATTCTAAATTAGTTTTCTCCTTGAGGGCAGAAGAAATAGTTGTTCCCAGTTTTGTTGGCTGTAAATAGGCAAGATATATAAAAACACTTGTGGAAACAAGGATTATCCAACAAATGAGAAGAAATAAACCAATTGGAAATTTTTTTTTCACTTTAGACTCAATTTAAACGCAATATTTATAAAACTTGTGTAAAGTATATGTATTTTTTATAAAATTTCAAGGATTGATTTTCATTAATTTAAAATGATTTTACTTGCTCATTGGGCAGAGTTTTTATATAGTCAGAAAAATTTTTAGAGGAAATTTTTTATGGAATTATGTACTTTTGTTGCTTTATTTTTTCTTTTTTCCGTGTATCTTATGCCCGTGGTGGCTTTAGGATATAAAATTTGCGAGGGCGTGCATAAACGTGCGCTTTTTGCAAAATCTGCCAAGCAAATTCAAGTTTTTTCTGCTGTGCTCTTGCTTTTGGTAAGCCTTGCACTTTTTGCTGATTATTTTCTGCAGGGAATACTGTATCAGGCAAATTTGCCGCTAACTGCTTCCTTGGAACTTGATTTTCTGAAAAATCTTTTCTTTTATCTTTGTGCTGCTTCCTTTGGTTTGTCTGTTATTTGTGCTTTGAGCGCACGTTTTTCCAAGGTCTCACTTTTTTATTTTGTTTCTGCTCTTGGTGGGATTTTTCTTGTTGTGGGCCTTGCGCAATGGATAAATTTTGTAGCATTTTTTGCTGTTGTTGCTGAAAATGTAAGCACGTTTTCTTCCTGGTGTCTGCAGGCTGTTAGCCATATGTTGGCACTGCCCCTTGATGCGTTTACAAAAAATCCCTATTCCTTGTTTAATAATACGCAAATTTTTTCCTATGTGGTGACACTTTTCTTTTTCCTGGCTGTATTTATTTATGCTTTGTATCTGGTTTGTATTTTGAGCATATTTTTTAGAAACAGCATGGATTATGGACGTGATTATTATACCTTTATTTTAAATAAGTACGGACGGGCTATTTTTTCTTTTTCACTGTTAGCTTTTTGTCTTATTCTTATTTTGCTGGCAGGTTTTCAGCTTCCATTCCAACCAGCTGTTGCAAATATCATTTCTAAACATTTTGCACAAATTTTTATGATACAGGTTTCCTTTATTGTGGTGCCTGTTTTGTATTTTCTTTTTTCCATTCGCCTGAAAAAAAGTTTTTGTTTAGCGCCCATTCCTTTGCAAAAGAAGAGTAATATTTTTATTACAGCGCTTTTTGACTTTATTTTTGGGGCCTTTGTGTTTTATTTATGCATAAATTGCCTCTAAATTATAGGCATTTCCAAGCTTGGCAAATGAAAAAATTTAAGTTATTTTTACAAAGAAATTAACAAAGGAGTTTATATGAGTTCCTCTCGTTCACAAGTATATACAAATGCCGGTGTAAATATTGAAGCCGGCAATGATTTGGTTTCTCAAATTAAATCAATAGTTGCAACAACCCATACCAAGGGAGTGATGTGCAATATCGGCAGTTTTGGCGGTTTGTTCAGACCTGAAATCGTCGGCATGGAAGATCCTGTTCTTGTTGCTTCCACAGACGGTGTTGGCACTAAGCTGAAACTTGCTTTTGAATTTGATAAGCATGATACTGTAGGTATTGACCTTGTTGCCATGAGTGTCAATGATATTCTTGTGCAAGGGGCAAAACCATTATTTTTCCTTGATTATTATGCATGCAGCAAACTTGATGTGGCAAAGGCAAAAAATGTAATTGAAGGTATTGCAGAAGGCTGCCGTCAATCTGAGTGTGCGCTCCTTGGCGGTGAAACTGCTGAAATGCCCGGCATGTATGATGAAGAAGATTACGACCTTGCTGGTTTTTGCGTTGGTCTTGTTGATAACAAAAATTTGGTTGACGGTTCAAAAATAAAAAGCGGTGATGTGATTATTGGCATTCAGTCTTCTGGTGTGCATTCCAATGGTTATAGCCTTGTTCGCAAGATTTTTGCGCAAAGCGGTGCGAAAAAGGACGATATTTTTCCCCGCACTAAGAAAACTTTTGCCGAAGTATTGCTTGAACCAACCATTATTTATGTGGAATGTTTAAAAGATATTATGGCAAAAATTGACATTAGAGGCATGGTTCACGTGACCGGCGGCGGTTTCTATGATAATATTCCCCGTGTGCTTCCTGATGATGTAAAAGCTGTGGTTGATTTTGGCTCATGGGATATTCCGCCTGTTTTTGCATGGCTCAAGGAACAGGGCAATCTTTCCTGGCCTGAAATGCTGCAAATTTTCAACAGCGGAATTGGCTATATTTTAGTTATTGATAAAGAAAAAACACAGACTGTTTTAGATATGCTTAAAAAGACAAATCTGAAAGCATGGCAGATTGGTTCAATCGCTCCAAAAACAAGTGCAGATAAAGAAGCTGTACAAGTTAATTTCTAATTTTATTAATGAAGAGGGCGTTTATACGCCCTTTTTTTGTTTATGAAAATTGTTGTCAGTGCATGTCTTGCAGGTTTTTCCTGCCGATACGACGGAAAAGCAAATACTGTGCCGTATATCGAAGAATTGTATCGGCGAAATTTAGTGCTGGCTGTTTGCCCTGAGTGTTTAGGCGGACTGCCTATTCCCCGAGTTCCCTGTGAGATAATAGGGGGTAATGTTATTTCAAAAGAGGGAGTCGACTGCACTCATGCATACAGACAAGGAGCTTTCTTCGCCCTGCAATATGCTCGCTTTTATGGGGCAAAAATGGCAATTTTGAAAGCTAAATCACCCAGCTGCGGAGTTGGGAAAATTTACGATGGCACATTCACAAGAACACTGATTGCCGGTGACGGGGTTTTTGCCAACATGCTGAAAGCAAATCATTTTTTTGTGTGCACTGAAAATGATATATTTTTAGAAAAATTTTTGCAGACATATTCAGGTATACTATAATAACAGGTTACAATGGAAACAAAATACGACTGGTCAGAAAAACATGCACAATTTGCTTTAAAAACTGCTAAACCAAAGGTTGGCATTTTGATTGCTTCCTATGGTTCTGTAAGTTTGCAAAGCAATCAATCTCTGCGAAACTTTCAAGCAAAACTTGAAGAATATTTCGGTGTGCCGGTTCGTATAGCCCTTACCTCAGAAGCTCTGCGCAAGCGTTTAGCTCATGCCCGAACCAAATCAGATTCTGTGCTCAAGGCATTGAAGAAAATGGAATTTGAGCGTTTTACCCATGTGATTGTGCAAAGTTTACATCTCATTGCCGGCATTGAATATACTGATGTTTTGGAAGATACGCAGATTGCAAAAGAAGAAAGTGTATTGAAAATCCAGTCAGGTTTGCCGCTTTTGAGTACAGAACAAGATATTTTACCTGTTGTGGAAGCGCTGAATAAGCTGCTTCCTGCTGATTTTCAGGAAAATGATGTGGCAATTTTCATGGGACATGGCACAAACCACAATGCAGAAAAATTTTATGCATCGTTATCACAAAAACTCCATGAAAGCTATCCGTATTTATATATCGCCTGCATGGAAGGAACATGTTCGCTCGCCCATGTATTAGCAGATTTGAAACAAAAGCCGGATCTGCATAAGGTCTGGTTACTGCCGCTTCTCACGTTGATTGGCAAGCATGCGCTTTGCGATATGGCGGGTGATGAAGAAAAATCATGGAAAAATCAAGTTATTGCGCAAGGATATCTTTGTGAGCCTTATTTAAAGGGACTAGCTGAATCCGTTGAAATACAAAATATTTGGATAAAACGAATTGAACAGGCAATTGCAGCCTTATAGGAGTGGAAAATGTCAGTTGTTGCTCAGATGATGAAAGAAAGTATTGAACAAGGTTCGCTTATTCGGCAGATGTTCGATCTTGGCTTGAAGTTGAAACAGAAGTATGGTGCTGAAAATGTGATGGATTTTAGTCTTGGCAATCCAGATTTACCCCCTCCGCCTGTTGTACAGCAAGCAATGGCAGATTTGGCAAAAAATCTCAATCGTCCTGCCAGCTTAGGCTATATGCAAAATGCTGGTTATGCTTGGGCGCTTGATGCTTTAGCTGAAGAGCTTACAAAAGAGCAAAATGTGCCTCTTACTCGGGCAGAACTCATGCTTTCCTGCGGGGCAGCAGGGGCGATGAATGTCTTTTTCCATTCTGTGCTTGAGCCGGAGGACGAAGTTTTAGCTTTTACTCCATTTTTTGGTGAATATAAATTTTATGTGCGCAATCACGGAGGAATTTTTAAAACAGTTCCTACCCATGAAGATTTTATGCCTGATTTTGCGGCTCTGGAAAAAGCCATTACGCCAAAAACCCGTGCGTTGATTATCAATTCACCCAATAACCCCACAGGCGTTATTTATTCAGAAGAAGTGATTAAGAAGCTGGCAGCAATTTTGGAAAGAGCCAGCCAGACAAATAAGAGACCAGTCTATTTGATTTCTGATGAGCCTTATCGTTATTTGGCATATGAGAAGAGTGTTGTGCCTGCTGTGCTTCCTCTCTATAAATATGCTGTGGTAATCAGTTCTTTTTCCAAGAAATTTGGCATTGCCGGCGAGAGAATTGGTTATTTGGCAGTGTCTCCGCAAATTGAGGATAAGGAGCTGCTTCTTGGTGCCTGCATTATGTCCAACAGGATTTTAGGCTTTGTGAACCCTCCTGTTGTGGGGCAGTATTTGATGAAGGCGGCTCTTGGTTCTTCCACTGAATACGCTCTCAATATTTATGCAAAACGCCGTGAAGTTTTTTGCGATATTTTGGATAAGGCAGGCATTGAATATCAAAAGCCCATGGGTGCATTTTATATTTTCCCAAAAGCTCCCTATGGAGACGATGATTTATTGATTAAATGTTTGCAGGAAGAAAAAATCCTTGGAGTTTCCGGAAAAGGCTTTGGACTTGCAGGCTATATCAGACTTTGCTATGCTGTTGAAGACAGCGTGATTGAAAAATCTCGTGAGGGCTTTAAGCGGGCTGTGGAGAAAATGCATAGCCTCAAAAAAGTTTAGAAAAAGTTTAAATTGGATTTTGTTTAAGAAAAAATCAAATAATTGCATTATTTTTCTTGACAAAATCCTTAACTTGTCGGTAAATTACACGTTCGCAAGGAGAAAGTATGAAAGAATTTCAGATGTTATTGCGAGATGTTTCACAAAATGGTCAGACATTTCAATATAATAATCAAAAAATCTGGCTTGAGCCACTGAAAGAATTTCATATTTCCTGCAAAATTGTTGATGATATTCAAGCAGAAGTTTTCATTTTACCGGAAGAAGACGGCTGTCTTTTACGGGGAAAACTTCGCGGTAAGGTTTCTGTTCCTTGTGATAGGTGTGCAGAAGAAACAGAAATCATCATTGATTATTCGTTTGATGAGTTTGAAGTCTATCCTCAAGATGATATGGAAGTGGATGCTGACGATTTGCTTGAGGACGACAGAGTGCTTTTTAAAGAAAAGAATGCTCTTATTCTTGATATGGGAGCACTTCTTTGGGAAGAATTTGTCCTCACATTGCCGACAAAACCTTTATGCAGAAAAGACTGCAAAGGTGTTTGTCCAACATGTGGGAGAAATTTGAACGAAGGTTCCTGCGCTTGTGAGCATGATGGAAATGATCCTCGCATGGCTATACTTCGAAATTTAAAAATACAATAAAGCCAAAAGCTTAGTCAAGGAGATTAGAATGGCTGTTCAACAAAATAAAAAATCTCATTCTAAAAAAGGTATGCGTCGTTCTCACGATCGCATTGCAAAACCTGCAGTAATTTATTGCTCTTGCGGTGCTCCTACAGTTCCTCATGCTGTTTGCCCATCATGCGGAAAATATAAAGGTCGCCAAGTAGAAGCAGTAAGCTCAAATGAAGAATAGCAATATTTTGGCAGTGGACGCAATGGGAGGCGATTATGGTCCTTCCGTTGTTGTCCCTGGAGCTTTAGCTGCAGCTCAAAAGTGTGGAGCAAAAGTTATTCTTGTGGGTATTGAAAGTTCCATTCAAGAAGTACTTGACACACTTCCCGAAAATTTGAAACAGACAGACTTTTCCATTCTCCATGCTTCTCAAGTTGTGGAAATGAATGAAAAGCCTTCTGATATTTTACGTCAAAAGAAAGATTCCTCTATTCAGGTTGCTTGCAGACTTGTGAAAGAGGGTCAGGCTCAGGCTGTTATCAGTGCTGGGCATTCTGGTGCTTGTGTAGCATGCGGTATGTTCATTATTGGAAGAATTCCCGGTGTTGAACGTCCATGCCTTGCTACTATTATGCCGTCTAAAACTACACCTCGTCTTATTTTGGATGTGGGCGCCAATATTGAGTGCAAACCCTATTATCTTTTCCAATTTGGATTAATGGGGTCTGCTTTTGTGCGTGATATTTTAGGATATGAAAATCCTCGCGTTGGTATTTTGAGTATTGGTGAAGAAGAAGGCAAGGGCACAAGCACTGTTAAAGAAGCTTATGATTTATTGAAAGCTGCCAATAATCTTAATTTTGTTGGCAACGTTGAAGGCCGTGATATTTTCATTGGTGATGTTGATGTTGTTGTGTGTGACGGCTTTGTTGGCAACGTTGCACTCAAATTGAGTGAAGGGCTCGCTCTTTCTCTTATTGATATTTTAAAAGAAGAATTGCTTGATAATGGCCTTATGCCAAAAATTGGTGCCTTTTTAGCGAAAAAAGCCTTCAAAAGTTTAAAGAAAAAGATTGATTATGCTGAATACGGCGGTGCACCTCTTTTAGGATTACAGGGCATCAGTTTTGTCTGCCATGGTTCCAGCAATGCAAAAGCTATTGAAAATGCTGTCTTAATGGCAAATACCTATATTGAAAAAGATACTCACAATCGTCTTCTTGCAATTCTCAAAGAAAATGAAGAATTAACGAGTTTTGCCCGTTCCTCTGTGTAATTTCCTCTCATTATGAATGTTAATTGCCATATTTCCGGACTTGGCGTAAGTGTGCCTGAACATACCCTGACGAATCAGGATTTGGAAAAAATCATGGATACCAGTGATGAATGGATTGTTACACGCACTGGTATTAAAAATCGTCACATTGTTCAAGATAATGAAAATATTTCTGATTATGCTTTTCTTGCCGCAGTCAAGGCAATGGATGAAGCAAAAATTACTCCTTCGCAAATTACCCATCTTTTAGTTGCAACCTGCACGCCTGAGACTCTTTCCCCCAGCATGTCTTGTATTATTGCCCAAAAACTTGGGCTCTCCAGTTATTCCGGTTTGCAGCTTATTTCTCCCAATTCTCAAAGTTTGGTTTGTTTTGACTTTAATGCTGCCTGTTCCGGCTTTGTCTATGGACTGGAACTTGCCCGAGCCTTTTTAGCGTTAAATACCGACGCGGTAATTTTACTGATTACTGCTGAATGTCTTTCCAGACGCATGAATTATCAGGATAGAACCACCAGTGTTTTATTCGGCGATGCCGCTGGGGCGTGCATTATTCAGGCAAAAGGCAATGCCCTTTTTCATGTTCTTGATGTTTCCATTGGCGCGGACGGCGATTATAAGGATTTAATCCGTATTGGCGGCGGCACGGATAAAAAGGTTCAGGTTGGAGATAGTATTTCCGAAGATTTCTTTCTTGCCATGCAGGGCAGAGAAGTATTTAAACAGGCTGTGCGCGGCATGGAGCAGGAAAGTTTAAAATTATTGCAAAAAAATAATTTGGGCGTTGAGGATATTGATTTATTTATTGCGCATCAGGCAAATTTACGGATTATTGAAGCAGTGCGCGAGCGCTTGGGGCTTTCCGAAGAAAAAGTTTTTACTAACTTGGAAAAATACGGCAATACATCAGCAACATCCATTCTTTTAGCAATGGCAGAGGCAAGGGAACAAGGCTTATTCAAAACCGGACAAAAAACATTGTTAACTGCTTTTGGGGCAGGACTGACTTGGGGATCAGCGCTTCTTTCCTCATAAAATGCTGTTTGTCAAAAATTTTGAATTCGTCAAATTTTAGCTTGAAAAAATATCAAAACTGTTTTAATATTTGCAAATAAATTGACATTGTAGAGTATAATTATGAGTAATGAATTGGTTTCTACAGCTTTAGTTACAGGCGCATCACGGGGCATTGGCAAAGCAATTGCTCTTACGCTTGCTAAAGACGGTTTTCAAGTTTATCTTACCTATGTTTCAAAACCACAAGAAGCAGAAAATGTTGTGCAGGAAATTATTTCTCAGGGAGGAAAAGCCAAAGCATTTTGCCTGAACGTTGGCGACAGCGAGGCTGTTGGCAAATTCTTCCATGAAGAAATTAAAGATAAAGTCCGTTTAGATGTTTTAGTCAATAATGCAGGCATTACCAAAGACGGTCTCATTCTTCGCATGAAAGATGAAGATTTTAATGCTGTTATTGACATCAATTTAAAAGGGGCTTTTACCTGTCTTAGAGAAGCAACAAAAATAATGGCAAAACAACGTTTTGGACGTGTTGTGAATATTGTTTCTGTTGTTGGTCTTATGGGCAATGCTGGTCAAGCTAACTATGCTGCTGCAAAAGCAGGTCTTATCGGTATTACAAAATCCGCTGCAAAAGAATTTGGCTCTCGTTCAATCACTGTCAATGCTGTTGCTCCCGGTTTTATTGAAACAGATATGACTGCAAAACTTCCTGAAGAAGTAAAAGCAAAATACGCTGAAGCTATTCCTTTGGGAATTTTTGGTTCTGTACAAAATGTTGCCGATGCTGTATCATTCTTAGCATCTGATAAAGCTTCCTATATTACTGGGCAAGTACTGTCGGTTAACGGTGGTCTCTATTGTTAACTAAAAAATAAAAACCCGTTTGGAGGGAATATGTCTGTTGAAGCAAAAATCAAAACAATTATTAAAGATCAATTAGGTGTTTCTGAAGAAGAAGTAAAAATGGACGCATCTTTCGTAGAAGATTTAGGTGCTGACTCCCTTGATCTTACCGAACTCATTATGGCTATGGAAGATGCCTTTGATTGCGAAATTAAAGACGAAGATGCACAAAAGATTTTAAAAGTACAAGACGCTATCGACTACGTAAAGAAACACGTAGGTGAATAATTTCAGAGAGGACGTCTTGGACGTCCTCTTTTTATACTAAAAAGTAATAAGGATATAAGATGTCTAGAAAACGTGTTGTCGTTACAGGTATTTCTGCCATTACTCCCTTGGGACTTGATGTCAAAAGCACATGGGAAGGAATTTTAGCAGGTAAATCTGGTATTAAAAAAATTACAAGCTTTGATACCACTGGTTTTGATACTGATATTGCAGGAGAAATTCCTGATTTTAATCCAGATACTTATATTCCTGCAAAACAAAGCAAACGCATGGATAGATTTGTTCAGCTTTCTGTTTGTGCAGCAATGCAGCTTATGGAAAATTCAGGCTACAAAGTAACTGAAGAAAATGCTGAAAAATTAGGCGTAATTATCGGGGTTGGTCTTGGTGGTTTGGCAACTATTGAAACATTCCACTCAAAACTTTTGGATGCAGGTCCTTCCCGTGTTTCACCTTTCTATATCCCCATGCTTATTTCCAATATGGCACCAGGCCAAATTGCTATTATGACAGGAGCAAAAGGCCCTAACTACGTGCTTACCAGTGCCTGTGCTTCTGCTACCCACTCTATTGGGGCTGCTTACACTGAAATTGTCATGGGCCGCTGCGATGCCATGATTACCGGCGGGGCTGAATCTACCATTACCCCAATGGGTATTTCCGGCTTTACTTCCATGAAAGCTCTCTGCACCAAGTATAATGATACGCCTGAAAAAGCTTCTCGTCCTTTTGATAAGGAACGTGCGGGCTTTGTGATGGGTGAAGGTGCCGGGCTCCTTCTTTTGGAAAGCCTTGACAGTGCTCTGGCCCGCGGTGCGCATGTTTATGCTGAAGTTGTTGGCTTTGGTGCTTCTGATGATGCAAACCACATGGTTGCGCCTCTTGAATCAGGTGCCGGTATGGCTCTTTCCATGAAGCGTGCATTACAGGATGCAAATGTTGCACCAAGTGAAATTGACAGCATCAATGCCCATGGAACTTCAACCCATGCCAATGATGAAGCTGAAACAAAAGCTATCAAAGATGTTTTTGGCGACCATGCTAAAGATATTGCCATTGTTTCCAATAAATCCCAACTTGGGCATTTACTGGGTGCAGCCGGCGGTGTTGAAAGTGTTATTTCTGTGCTGACTCTTGAAAGCGGTACTGTTCCTGGAACTATCAATCTTGAAAATCCAGACCCAATGTGCGATTTAAATTATATGCCTCATGGGCCGAAGAAGCTTGATCCAAAATATGTGCTTTGCAGTAATTTCGGCTTTGGCGGTACCAATGCAAGCATGCTTTATAAACGTTATGAAGCATAATTTTTATTGCTAAATTTTTCATTAAACGCTATAAATGAGTTTCTTCGTTTATAGCGTTTTTCTTTAATATTTATTAGGAGTTTAGCCATGCAAAACATTATTTCCCAAGACCCACGAGTTGCGGAAGCCATTTACAATGAAAACAGAAGACAAGTGACCAAATTGGAATTGATTGCTTCTGAAAACTTTGTTTCCAATGCTGTTCGTGAAGCTCAAGGTTCTATTTTAACCCATAAATATGCTGAAGGCTATCCTTCCAAACGCTATTATGGCGGCTGTGAATATGTTGATATTCCAGAAATGATTGCTCAGGAACGCGCAATGCAGATTTTTGGCTGCAACTATGTCAACGTACAGCCTCACTCCGGCAGCCAGGCAAATATGGGTGCGTATTTTGCCATTGCTAAACCTGGGGATACTATTTTAGGTATGGATTTGTCCCATGGCGGTCACCTGACCCACGGCAGTCCTGTAAACTTTTCCGGTAAGCTTTTCAATATCATCTCTTACGGCGTTGATAAGGAAACCGGCAGAATTGATTATGATAAATTAGAAGAAATTGCCAACGAAAAGAAACCGCAGGTTATTGTTGCAGGGGCAAGTGCCTATTCCCGTATCATTGATTTTGAACGCTTCCGTAAAATTGCTGACAGCGTTGGCGCAAAACTGATGGTTGATATGGCTCACATTGCAGGGCTTGTTGCTGCCGGACTTCATCCATCCCCAGTGCCTCATGCTCATATTACCACAACCACAACCCACAAAACATTGCGTGGTCCTCGTGGCGGTATGATTTTAGCAAACAGCACCGAAGAAAACAATATGGCTAAAACAATCAACAGCCAAATCTTCCCCGGTATCCAGGGCGGCCCATTAATGCATGTTATTGCAGCAAAAGCTGTTGCTTTTGGTGAAGCACAGCGCCCAGAATTTATTGAATATCAAAAGCAAGTTCTCAAAAATGCAAGCCACCTTGCAAAACGCTTGCTTGACGCTGGCTATGATATTGTTTCCGGCGGCACAGACAACCATTTAATGCTTTTAGACCTGACTAACAAAGACATTACCGGCAAAGACGCTGAACACGCTCTGGACAAGGCAGGCATTACAGTCAATAAAAATACTGTTCCTTTTGAAACCCGTTCCCCATTTGTCACCAGTGGGGTTCGTATAGGTACTCCTGCTCTCACCACCCGCGGCATGAAAGAAAAAGAAATGGATCAGGTTGCTGAATGGATTATTGACGTCCTTGCTCATGTCAGTGACGACGCACATTTGGAAAAAATTAACCATGCTGTTGCTGACTTTGCCAGCCGCTTCCCATTGTTTGCATATTAATTTTTATTTTTCTTTTTTTCTTGGGGGAGATTATCTCCCCCAAGAAAAATCAAGTAAACCCTTTCGGGCTTGATTTTTCCAGGACGATAACTTTTTAACGTATTGTAGGCTTTTTATGGCTTCGCCATGCCAACAATACGTAAAAAAGCCCAAACCCCCTAAACGCAAAACCGTTATGAGTTTACACTCATAACGGTTTTGTTGTATGAAGGGATTCGGTAACAAATTAGTAATAATCCCAAAAGATTAAAAAGTTTTGTAAAGATGTGCAGGGGAAGAAACTTTTTCAGCCACCGAAGGCGACGAAGTCGTTTCTGTTTGCGAGGAACGAGCAATTACAGAAATGGACAGCAGAGATAAAGTTTTTCCCCTGCATAAAAGTTCTCAATAATTAATGGAAATGCTTTAGTGCAGAAGTTATTTGCTTTTTTCTTTCCTTTTGCGGGTTTTGAAAGAGTTTTCAGCAAGCCAGCCCAGTTCATGCAATTCAAAATCAACTGTATGGAACAGGGTATTTTTAGGGAAATTGCCATTTTTGGTACGTTTACCAGCAGGAATACCCGTCAGAAGTTCCAGAGCTTCTGAGATATGGCTGACAGGGTAAATGGCGAACATACCGTTTTCAACAGCATTGCGCACTTTTTCATTGAGCATAAGATGTTCAATATTATCCTTGGGAATAATAACGCCTTGTTTGCCGGTCAGTCCGCGCTGTTCGCAAAGTTTGAAAAATCCTTCAATTTTTCTGGTTACGCCGCCAACTGCCATAATATCACCAGCCTGGCTGACAGCACCGGTCATGGCAAAGCTCAGATTGATAGGTATTTTGGAAATAGCAGAGAGCAGAGCAACAAGTTCAGCTCCGGAAGCAGAGTCGCCTTCAATGCCGTTATAACTTTGTTCAAAGCAGAGACTTCCTGCCAAAACAAGAGGTTTATTTTGAGCAAATTGGGATACCAAATAGCTTTTCAAAATCATCATGGCCTTGGTATGGATAGGTCCTGCCATTTCTGATTCGCGTTCAAGGTCAATAATGCCGCCGTGTCCAACGCCAACCGTACAAGAAATTTGATGAGGAAGACCAAATTCAAATTGTCCGGCAGTGGTAACAGACAAGCCGTTAACACGGCCAATTGCAGAACCGGAGGTTTGGATTTTAATAATATCTCTATTATATTCTTCCATGAAAAGTTCTTCAATGTAGGCTGAGCGGTGCATTTTTTCATTGTAGGCCTTATAGATATATTCTCGGTCTACAATTTCTTTATTATCAATGCTTGCAAGGGCAGAAGCCTCAATCATGGTTTCGCGGATAAGCGGGAATTTCAGCGTAATCTTGGTATGGTCTTCGCAAACCAGGGTTGAATAGTCAACAAGTGTTGCCATGGCGCTTTTATCAAAAGGAAGAAGATTTGATTCTTCAATGATATGTGCAAGATTATGCAGCCATGCCTTGATATTGGGGGTGTTTCTTTCCGTATCAATGCTCATTTGAGCTTTGATCTTGAACAGCTTGGAAAATCTGTCATCATTTTCAAGCAAGGTTTCATAAATATTGTCAGTACCAATAAGGATAACTTTTAAATCCAAATCAAGGGCTTGAGGAGAAAGGGTTTTGGTTTTGATGAGCTCATTGCTGTCATCTTCAACTTTGCTCTTTTGCGCGCGAAGCACACGCATAAGACCGTCCCAAGCCGTTGGATGAGCAAGAAGATCTTCAATATGGAATGCTAAATAGCCGCCGTTTGCTCTATGCACAGAACCAGCTTTAATCAAGGTAAAGTTCGTGGAAAGAGCACCCATTTCAGATTCTCTTTCAATGCAGCCAAGTACATTGAAAAAGGTTGGGTGGCTTTCAAAAATAACAGGAGCACCTTTGAGTTTACTGTTATCCACAAAAAGATTGAGTTCATAGCGTGAAAGGCTGTTTTCCTGACTTGGAAGCGCTGGAATTGTAAGTTCTGCAAGGCTCAGCGGAATAGGCGTTTCTTTTGCAAGGAATAGATCCATGTTTTCAAGCATGTCTTTGTACATGTTTTCAAAGAACACGGTAACACTTTCTTCATAAATTCCTGCACGGCTGCAAAACTTTTCCTGGAAAGGAGTAAAGTATTTATGCAGAACATCAATCATTACTTCTTTATCCAGATCTTTTTGGCTTTGCTTATAATCGCGTTCTGCTTTGCTCAATTTCTTAATAACAGCGGTCATACTGTGGAGCAAATGATCGCTTTTGCGTTTTATGGCAGAACGAATATTGACATCCAGCATTTCAAAATCTTCATCACTCAGGCGTTTTCCTTCAACAAGAGGATAAAGAGTCAGACTGCCTTGTTCGTCAATATCTAAATTAAAGCCTTGTTTTTCAGCAATAATATCCATTTCCTTAATAAAGGATTCGCGGATTTTTTGGAAATTGGATAAAAGAGCTTGTCTTTTCTTTTCGTAGGCGTGGGTTTCAAAGCGCAGCGGAATTTCTTTTTTGATTTGCTGTAAAATTTTTGCAATTTCCCGTTTTAAAACTTTGCCTTGCCCTGCAAGAACTTTCAATAAAATAGGATTGTCTTCGTTTTCAAAGTTATTGACATAGAGCAAATCAGGAGGAGTTTCTTTCTTGAGGGCAATAGGTTTCAAAAACTGGGAAAGCATGTAGGCTCTGCCAAGATCATTTTCTCCTGCCAAATAGACATTGTAGCCATTATCTTTAATATTCAGCGCAAGGGTCAGAGCATTGACTGCTCGAGGCTGGGAAAAATCCTTCCGCAGGGTTTTGGGGATGTCATTGCTGGTTTTCCATGGAATTTTGTTTGCGTCAAAAGAAGTGTAAAGTTTGCTTGATGGTAATGGGTTAATTTTACTCATTTTATTTCCTCATTGTATAAATGTTCCAGGATTTCCCTGCCGCCGTTGTCTAAAATTTTTCTGGCAAGGTTTTCTCCCAATGCAATGCGATTTTGAACGCTGTCTTCTAACGTATAGCGAATGATTTTGCTTGCGTCAGATTCTGCCACAAGTCCTTCTAAAATGAGCGTATCGCCTTTGAGCTCTGAATGGGAAGCAATGGGAACCTGGCAGCCACCGTCAAGAGATTTGAGAAAAGACCGTTCTGCTTCAACACAAATTTGCGTTTCTTTGTGATTAAGAAAAGCAATAAGGTCGATGATATCTTGTCTGTCTTCACGAATTTCAATGCCTAAAGCACCTTGCCCGCAGGCAGGCAAAAATTCCGGTGCAGTCAGTTTTACCTGATAGGGAACAGATAAACCCAGACGTTTCATGCCGGCTGAAGCCAGGATAATTGCATCAAATTCGCCGTTCAGCATTTTATTGATACGTGTCTGTACGTTTCCGCGAAGCATTTTAATGGTTAAATCCGGGCGGAGCGTTAAAATTTGTGCTTGTCTGCGTAGGCTGCTTGTGCCTAGAACTGCCTTCTGAGGCAGTTCGTTCAGGTTTTTATAATTTTTGGAAAGAAAGACATCGTATCTGTCTTCCCGTTCAGGAATTGCGCCTAAAATAAGTTTAGGAGGCAGAATCATGGGCACATCTTTCATGCTGTGCACGGCTAAATCCGCACTGCCGGAAAGCAGGGCATCTTCAATTTCTTTGACAAAAAGCCCCTTTCCGCCCACTTTTGCCAGCGGCACATCTAAAATAATATCACCTTTTGTTTTAATGATACTTAATTCGACTTCCAAGTCTTTGTATTTATTTTCTAAAAGTTCTTTGATGTGGTTGGCCTGCCATAAAGCCAAAGCACTGCCGCGGGTTGCAATAGTAATTTTTTTCATTGATAATCCTTAAAATGATATTAAATCAATTTTCAAAATTAACTATTAGTGTCCGCAGGTTGCGCATGAGCCGCCGGAACAGCCTGCACAGGCACTGGAGCCGGAGCCGGCTTGGCTTGACATGCTTGGAATATCAATATTGGAACCGCCTGCATGTTTGCTTCTGCAAGGTCTGGAAATAAGTTTTTCTGTTTTTAAGCTGGAACAATTGGGGCAGGGAGGCAACTCTGTTTGAGAAAAGACAAGTTCTTCAAATTGGGTATCACAATTTAAACAATGAAATTCATAAAGAGGCATATTAACTTCCTATAAAAAATTTTTTCTTAGTATAGGGCAAATAGTTTAAATTTTCAATATAAACGGGACAAAGTTTTAAATTAATTTATCGTTTTGACAAATATTGACAAAACTTGAAATTGTGCGATTTTAAAACCATTAATTATGCAATAAATGTAAAAGGAATTTTTATGCGATATATCAGATATGTTATTTGTTTGCTTCTTTTTGTAAATTTGATTTTTGCAGGTTATGCCTATGCACTTGATGAAAAATTGGAATTTATGGACGTAACTCTTCCACTCAATTGGGAAGTGGTAAAATCCACAAGTGATCAGGTTGAATTTGCCAATAGAGGGCAGCAGGCTCGTTTTATTTTCAAGAAAGTTCCTGTGTATAATGTTTCCATAGAGGATTATGCAAGAGCTCTGATGAAAGCTCATTCAGGTTTTAATTTCACCAGACGTACCAATACCATTTATTATTTTGAATATATGTATGGTTATAACAGCGCCTGGACTTTAGTGGAATATTATAATGGACGCAGGGATATGCTGACCATACAAACAGGCATTGGCGAAAGCAATGATTTTGTGAACATTATGGATTCTATTGTCTTGAAATAAAAATTACAAAATTGTAAATAGTCTGTGAAATTTTTGTCAGAAAATTTAATTTTTCAATAAAAATTTTTTTAAATAACCTATATTTCTCTAGACATTTATCGGTGTTTATTTTATAGTGCAATCAGTTTAGGAGATTTTTCATTTTTGAAAAATTATTTTGTCTAACAATATAAAATATTTGTTTCGGAGTTGAAATGAAAAAGATTTTATCTTCATTGTGCCTGGCTTTGGCTTTGCTTATGGGTCAACAAGCTCAAGCTGCTGATGATGCTGTTGTAATTGCTACAAACCCAACATGGCCACCCATGGAATATGTTGACATGGATAAAAAAATTGTTGGTTTTGAAATCGACCTTCTCGATGCAATTTGTGAAGCAGCTGGAATTAAAGCTACATGGAAAAACGCTGCCTGGGAAGGTATTTTTGGTGAAATCGAATCCCATAACGCTGATATTATTGCTTCTTGCGTAACTATTACAGAAGCTCGTCAAAAGAAATATCTCTTCTCTGAACCTATCTATAATCTTGTACAAGCTCTTGTTGTTCTTACCGACAGCCCAATTGCAGCTCCTGCTGATCTTAAAGGCGGAAAACGCGTAGGTATCCAAATCGGTACAACCGCTGGTGAAGCTTTGAAGAAACTTAATGTTGACTATGAACTTGTAACCTATGATGAAGTTGGTCTTGCTCTTGAAGACCTCGCAAACGGCCGTCTTGACGCTGTAATGTGCGATGACCCTGTTGCTAAATTCTATGCCAGCCAAAAAGAAGGTTATCAAGGTAAAATGAAGATTGCTTTCTCAAGCGGTGACCCAGAAGTTATTGGTTTCTTGGTATTGAAAGAAAGAACAGCCCTTATGGATAAATTGAGCGCTGGCTTCAAGGCAATCAAAGAAAACGGCAAAGAAAAAGAAATTTATACCAAATGGTTTGGTAATTTCTAATTCATAAATTTGCAAACAACATAACAAAGGCGGCTTCATCCGAGGCCGCCTTTTCTGTATCATATGGATATTGTTTTAAATTTTATAGAAATTATTCCAAATTATCCATTTTAAATTGAAAATAGTTCTTATATTCTGCCATTAAATGGTGGGAAAGCAGTTCAACAAGATTATCAATAGAAGGTTGTTTGATATTGCTTGTTTCGTTTTCCGGAAAAAAAATAGGGTAGTCACGCAAAAAGCCAAGCGTGGTATTGATAAGCATGAAAGCACTCAGTCTTGCCCGGGAGGGATTAATATTATTGGTTGCTTTGTTGATAATCACTTCAATGCTTGCGATAAGAGGTGAAAAAACATCACGATAGCCGGAAATATTATGGCTGTTCTTTTCATAAATATTTTGCAGAAGGAAGAGAGAATGTCCTGCAATTTGTTCCAAACCAATAAACTTTATGGCTAATGCATTGATTTCATTTGCTAAGAGTTGAAAAAGTTCTTTACCTTCTATGTCACCATTGGCAAGAGATTCCAGTTTATTTACAGAAGGTGTCAGAAGTTCAATCAGGCGGTCTTTGACTCGCTTAATGGCTGCTTCATAGAGGCCTTGTTTGCCCCCAAAATGGAAAGTGATAAGCCCTAAATTACATTTAGCGGCTTCTGCCAGGGCACGGGTATTGGTTGCTTTATAGCCATTTTGCCCAAAAAGGCGAATTGCTTCAATAACGAGTTTTTCGCGAGTTGCTTCGCCTTTGAGTTTTCGCTGATCTGTTGTCTTGTTTGTTTTTTGATTTTTCTTCATATGTATACAAGCTTAAAGTAATTAGGTATTTTCTAAAAAATAGATTTTTTTGATAATAATGTCAATAAATTAATGTTAATCAAGTTTGTAATATTGCCAATAAATAAAAATTATTATAGAGTAACCAAATTAGAGGTTAATGCTATGAAAGAAAATAATAAGGCACAAGAATTATTGAATATTATTCAAAAATCTAAACATGTGGCAGTGCTCACAGGCGCTGGCATTTCAACACTTTCAGGAATACCGGATTTTCGCGGTGTTGGCGGCTTGTATTCCCGTAAAGATATTGATGCCAATAAGCTTTTCGATATCCATTATTTTAGAAAAGATCCCAGTTATTATTACAAAAATACGCGTAATTTTTTGTATGAAGTGGCTGCAAAGCCTAATATTGTGCATGAAACACTTGCAAAAATGGAAGAAAAAGGGCTGATAAAAGCCATTATTACGCAAAATATTGATTTGCTGCATCAAAAGGCTGGCTCCAAAACAGTTTTTGAACTGCATGGTTCACCCATGAAGCATTATTGCCTGTCCTGCGGCAAAGAATTTGATTTTGAGACTGTGCTTGCCATGATTCAGGAAAAGGAAGTACCTTCCTGTCCGCATTGCGGCGGTATTATCAAGCCAAGAATTGTCTTTTTTGGCGAATCGCTGCCTGAATATGATTTGGATAATGCTGAATATCACGCTAAGCATGCAGATTTCTTACTGGTGCTTGGCACAAGTTTAACCGTATATCCAGCAGCTGCCATTCCAGAAATTACCCACAGATCTGGAGGTAAGCTTGGCATTGTTAATGCTTCCCCTACCTATATTGACAGTGCTGCAATTTTTAAAGCTAATGATTTAGGGGAAATTTTTGAAAATATTAATGTTTTGCTTTAATAAAATTTTACAAAGGATTATATATGAATGCTTTAACCCCCAGAGAAATTGTAAACGAACTGGATAAATATATTATTGGACAGGAACAAGCCAAAAAAATGGTTGCTATTGCGGTGCGAAATCGCTGGCGCAGACAAAAGCTTGAACCAGAAATGCGCGATGAAATTGCCCCTAAAAATATTATTCTTATGGGGCCAACGGGCGTTGGGAAAACAGAAATTGCCAGACGTCTTGCAAAGCTGACAGGTGCGCCTTTTGTCAAGGTTGAAGCCACAAAATATACAGAAGTTGGCTATGTGGGCCGTGATGTTGAATCCATGATCCGTGATTTGCTGGATATTGGCATTAAACTTATTCGTGATGAAGAAAATCAACGCGTCAAAGCTCAGGCTGAAAAGGCTGCAGAAGAGCGTTTGCTTGATTTACTGATGCCCCATAATCCCAGTGAGGGCAGCCGTGAAACAACACGGGAAAAACTTCGTAATTTATGGCACTTGGGGCATTTGGATAATCATGAAGTGGAAATTGAAGTCAAAGAAACTTCACCGCAAATTGATATGTTTGCCATGCCCGGCATGGATCAAATTGGCGATCAAATCAAAACCCTTATGGGCAAAATTTCTCCAGCCAAAACCCAGCGTAAGCGCTTGAAAACCAAGGCTGCCTACAATATTCTTTTGCAGCAGGAATGCGATAAGCTCATTGATGAAGACAAACTCATTGAAATTGCAAAAGAACGTGTTGAACAAAGCGGCATTGTCTTTATTGATGAAATTGACAAGGTTGCCAGTTCTGCCAATACGCAAAGAAGTTCCGAAGTTTCCCGTGAAGGCGTGCAGCGCGACTTGCTTCCCATTGTTGAAGGAAGTACGGTGAATACGAAATATGGCATGATCAAGACTGACCACATATTATTTATTGCTGCCGGGGCGTTCCATTTTAGCAAACCTTCTGATTTAATTCCGGAATTGCAGGGACGTTTTCCTTTACGTGTGGAATTGCAGTCCCTTGGCAAAGATGAATTTTACCGCATTTTGACAGAGCCCGATAATTCTTTGCAAAAGCAATATACTGCGCTTTTGCAGACAGAAGATGTACAGCTTTCCTTTACTGAGGACGGCCTGCTTGAAATTGCCGCTTTTGCCGAAGAAATCAATGCTGAATCAGAAAATATTGGGGCAAGACGGCTCTATACTATCTTGGAAAAAATTCTTTCTGATATTTCCTTTGAAGCGCCAGAACGAAAGTATCAACACATTGTTATCAATAAAGAGTATGTCAATGAACATTTGGATGATATCAGGGAAAATAAGGATTTAAGCCAATATATTTTATAATTCGAGGGGCGTTTGCCCCCTTTTTGTCTCAATATGAAAGAATATATAGTTGTTCAGCTGACAAGTATGAGCCATGATGGCAGGGCAGTGGGAAGGATAGAAAACTTGCCTGCTCTCAACTTGTCCAATCAAGATTTGCTTTGTCAAAACGCGCAATATGCCGGTATGGTTGTTTTTGTGGAAAATGCCATTATTGGACAGACAGTGAGGGCTGAACTTATCGAGATCAAAAAGAATTTTCTTTCAGCAAAATGTGTGGAAATTCTTGAGCAATCTCCTTTTGCAGCGTCTGGTATCTGCCCTCATCAAACGAAATGCGGTGGCTGTGCGTGGCAAAATATAGTCTATGAAAGGCAAGTCCTGGAAAAGGAAAATGCTATTAAAAATGCTCTGAAACGCCTTGGAAAAGTGCAGAATTTTGAAAAATGTTTCTATGGGCTTCTTTCTCCTTTATCTCATCCGACTGCTGCAGTAAGGCAAAATGAAACGATTTTTTATCGCAATAAAATGGAATTTGCCTTTGCAATGCAAAATGGAAAGCTGGCGCTTGGCTTGCGCAGGAAAAACAGCCATGAGCTGGTGGAAGTGACTGACTGCAAATTGCAGGATCCTCATGCCATGAAAATTCTTGCTCTTTTGCGTTCTGTTTTGCAGGATTTTCAGTATGATTTTTATCGCTATGCCGTGCTGCGATTTTTTCAACATGCCTGGACAGTGGAACTTATTACCTATCCTTTTTCAAAACAGCATAGAAAAGAAGAAGAGCAAAGTATTTTAGCGTGTTATGAGGCATTGAAAGATGAAATTGCAGGTTTTGTACACAGTGAGCGAAAGTCCAAAACCGATGTTGCCTATGGAGAAAGAATTGTTCAAGAATTTGGTAAGACCATGCTTTATGAAAAGCTTACAATTTCTGGACGAGAAATACAGTTCAAACTGGGCAACTCTGCATTTTTCCAAGTTAATTCTGCCATGGCAGAAATCTTGTATCAAGTTGTTTGTGATTTTGCGAGCGCGGTTTTGCCTGAGAAAAATGCCCATATCTGGGATTTTTATTGCGGCATTGGTTCTATTGGTCTGTCTCTTGCAAATTTATGTATTGAAAATAAAAAGAATTTTTCTTTGGAATATGTGAAAGAATTTTCTGCTGATACTCCAGGTTATTCCTATAAAAAGCCATTCTCGCTTGGAGTTGAGGTGGTTGAAAAAGCTATTCAATTGGCAGAAGAAAATGCACAATTAAATCAATGTGCTTTTGCAAAATTTATTTGCTCAGCCAGTAAAAATTTACAGAAATTTTTTAAACAATATTCTTTACCTAATTTGCTGATTTTAGATCCACCCCGTTCCGGCATTGAAGATGAGGCTGTTTCTGCCATTTTACAGTATCAGCCGCAATTTTTAATCCTGGTCTCCTGCAATCCCACAACACTTGCCCGTGATCTTGCAAAACTCACACAAAAATATTCTATCAAAGCCATACAGGGCGTAGACTTATTCCCTCATACCCCCCATGTGGAAACCGTGGTGTTGGCTACACGGCAATAGCTTATAAATACGTCAGTTTCAGTTTGCGGATTCTTTGCCAGGACTCATTGATACGGTCTTTAGAGATTTTGCCTTCGCTTACAAGTTCTGCAATGCAGTTGTAGACTTGTTCGGGGAGTTTGGGATCGTATTTGAAATTATTGCTGAAAAGCAGGATATCGTTACCTGCTGTGATTGCCTTGTAAATGCTTTCTTTGAGGGAATAATGTCTTACAATGGCGCCCATTTGCATATCATCAGTAATCACCACACCGTTAAATTTCATTTTTTGGCGCAACAGTTTGGTAATGCAGTTATAAGACAAACTGGCAGGGGCAGTATCCAGCTTTTTATGGTATACATGGGCAACCATAATCATACCGTCGTATTTTTTTTTGATAAATTCTGCATAGGGCAAAAGCTCTTTATCCTGCCATGCTGCCGTAATATCGGTGAAGCCTTCGTGTGTATCATTTATGGCATTGCCATGCCCCGGGAAATGCTTGATTGCCGGGATAATTCCGTTTTTCCTCATGGCTTTTGCATAGGCATAGGCGTGTTGAAAGGTTTTCAAAGCCGTTGCGTGAAAAGCTCGTTCTTTTGCTCCAATGGCAGGGGAATTAGGGTTGTGTAAATCAACGCAGGGAGCAAAATTGAGGTTAAAGCCGCATTCACTCAGTGCCGCAGCAATTTCTTTGGCCGCCTGAAAGGTATGTTCTTCATTATCTATTTTTCCTAAACTATAGGCAGTAGGATAATTTTTGAAACCGTTTTTGGAGCTTAAGCGCTGCACTTTGCCGCCTTCCTGATCAACGCCGATAAATAAAGGATAAGGACTGGTCTTTTGTAATTCATTGATAAGATTAATAATTTGTGTTTTATTCGCCAAATTGTAAGGAACAATATTACCGTGTGTATAAAATAATATGATACCGCCGACTTTGCCTGCTGCAAGCATTTTTTGAATTTCAATGTCTTCATTCAGACTTTGTCCGCGCATGCCAAACATGAGCATTTGCCCAATCATTGCCTGCAAATTGCTATCAATTTTCTGTAATTGTTGTTCAGTCTGCTGATGAGCCTGTGTACTTGCAAAACTTTGGGTAGTATAGAAAAATGCCATTATTATAAAGAAGATAGCAGTAAAATAACGTTTCATAGAAAATCCTTTTGTAAACTTTCGTTTTGAGTATACTTTTTTATTGGCATTGTAAATAATCTTTTGTATACTTTTTCTGCTTACGCCGTATTGTGGCAGAGTGTTTGAGGTTATTATGAAAAAAATTTTATTTGTATGCTGTTTTCTTTTTATTTTTCCATGCTTTGTTTTTGCAGAAACTTCTCTCAAAATTGGAACAATGCCTGCTGCTGATTCTATTTTGCTCTATGTGGGAGCAGAGGAAAAACTCTTTGAAAAATATGGTCTGCATGTAGAGATTGTCCCTTTTCAAAGTGCTATCGAATTAGGGGCTGCCATGCGCAGCGGGGCTATTGACGGCTATTTTACGTGTATTATTAATGCAACGCTTCAACATTTATCCGGAACACCGCAAACTATCGTGGCTACAACCTCCTATGCGCGTCCGGACCAGCGCCATTTTGGGCTGGTGGTTTCTCCGCGGAAAAATATAAATCCCCTTGCAGAATTGCAGGGTAAAACTGTTGCTGTTGGCAAAGATACCATTGTTGATTTTCTTTTGACTCAGTTTTTGACCAGCAGAAATTTATCAGATACCTATATTAAACGGCAGGATATCCGTTCTATTGCCATGCGTTTACAGCTGCTCATGGCAGGACAGCTTGATACGGCGCTTTTGCCGGAACCACTGGTGTCAACTTTGGAAGCACGCGGAGCAAAAGTTTTGCTTGATGATACGAATTTGCGCTTGCCGCTGGCTGTGATTAGTTTTGCCAAGGATAAGCTCACCAAAGAAATATATACACAATTTCGGCAGGCACTCAGTGACAGTGCAGATTTAATCAATGCAAATCCAGACAGATACAAAGAAACCTTGCTCAAATATAAGCTTTTATCAAAGGATGCAGGTAACGTTTATACTATGCTGACCTTTGCCAAGGAAAATACGCCTTGTTATCTGCCAAGTGAGCAAGAATTGGATGTATATTTCACATGGTTATATGAAAGAAAATTGATCAGCGACAAACCCCTTGCAAAAGATATCCTGCCAGAATTTTAATATGCCGCACACACTTTTTAAACCAATAGAACAGTATCAAGCTGGAATAACTGTCAAAAATCTCTCAAAAGAATATGATGCAGTGACAGTGCTGAATAATATTTCTTTTTCTGTGGAATCAGGCAAAAGCCTTTCTATTATTGGAAAATCAGGCTGCGGCAAAAGTACATTGCTTTCGCTGTTAGCCCAGCTGCAGCCGCATCAAGCCGGCTCTATTGAATTTACAACGCAAGAAGGTACAAGCTTTTTAGAGACATACAAAAGAATGCCTCGCTTATCCTATGTTTTGCAGGAATATGGACTTTTTCCCTGGAAAAATGCAACAGAAAATCTTATGCTTCCATTACAGCTGGCAAAATATGAGAAAGCCTGTATGCAGGAACAAGTGGCGTCAATGCTTCAGGAATTAGGGCTTGCCGGTTTTGAAAAGCGCTATCCGCAGGAACTGTCCGGCGGGCAGAAACAGCGTTTAGCCCTTGGCAGGGCGCTGATTTCCAAGCCTGAGATTATTTTGCTTGATGAGCCATTTTCCAGCGTGGATGCTATTACTCGTGAAAATTTACAAAATTTAATTTTATCACTTTGGGAAAAATATCAATTTACCTTTGTTCTGGTGACCCACAGTGTGAGTGAATCAGTTTATTTAGGGGGCAGTATTTTGTCTCTTGCAAAAGCAGCAGAAACACAGAATTCTCAATATACACTCTTTGAAAATCCGTATTTTGCAGCAGAAAATATCCGTGACAAAAAGGAATATTTTGAGCTTTGCAAAGTCGTTCAATATTCTTTGCAGGAAGCTCATTGATTTATGAAAAACATCCATTATTGCATAAAATACCTTGTGACGCTTGTCTGTATTTTCCTGCTGTGGCATGCGGGAGCGCTTTATTTTGGCGAATTTATTTTGCCAAAGCCTGTGCATGTTTTTGCGTTTATGGAGGAATATTTGCAAACCAGTGAATTTTGGCTTCATTTTGGTATGAGTTCTTACCGTGTTTGCGTGGCGCTTCTTATTTCCTTTTTACTTGCGTTTCCTCTTGGAATTTATATGGGGTACAAAAAGCGTTTTGACAGTTTCTTTTCGCCCTTTGTTTTTATCACCTATCCCATTCCAAAAATTGTCTTTTTGCCTCTTTTCTTTTTAATCCTTGGGATTGGGGATTTTTCGCGGATTTTTCTGATTGTGCTCACCGTATCCTATCAAATTGTGGTGGTGACGCGTTCCTGTGTTTTGAATTTAGACAAAAAATATTATTATTCGTTTAAATCGCTTTTGCCCCTGCATATTCCCGGCACGCCCAAAAAACATTACCGTACGGCAAAGCTTGTGCATTTGCTTATTCCCTATGCCTTGCCGCAAGCTTTGACAGCTCTTCGCATTGCATCTGGCACAGCCATAGCGGTTTTATTTATGACAGAGTCTTTTGCCACGCAGGAGGGACTTGGTTTTCTGATTATGGATTCCTGGGGACGAGGAGATATGCTGCCCATGTTTACAGGCATTGTCAGTCTGTGTTTTTTAGGAATTTTTCTTTATGAGTTCTGTAATGGCATAGAATATATTTTTTGCAGGGGAAACAGATTAAATGCAAAATAAATCTATTGTCAATCTTGCAAAATATACGTATGATACAAGTAATTGTGAAAAGTGAGGTATGATATGGTGGCTTCTGTAGGACAAAGAATTGAGGCTCGCTGCACTCGTTGTAAAGATTTGACGGGGCATATTGTTGTTTCTATGCTGAATGGTGAAATTGCAAAAGTTGAATGCTGTGCGTGTAGCAGTGTGCATAAATATTATCCTCCTGCAAAGAAGAAAGAAGAAGCTGCAGCAAAGCCGGTACGCGTGCGGGCAGGGGAAGAACGCTCTCAAGCTGTCAAAGAATCCTCGCAAAGAAGTGCAAAAATTTCTGCAATCAAAGAAAAGAGTTCTGCCGCTCCCAAAGTTTCTGTTTCCAAGTCAGAACGGGCAAATTTAAAAGCGCTGGAAGAAATGCAGGCAAAATGGAAAGACAGAATGGTCAGCTACTCAGGCAATGCAAAACCGTATTCCATGGATCTTCTTGTGCAGAAAGATGATTTTGTTGATCACAGCGTGTTCGGAGTTGGCATTGTGACGGAAGTTTATCCTCCGGATAAAGCTGAAATTTTATTTTCCATTGGAATGAAGAGCTTACGCTGCCAATGCAAATAATGCATTCATGTATTGACGGACTCTAAAAAAGTGTTTATGATATAGTTGTATGTTTATGGAGGATTTATGTTCGTTTTGGGTAATATCTTGCTCACGGTAGCAGGAATTGCAGGTTCACTGATTACGATTTACTCTTTTGTTGTCTTTATTGCGTGCATTTTATCATGGGTAAATGCTGATCCATACAACCCAATTGTACGTATTATCAACACGTTGACGGAACCTGTCTTTTACCGCATTCGAAAATATTGTCCCTTTGTGATGATTGGCGGAATGGATTTGTCTCCCATTTTGCTGATTATTGTCTTGCAATTATTTGACGGAATTGTTATTGGCAGTCTCTATGATTTAGCAATAACCTTAAAGGTTTAACATAAAAATTTAAATAAAAAGATAAAGGAGTGTGCTATGCAAGCAGATGAAATCAAAAAAATTGAGGAATTGGCTAAAACTAATCCTGAAATCAAAGAGTTGTATGAAAAGCACGCAGAATTGAAAAAAGTTATCCAAAAATTAGAAGAAAAACCTCACCGTCTTCCAGCTGAAGAAGTTGAATTAAAAACTCTCAAAAAAGAAAAATTAGAAGTAAAAACAAATTTATTAAGTTTAGTTGAAAAAGCATAATAAAGTTTTTATAACTTCCTCAAAATATTGAAAAATAGAAAAACAACACTTGTAAAAAAAAGTGTTGTTTTTTTTTGGGTCTTTTGGCATAGTGACTACTTAATAATTCACTATGGCAATGGTTTCTAACTTTTGTGATTTCGAGGTATAGTATGGAAGAGATGACAGGTGCTGCAATATTAATGGAGTGTTTGAAACGGGAAGGCGTTGATGTTGTTTTTGGTTATCCCGGCGGTGCAGTTCTTGACCTATACCATGAAATGAGAAATCATCCTGAACTTCATCACGTGCTGGTGCGCCATGAACAAGGGGCTGCCCATGCGGCTGACGGTTATGCACGCGCCTCCGGAAAGGTTGGCTGCTGCATTGCCACAAGCGGGCCGGGGGCAACCAATACTGTTACAGGAATTGCCACAGCCTTTGCTGATTCAATTCCTTTGGTGGTTATTACCGGGCAGGTGCATACCCATTTGATTGGGAACGATGCTTTCCAGGAAGTTGATATTGTAGGCATTACTCGTCCCTGTACCAAGCATAATTATTTACTGAAAGATTTGACCCAATTGCCTCGTATTATTCGTGAGGCTTTCCACTTGGCTCGTTCTGGCCGTCCTGGCCCTGTTTTAATTGACTTTCCTAAAGATTTGATGACCAGGAAAACCAAATTAGTTTGGCCTGAAGAAGTGCGCATGCGTACCTATAATCCTACATACCGTCCAAATCTCAACCAGCTGCGCCGTGTCGCGGATTTAGTGTGTAAAGCGGAAAGCCCTGTTGTGATTGCCGGCGGCGGGGTAATTTCTTCTGATGCAAGTCAGGTTCTTCGGTATTTTGTAAGTACTTATCAAATTCCTGTAACCTGCACGCTTATGGGCCTTGGTGCAATCAGCACCCTTGACCCGCTTTATATTGGCATGCTGGGCATGCACGGAACCTATACAGCCAATAAAGCCGTCAGCAATGCGGATTTAATCCTTGCCATTGGCTGTCGCTTTGACGACCGTGTAACCGGTCGTTTGGATAAATTCGGCAAGAAAGCAAAAATTGTTCATATTGATATTGACCCGACATCCATTCGTAAAAATGTTGAAGTTGATGTGCCTGTGGTTGGACATATTTATCCTGCCATTCAGGAACTCAATGAAATTCTGGCCACCAAGCTTGCCAATGATCCCATTGATTTCAAAGAAAAACATCAGTCCTGGCTGGATGTGATGTATGGCTGGAAAAAGGCTCATCCTCTTTATTATCGTACTCCGGGAGAAGCTCTTCGTCCTCAGCAGGTTTTGGAAGCTGTGCGCTATATTTTGAATGATGAATATATTATTACCACAGAAGTTGGGCAGAACCAAATGTGGGCAGCACAATTTTTAGCTTTCAAAGAGCCAAGAACTCTTATTACTTCCGGCGGCCTCGGCACTATGGGCTATGGGCTTCCTGCTGCAATCGGGGCGCAAATTGCGTTCCCGGACAAGACTGTTATTGATGTTGCGGGCGATGCTTCCATTCAAATGAATATTCAGGAACTTATGACTGCTGTTGCCAATAAATTGCCTGTAAAAATTTTGATTTTGAATAACCAATATATGGGCATGGTTCGTCAATGGCAGGAATTTTTCTATGAAAAGAACTATGCGCACACAAGCATGGAAATGCAGCCGGATTTTGTGAAACTGGCGGAAGCGTACGGAGCTGAAGGCTATAGAATCAAAACCAATGAAGATTTGAAAACAGTTTTGCCAAAGGCGCTTACCTCTAAGAACTGTGCTGTTATTGATGTTGTTGTGGAACGTGAAGAAAATGTTTACCCAATGGTACCTGCTGGTGCTTCTCTTGATGATATGCTTTTAGTTTAGGAGTTTTGTATGCGTAGAGTTTTATCTATATTAGTGGAAAATGAACCAGGGGTACTTTCCCGTGTTGCAGGGCTTTTCAGCGGACGCGGTTTTAACATTGAATCTTTGAACGTTGCACCGACACTTGAAGAAGGTGTTTCCCATATGACCGTAACAACCTATGGCGATGAACAAATTATTGAGCAAATTATCAAACAATTGCGCAAACTTGTTATCGTTATCAAAGTTGTTGATTTTATTGAACATGTTCACGTTGAACGGGAAATGATGCTGGTCAAAGTCAATGCTGAAGAAACAAAACGTGAAGAAATTTTGCGTATTGTGGATATTTTCCGCTGCAAAGTTGTAGACGTAAGTATTAATGAATTTACCATTGAAGCAACAGGAACTTATGATAAATTACAGGCAATTTTGAATTTGTTGAGCCGTTTTGGCATCAAAGAAGTTGCCCGCACAGGAACTGTTGCCCTGAAGCGCGCTATGCAGCTTGATTAGGTTTTTGCGTGGAATTTACAGATAATGGCATTGTTTTGCGGATTGGCAAATTTCGTGAAACAGATTTATGGGTACGGCTGCTCACCCATAAGCATGGCATTATTACGGCATTTGCCTTTGGCGGAAGCAGGAGCAGACGCCGTTTCAGCGGGTGTTTGGATAACTATAATTATATCACGGTGCGGGCTGCAAGTTCGAAGAACGGACAGTTTTTGAATTTGCAGGAAAGCACGTTGTTGGAGCAATTTCAAACCCTGCGCGTGGATTTTAAACGACAAGGCATGGCAGCAAATTGCATACGATTTGTTGAGGCTCTTGGAGTCAGCCCGGAAGACAGCGAAAAAATTTTTTTGCTGACTAAATCAATGCTTGGTCTACTCGATACGATCGAAACAGAAATTCCCATGCTGCCCATACTTTTTCGTTTGCGCATTGCGGCAGAACAGGGCTATTTATTAGAGCCGAAAGTTTGTGCCAAGTGCGGAAAAAAATTAGAGAATGATTCTCTTTTTTTGGTTTCTGAAGGGTATTTTACCTGTGCTTCCTGTAAGCCATTGGGGGCTATGGGGCTTCGGGCTTCAAGGGAAACACTTGACATTCTCGACAATATTCAGGAATATTCACCTGAATACTGGTCAATCGAGAATGTGGATACAGCAACATTTCGGGAACTGGGCAGAATAATTGATGCACATATTCTTTATCATGTTGGGCTGGAATGGAACGACGGAAACTTTCGTCGCAGTTTTGGCTAATGTGATTTAAGCTATACTTATGAGGAGTTAATTATGAATTTTCAAGATGTTATATTAACCTTACAGCAATATTGGGCAAAACAGGGATGCGCAGTGGTGCAGCCTTTTGATATTGAGTGTGGTGCAGGTACGTTTAACCCCTCAACCTTTTTGCGTGTTTTAGGGCCGGAACCCTGGAAAACTGCCTATGTGGAACCTTCCCGCCGTCCAACTGACGGAAGATACGGCGATAATCCAAACCGCCTGCAGCATTATTTCCAATTCCAGGTTATCATGAAACCTTCTCCCAAAAATATTCAGGAACTCTATCTTGGCAGTTTGAGAGCATTAAATCTTGACCCGGCTAAACACGACATCCGTTTTGTTGAAGACGACTGGGAATCTCCTACCCTTGGTGCCTGGGGACTTGGTTGGGAAGTATGGCTCAATGGTATGGAAGTAACCCAATTTACGTATTTCCAACAAGTGGGCGGCATTGATTTAAGTCCTATCAGTGTTGAAATTACCTATGGACTCGAACGTCTGACCATGTATTTGCAGGGCAAAGACTCTGTTTATGATATTATGTGGAACGATCATGTGACTTATGGTCAGGTTTATCACCAAAACGAAGTAGAGCAGTCTCGCTATAATTTTGAAGAAAGTAATTCAGAAATGCATTTGCAGCATTTCAATGATTTTGAAGCAGAATGCAATCGCCTGATTGAGCTTGGCTTGCCTCTTCCTGCCTATGATTACTGCATGAAATGTTCCCATACGTTCAATCTGCTTGACGCCCGCAATGCAATTTCCATTACGGAACGCGCCGGCTATATCGGCAGAGTGAGAGCTCTTGCTTCAGGCATTTCCCGTCTTTATGTGGAACAACGCAAAGCATTAAACTATCCACTTCTTAACAATATCAATAAGTAATTTGTGAGGAAAATATGAGTCATTTTGTTTTAGAAATTGGTACGGAAGAAATACCAGCTCGCTTTTTGCAAAGTACTGAAAAAGAATTAGTCGATCGTTTTACTGCACTTTTGAAAGAAAACCGCATTGGCTTTGAAAAAATCGAAGCCCATAGTACTCCTCGCAGAGCTATATTACACATATATAATCTCGATAAAGTTCAACCAATAGTTGAAGAAACTGTGACGGGGCCTGCTGTCAATATTGCCTATGATAAAGAAGGTAAGCTGAGTAAGGCTGGTCAAGGCTTTATCCGCGGTCAAGGTGCGAGTGAAGCAGATATTGTTCGCGTTCAAACAGAAAAAGGCGAATATATTTCTGTCAAGAAGAAAAACGGCGGCAGAAAAGCAGAAGAAGTCTTGCAGGAAATTTGCCCGCAAATTATTGCTGCGTTGCCATTTCCAAAACGTATGCGCTGGGGTGAAGAAACCTTTGCCTACGCTCGTCCTTTGCAGTGGATTTTAGCCATGCTGGATAATTTGCCCATTATTTTCAAGGTGGGGGATGTAACTTCTTCCAACCAAACCTATGGGCACAGAATCCATGGTTTTGGCCCCTTTGTGCTTGGACATGCTGACGATTTAGAAAATGTTCTTCTTGAAAAAAGCCAGGTTGTTTGCGATGCAGCAAAACGCCGTCAATATATTATTGATACAGCCAATACTTTGGTTGCTGAACTCAAGGAAGGCGCTAAAATCATTTGGAACAATGATTTGCTGGATGAAGTGCAGGGCTTGGTAGAAAAGCCAGTGCCCATTATTTGCAGTTTTGACGAAAGTTTCCTTGAACTTCCAAAACAAGTAATTTTGACTACTATTGAACATCACCAAAAATGCTTTGGTATTCAAGGTCAAGACAGAAAACTTTTGAATAAATTTTTGACTGTTCTTAATATTGACCCGGAAGATATTGACGTTGTGCGTGCCGGCTGGGAACGCGTTGTGCGTGCTCGTCTCGAAGATGCCCGCTTCTACTGGAAAGAAGACTTGAAAGACAGCTTTGAAAAATGGGTACCCATGCTTGATTCTGTTATTTTCCTTGGGCCTCTTGGTTCTATGGGCGACAAGAGCCGCCGTTTGGAACAGCTTTGCGGCTGGCTTGGTGAAAAAGTAGGTCTTGCAGGCGGTGACCATTTAGATAACGGTGTACTTCTTGCTCAGCGTGCAGGTCGTTGGTGCAAAGCTGACCTTATGTCAAAAATGGTGGGTGAATTTGATACCTTGCAGGGAACCATGGGCAGCATTTATGCTTTGAAAGAGGGCTGGGAACCACCATTTGCCATGGCTCTTTCCGAGCAATATCTGCCAACAGGCCCTAACAGTCTTTTGCCTATGAGTGACCTTGGCGCTTGCCTTTCCATGGCGGATAAAGCTGATACCTTGGTGGGCTGCTTTGGTCTTGGCAATATCCCAACCGGTACGGCTGACCCTTATGCTCTTCGCCGTGCAGCTCTTGGCATTTCAAGAATTTTGCTTGAATTTGGTTATGAAATCCCGCTTTCTGAACTCTTTGAAAAAGCCTATTCTTTCTATGCAAAAGATATTAAATGGAAATTCAGCAAGAAAGAAACCTTGGAAAAGCTTCTTGAATTCTGTCAGGCTCGCTTAAAACACTATTTTGTGGGGGAAGGCACAGAAACGCTCGTTGTTGATGCTGTGATGAACGGCAAAGACGTCAAGGGCAAATTCGAAGCGGATCATGTTTGGGCAACAGAAAAACGTTTGAATACCTTGAAAGCATTTATGCGCAATGAAGATTTCACTGCCAATGCCCAAGTATTAAAACGTATGACCAATATTTTGGCAAAAGCTGAACACAAGCTCTCCTGCACCTATAAAACAACCTTATTTGAAAATGATGCTGAAAAAGAACTGGGTAAAGCAATTAAAGCCTTTGCTAAGGATTTTGATGCAAACTTTGCGGGTAATAATTTCATGCCTATCATGGAAAGCATGGCAAAACTCCGCCCGTTTGTTGATGCTTTCTTTGAAAATGTTATGGTTATGGCAGAGGATCAAAAAGTACGGGAAAACCGTATGAATATGCTTTTTGCAATTATGAGCCGTATGAACAGAATGGCTGATTTTGCAAACCTGCAAATATAAGATTGTTTTTAAGGTATATTATTGCTTGACAATTATACGTATTGCGTATAAATAAGTTGTTCGCGTGAGAACATATAAACAATAAATGGATATAATTCCGTTTTTTTTGGAGGATTTCGTGGCTAATCATAAATCAGCTATTAAGCGTCATAGACAAAGCATTAAACGTAATGCTCGTAACCGTGCTGCTCGTACTCGTATGAAAAATCTTGTAAAAGAAGTACGTACTGCAATTTCTGCTGGTGACAAAGCTGCTGCTGAAAATGCACTCAAAGGTGCTACTGTTGCTCTTGATAAAAGCGCAAGCAAAGGCGTAATTCACTGGAAGAAAGCTGCACGTAAGGTTTCTCGTTTAGCTAAAGCTGTGAACGCTATCGAAAAAGCATAGTCGCTTTTCGAACATTTTTGACACGAAGTCCCTTTTTGGGACTTTTTGTCGTTTAATAATATTTTTCTATTTTTCTTTTTATGGGGGAAATGATTTCCCCCATTCCCCCTCATCGCTTGTTTTTATTCCATAAAAACAATAAATTATGTGAAAAGATTAAATTTTCTTCAATATTGGATTGTTATGGGAGTTTCCAGAAGAAATTTGCATTCTATAGCTAGGAATATAGCTCATAAATGTGTATGTTCAGCTGAATATATAGCAGAACAAGCTCTTATTAATGATATAAAAATAGTACGAGCAGATTTAATAAATTTAAAATTTGAGCTTGAGTTATTTAATATTGAAAGAAATATTAATGTATTAAAACTCTGTAAAGATAATTTATTGCGAAATATGGAAGCATATACGCCTTTTTATTTGTGTTCTGCTAAGTTGGTTGTAACTTTTGATAATTGTGAAAAAAACATTAAAATATTTATCAATTAATTAACAAAAGCAGTTTTGAAGTGGAATTAATTGATAATGAAAATAGAATTTGGAAAGGTAAGTATATAGATAACGACTTATTATAATTTTATAAGTTCTTTTTACAACGCTATCAATTCAATTTCTCCCCAGGCGCCGATTGTTTCATCAATTTGCAGAAAGACGCCTAACAATCCGCTTTTTTCTGTCTGTTCTGTAAAAGGATTGTTTTTCATTTTTATATGATAATCCTGTTTTGCCTGCGTTAAAATATGATTAATATCCTGTTTTGTACGCAAAAGATTGCCGTAGCGAGTAGCCAGGGCGTCTGCCAGACTGGCATTTTTAGCGAGAATCAGGGCTAAATCGCCTTGCCCGAAACTCAGGCTATGCCCAATGGTTGCGGAAGAGGAGCAAATAGCAAGGGGAAATTGCTCTTTTGTCAGTTTTATGCCCACCATGCAGTGTTCATTTGGATTTGCCATAATCCCAATATGCCGTTCTTTGAAAGAATAGACATAAATATCGCCGCCATTTTCAACAATAACATCTGAACAATAATTTTTTTCTAATAAATATTTATGCAGTTTTGTGGCAATATATTGGGCTATCGTACCAGCCACAGCGGCAAAAGGCCCTACATGGGCATAGCTGCTTGCCTTGCACATGGCAGAAATGAGAAGCGGAGCATTTTGTGGGGCAGGAATTGGGTCAAGGCTGTCTTTGATTTCAGGATGTAAATTAATCCAGAATTTTAAAATATTGCGCTGTTCCTGGATTTCTTTCGTGCAAAAAACAATCACTTCTTCTTTATGTATTTCATTGGTCAAGGTAATCAGTAAATCTGTTTCTTCAATAATTATTTGAATTTTTTGCTCATTATCACGAGCTGCGGTATCCAGTCTGTACGCGCGGTAAGGGCTTTGGTAAATATCTTTTGGCATAAAAAACTCTTTTGCGGTGTGCGTGTTTTATCCTTTACATTTATGAAAGAAGTAAGTAATATGCTTACACGCATTAAAATGCATTTCAAAGAAATAATCAAGTTTGAAAAAACTTTTGGAGGAAATATAATGGCAGGTAAACAAAAAGTTATTCTTGCTTATTCTGGTGGTTTGGACACCTCAGTTATTTTGAAATGGCTTCAAGTTGAACATAACTATGAAGTAATTACTGTGACAGCAGACTTGGGACAAGAAGATGATTTGGACGGTGTTGAACCTAAAGCGCTGAAAACCGGTGCAACAAAAGCATATATTGAAGATTTGAGAGAAGAATTTGCCCGCGATTACATTTTCCCAATGCTTCGTTCCGGTGCTTTATATGAAGGCAGATATCTTTTAGGAACTTCCGTTGCTCGTCCTCTTATTGCAAAACGTCTTGTTGAAATTGCAAAGAAAGAAGGCGCAACTGCCATTGCTCATGGTGCAACCGGCAAAGGCAACGACCAGGTTCGTTTTGAACTTTCTATCAATGCTTTGGCTCCTGATCTCAAAGTTATTGCTCCATGGCGTGAATGGGATTTGATGTCAAGAACTGCTCTGACGGAATTTGCAGAAAAATATGATATTCCGCTTACTTCCAGCAGCAAGCATTACAGTATCGACAGAAATATGCTGCACTGTTCCTTTGAAGGCGGTGAACTGGAAGATCCATGGACAGAACCGGAGCCAGAATCTCATATTATGACTGTTCCTGTTGAACAAGCACCTAATAAACCGGAATATTTGACCATTACTTTTGAAAAAGGCGATGCGGTTGCACTCAACGGCAATTTCATGAAACCAATGGATATTATGCTTACTTTGAATAAGCTCGCCGGCAAGCATGGTATCGGCCGTCTTGATATGGTTGAAAACCGTTTTGTGGGCATGAAATCCCGCGGAGTTTATGAAACTCCTGCCGGTACAGTGCTTTTCATTGCGCACCAGGATTTGGAAGGCATTTGCCTTGACCGTGAAGCACTTGCAACCCGTGCAACCATTTTGCCTCGCTATGCGGCTGCTATTTATAACGGTTTCTGGTTCTCTCCAGAAAGAGAAGCAATGCAGGCTCTTATTGATAAAACTCAGGAAGGCGTATCCGGTGAAGTTCGCCTCAAACTGTATAAAGGCATGGCATGGCCTGTCGGTCGTTTCTCACCTCACAGCCTCTATTGCCACGACCTTGCAACCTTTGAAGAATGTGCAACATACGACCACAAAGACGCAGCAGGCTTTATTCGTTTGCAAAGTCTTCGTATTCGTGGTTATGTTGACCGTGTAAAAAGATATTAATCATTTATTATAAATTCGCTTTTAATCCCCTGTATGCAAATATAGGGGATTTTTAAGCTAAAGAGGGCAATATGGCAGCACAGGCAAAACCTTGGGGCGGACGTTTCAAAGAATCAACTTCCAAAGAAGTTGAAGCATATACTGAATCAATTTCCTTTGATACCAAAATGTACAAACAAGACATCATGGGCTCAAAGGCGCATGCAACCATGCTTGCTGAGCAGGGCATTTTGACAAAAGATGAAGCAGAAGAATTGTGCAGCGGGCTTGATACAGTGCTTGAAGAAATTGAAACAGGCAAACTTCAATGGAAACAGGAACTGGAAGACGTGCATATGAATATTGAAACTCGTCTGACAGAACTTGTGGGCGAAGTAGGCAAGAAACTTCATACGGGCAGAAGCCGCAACGACCAATGCTGCCTTGATTTGCGCCTCTATACCTCTGATGCGCTGCAAAACTGGGCAAAGCTTGCAAAAAATTTAATTGCGGTGCTGGTGAATAAAGCTGAAGAAAATCAAGGTGTTTTGCTTCCAGGCTGTACCCATATGCAGCCGGCTCAGCCTGTGAGTCTTGCGCATCACTTGCTTGCCTATGCCTGGATGTTCAAACGTGATATTGAAAGAATCGGTCAATGCGAAAAGCGGGCACGAATTAGTCCTTTGGGCGCGGCGGCACTCGCTGGCACAACCTATAATTTAAATCCGCAGTCTGTGGCAGATCAGCTTCACATGTACGGTGTGTTCAAAAACAGCATGGATACGGTTGCAGACCGTGATTATGTGCTTGAAGCCTTGTTTACCGGTTCTGTGATTATGATGCACTTGTCCCGTTTTTGTGAAGAGCTGATTTGGTGGGCAAATCCACAATTTGCGTTTATCTATTTATCTGATGCCCATTCAACAGGTTCATCCATTATGCCGCAAAAGAAAAATCCTGATGTGGCAGAAATTATGCGCGGTAAGACCGGTCGCACCTACGGCAATCTGATGAATTTACTGACAACGCTGAAAGGTTTGCCGCTTACCTATAACCGCGATTTGCAGGAAGATAAAATTCCTTTTATGGATACGGATAAAACTGTACAAACTTCACTCAGCATTATGGCAGAAATGCTGGGCGGTATTCGCTTCCGTGTGGATAGAATGGAAAAGGCGCTCAAAGCCGGATTTTTGAATGCAACGGAACTGGCTGATTATCTGGTGACAAAGGGCATTCCTTTCCGTGAAGCACACCATATTACAGGAAAAGCCGTTGCTCTTGCTGAAGAAAAAGGCGTTGCTCTTGAAGATTTATCCTTGCAGGAATTTAATCATTTGTGTGACGGTTATCATATTGAAATTACAGACGATGTCTATATTATTTTAGATTATTTTACTGCTGTAAAGCGTCGTAATGCCAGCGGCGGAACCGGCCCCATTGCGGTTAAACATCAGCTTGATGAACTCAAAGCCTGGCTTGCTGAATAAAGAAAAATGCTGAAAGTTTATATTGCTTCTTCTTTTAAAAACATTCATGCTGTGCGTTTGCTTGCCAAAAGCATGCGCGAAATGGGCTATGAAATTTTAGACTGGACACTGAAAGCAACGCCGCCGGAAGGGCTCAATGCTGCAAAGCGCCGTGAATGGATGGATACCGATCACGGCGGGGAAGTGTTTTCCTTTTGTGCCAGTGCCTGCAAACAAGCTGATTTTATTATCTATCTTGGCACATCCGGGCAGGATGCCGGGGTTGAAGTGGGCATTTCCTATGGTTTGCAAAAGCCAATATTAGGCATTCTCGGGCCGCTTGAGTCTGCCGGACTTATGCTCCATGGGGCGTGTACCTGCTGGGTGGATCATATTGAGCATGCTGTACAATTTTGAAGGAAATCATTGAATTTAAAAAGGAAAATCTCAATTATCTCAAAAATGATTTACTGGAAAGCTCTGTTTCCTTGCAGGCACAGGCTATTTTATTGAAATTATAATATTTTTTAGTTTTATTATTTTAAATATTTTCAGGTGCAGTTATGGCTGTTAAAGTGACATGGCTACATTGGCTATTTTTATTGCTTGCTGTTTTATTAGAAGTTTTTGGAACGTCCATTATGAAAGTTTCCCATTCCTGGCAATTTAGTTTTGGCTCAGAACTGGGACTTGCGATTATGTGGGCTTGTATTGCCTGTTCTTATTTTAGTTTGGCAAAAGCAACAACGGCTCTTCCTGTTGGGGTGGCTTTTGCTTTATGGGATGCCATTGGTTTGGTTTTTATTCTCTTATTTTCTGTGTTTATTTTAGGTGAACATATCAACTGGATTAAATGTATGGGGCTTGTTTGCGTGCTTTGCGGCGGATTTTTAGTGCACCGCGGAACAGATACCCATTAGGAACTATTATGCTTGCGAATATTTTTTCTCTTTCTGTATTATTAGTGCTGAGCTCGGCGGTTTTGGATATTATCGCAAACTTGTTGCTGGCAAAATCCAATGGTTTTAAACGCAAACTCTATGGTTTTTCTGCACTATTATGTGTTGCTGTTGCTTTTTGGTTTCTTTCCATTGCTGTCAAAGAACTTGATTTAGCAGTAGCTTATGCGTTATGGGGCTGCTTTGGAATTTTGGGTACAAGTCTATCAGGCTGGGCACTCCTTGGCCAGCGTATGCACAAAAGCGCCTTTATAGGCATTGCTCTCTTAATGTGCGGTATTGTGTTATTAAGAATATAAGTTAAAATTTTTTTTGCAGGGGAAAAACTTTTAGAAAAGTTTCTTCCCCTGCACCCCTTTACAAAACTTTTTAATGTAGAAAACAATACGATGTTCAAATAAGTGATTGACGAATAATTAAATTTTGTAACGTAATAGCGATAACAGAGATAAAGTTTTTCTTCCGTAGCGGAAGTAGAATAAACAAAAAAGCCTTACATTATGTAAGGCTTTTTTGTTTTTAAATTGTTTATTAACTTATTTTGTCAAATCAACAACTTGCCATGGCAAGCCAAATTTGTTGAGCTGTTCCATAAATGGATCCGGATCCATTTGTTCCATGTTCCAAACACCCGGTTTCATCCATTTTCCCTGTACCATCATCATGGCGCCAATCATGGCAGGCACACCTGTCGTATAGGAAATTGCCTGAGAGCCAAGTTCTTCATAGCATTTTTCGTGTTGGCAAATATTGTAGACATAGTATTTCTTTTCTTTGCCGTCTTTAATGCCCTGCATTACGCAGCCAATACAGGTTTTACCCTTGGTCAGCGGGCCAAGGCTGGCTGGGTCAGGCAGAAGTTTTGCCAGGAATTGGATTGGCACAATGGATTGTCCTTTGTAATCAATAGGTTCAATGCCAAGCAAACCAACGCCGCCAAATACTTTCAAGTGGTTGAGATAATTATCAGAGAAGGTCATCCAGAAACGTGCGCGGCGAATGCCTTTGAGGTTTTGCACAAGGGATTCCAATTCTTCATGGTACATGAGATAGCAGTTTTTAGGACCAATGCCGTCAGGAAAATCAAAGCTCATTTTCCAGGAAAGGGGATCTGTTTCAACCCATTCACCGCGTTCCCAGTAACGGCCGCGGGCTGTTACTTCACGGATGTTGATTTCAGGGTTGAAGTTGGTGGCAAAAGGAAGACCATGATCGCCGGCATTTGCGTCAATAATATCAAGAACATGCACTTCATCAAGCAAATGTTTTTGACCATAGGCGCAGAAAACGTTGGTAACGCCCGGGTCAAAGCCACTGCCAAGAAGAGCCATAAGTCCTTTTTCTTTGAATTTGTCCTGATAAGCCCATTGCCATTTATATTCAAATTTTGCAAGGTCAATGGGTTCATAGTTTGCAGTGTCAAGGTAATGGACATTGCATTCAAGGCAAGCGTCCATGATAGTAAGGTCTTGATAGGGAAGTGCAACGTTGAGCACCATAACAGGATTTACTTTTTTGATTAAAGCAACAAGATCAGCAACATTATCAGCATCAACAGAAGCTGTGTGAACGGTTACGCCATAATGTTTTTTAACTGATTCAGCAATAGCGTCGCATTTTGATTTGGTACGGCTTGCCAAATAAATTTCTGTAAAAACATCTTTTGCCTGAGCGCATTTATGCACAACAACAGAACTTACACCACCTGCACCGATGATTAAAATTCTTGCCATATTTTCACTCCTTTATGTATTGTTATCAAAAATTGTTACTGTAAATTTTATCTTTCAAAATAGGTATAACCGCGCATGCCGCTTTCAAAAGCCTGCATAATGGAAAAACGTTCAGCAGGCGTAATCCATTTATTGCGTACAGCTCTTTCCGCATTGTGGCGGATATTTTCTAAAATTCTGCGCGGGTCGTATTCAACATAGGCCAAAATATCAGAAACAGAGTCACCGCTGATTTCACGCACAAATTCATAGGTACCGTCGTCTTGAATACGAATGGAAACAACATTGGTATCACCCAAAAGATTGTGCAAATCGCCGAGTGTTTCCTGATACGCGCCTACTAAGAAAGCACCTAAATAATATTCTTCGCCTTCGTTCAGGGAATGGAGTTCCAAAGTATTTTTCATGCCCTGCATATCAATAAAGTTATTGATTCTGCCGTCACTGTCGCAGGTCATGTCAGACAAAATACCGCGTCTGTCCGGGTATTCATTGAGGCGGTGGATAGGCATAATAGGGAAGACCTGGTCAATGGCCCAGGAGTCAGGCAGAGACTGGAACACACTGAAATTGCAGTAATAAATATCTGCTAACGTGGAGTCGATTTCCTGCAATTCTTTAGGCACAACTTTAAGTTTTTCTTTTGCTTCTGCAATGGAACGCATAATTGCCCAGAAATAGCGTTCGGCGAGCGTTCTTTGGCGAAGCGTGACGCGGCCGGTAATAAAATGCTGACGGGTTTCATCATAATAATACATGGCGTCGTTGTAGCATTCCTGCAAACTTCTGATATTGACGTTTTCAAGAGCTTCTTTCAAGTTTATAATGGATTCAGGTGTATCGTCAGGAAGTGTATCAGGCAGGCTGCCAATTTCAATAAGGCTGACGTCCAAGATATTGAAAAGCAAGATAGAATAATACGCAACAGTCGCGCGGCCAGATTCAGTAATAATATGCGGATGCGGAATGTTTTGTTCATCCATAATGGTCATAACTGATTCCACAACGTCTGTGCAGTATTCGTTTAATGAGTAGTTGCGGGAACTTACATAATTAGTATGAGAGCCATCATAATCAACAGCAAGACCGCCGCCAAGGTCAATATAGCCCATGCCGGCACCTTCCTGCACAAGACCTGCATAAATACGGCTTGCTTCCATAACCGCAGAACGAATGTCACGGATATTTGGAATTTGTGAGCCCAAGTGATAGTGCAGAAGCTTGAGGCAATCGAGCATATTGTTGGCTTTCAAGGCGTCCACAACATCACAAATTTGTGCAGAAGTCAGACCAAAGGAAGAGCGTTCGCCGCCTGATTCTGCCCAGTGTCCGGTTGTGGCTTTGGTGCTGAGTTTGACGCGCACGCCAATTTGCGGGGTAACTTTGAGGGCTTTTGCCCGTTCCAAAATTGTATCCAGTTCGCCGGGCATTTCCAAAACAAAAATACAGTTATAGCCAAGACGCATGGAGTTTAAACCAAGGTCGATAAATTCTTCATCTTTATAGCCATTGCAGATCAAGCAGGCTTTACGGCTTTTTACCTGAGAAACTGCGGCAATAAGTTCAGCTTTTGAGCCCACTTCCAAACCATGGTGGAAGCTTTTGCCAAAATCTGCAATTTCTTCAACAACTTGCTGCTGCTGATTAACTTTGATTGGAAAAACGCCGCGATATTCGCCCCTATAGCCAAGCTGTACAATAGCGTCGTGAAAACAGTGGTGTATATGAGAAATTTGTGAATCGAGAATGTTTTCAATGCGCAAAAGAACAGGCATATTATAGCCGCGGGCTTTTATTTCCTGGATAATTTCATTGACGCTTATTTCAGGGCCGCCCTTAAAGCCAAACGGTTTTATAGTCACTTCACCTTGTTCATTAATGTTAAAATAACCAGCTCCCCAGTTACGAATTCCGTATAATTCAGCGGAATCCTCAATATTCCATTTCTTTTGTGAAGTTTTCTTTGCCAATTCTTTATCCTCATAAATGGTGATATAGTTATCTCTATATAGCTTAATTTGCGATATATGTCACGGAGATTTTGTCCAAAAAAAACTTTTTTCTTGATGAATTCTATGATATTTATCATTTTAGGTGAAAAGTATGCACGAAAAATATATTATGCATGTGGATATGGATGCCTTTTATGCTTCCATTGAGCAGCGCGATAATCCGGAATACAGAAATAAACCGCTCATTGTTGGAGGAAAAACAAGAGGGGTAGTCTCTACCTGTTCCTATGAGGCAAGGAAGTTTGGCGTGCATTCTGCTATGCCAATTTTTGAAGCAAAAAGAAAATGTCCGCAGGGAATTTTTATTTCGCCGCGCGGTAAAGTGTATGCTGAAGTTTCACGGCAAATTCATGCAATTTTACAAAATTATTCCCCGCTGGTGGAAATGGCGTCTATTGACGAGGCGTATCTTGATATTACAGGGCTTGAAAATTTATTTGGTACGCCTCTTGAAATTGCGAGAGCTTTGCAGGATGAAATTCATACTAAAACCAATGGGCTGACCTGTTCCATTGGTATTGCTCCGATAAAATTTTTGGCAAAAATTGCTTCTGATGAAAGAAAACCTCATGGAATTTTTATGATTTCCTATGCTGATATGTCAGGGTATTTAAAAGAATTATCCATTGCAAAAATCCCGGGTGTGGGCAAAAAATTTTTGGAAGAATTGAAAAAACTGGGTATGAAAAAATGCGCTGATGTGCTTGCCATTGAAAAAAGTTTCTGGGAAGAAAAATTCGGTAAAGCCGGAATAATGCTGTATGAGCGGGCAAGCGGCATTGACAGGCGTGAAGTTGAACCGTACACAGAGCGAAAATCAGAAAGCGCTGAAACAACCCTTGATGAAAACGTGAAGGATAAGGCAGTCTTGAAGAAGTGGCTGCTTGTGCATGCTGAACGGGTAGGCACGGGTTTGCGCAAGCAAAATCTCAAGGGCAGAACAATAAACGTAAAAATAAAATTTGCTGATTTTAAACAAATCACCCGGCAATTAACCCTTGAAAGCAGAACCAATGCCACAGATACCATTTATCAAAATGCCTGCCTGCTTCTTGATGAAATTACACTGACAAAGCCTGTGCGTTTGATAGGGCTGGGGGTTTCAGGCTTTGAAGAACAAAGTGAAAATAAACAGCTTTCTTTATTTTCTGTGCTGGAAGAAAAAGAAGAAACAAAAGAATATATTGAAGAAAAACGCAATAATTTAGATGCAGTCCTTGATGAGCTCAGGGAAAAATACGGCAAATCTGCTGTGATTAGGGGAAAATTATTTTCAAAAGAATAATCTTATATTACTATGGGTTATATCAAAATCCCACCGGCTAAAAGAAAGCCTTTTTCATCATAAATAGCTAGAATTTGTCCGGAAGCATAAATTTGTTTTTCTTCTGTAAATTCAACACAAAGTTGTGTAGCCTGGGCTTCAAGAATTGTCTGTATAGTTTCTAATTCTTTTGCTGTACTTGGATTATTCACTAAAACTTCAAGCTTTTCTTGAATGTTTTTGATAGATACTTTGCAGGGACTTTGTTTTTCGCGAAAACGAGTGCGGGCAAAAAGCTGTCCTTCCCATAAGTGAGGAGGCACAAGAAAATTCAGTCTGTCCGCTGCTGCAAACTTTGTATTAATGGCTTCTTTGGTGCTGACATAGAGACTGTTATCTTCATAGTTTCGTTTCAAAACATAGAGCGGCTCAGTCCAGGCAATGCCGAGTCCCTTGCGCTGTCCTTCCGTATATGCCCAAAGCCCCTTATGTTCTGCAATTTTCTTGGTTTCTCTGGTTTTTGGATCAAAATAATATACATTGCCGTTATTTTGAACTGTAAAATGATATTCTTCACCATGGGAAAGCAAAAATGTGCGGTAATCATCATTAGTCACAAAGCAAATTTCCTGACTTTCTTTAGGGCAGGGAATGGGGATGTTTTTATCGATGAGTTCCTGACGAATTTGCTCTTTTGTCTTTTCAGCCAAAGGAAAAAGGGAAGCTTGCAAATTTTCAATTTTTGTCAGAGCCAAGAAATAACTTTGGTCTTTTTTGTCGTCTTTAGCGCATTGAATACATAATCCATAATCATTTGTCAGATTATTTTCAAAGTTTGCCAGACGAACATAATGCCCTGTAGCAAGTTTTTCTGCTCCAAGTTTCATTGCTTTGTCGAAAAGTTTGCCAAATTTCATATTTTTATTACAAAGCGCACAGGGGTTCGGCGTCTTTGCGTTTTGGTAAAATTGAAAGAAAGGGGCAATAACTTCTTTGTTAAATGCTTCTTTTAAATCAACAACATGGAGCTCAATATTTAAAGAATTACAAGTTTTTTGCAAGGCTGGGACAACATCATGTTGTGTGTCAATAAAGCGAGCATGAAGAGCAAAGATTTCGTGTCCTTGTTCTTTGAGGCTTGTAAGGGCATATAAACTGTCTATGCCGCCGCTGACTGCAACTGCTATTTTCATAGGGGGATTATAACGAAAATCCATATCTCACGCAAGAAATTATGATTTATATCAATAAAAATTGATATATTTAACTTGACTGTATAAGGATATCGGGATATAAGGAAGTATCAATGCAGTTTTATAAAAGATTGTTCCAAAAGGTTATCTATGTACAGTCACGATATTTTGAAAAATATCAAAGCCCTGGCTGATGATACACGTTTGCGTTTAGCCTATATTTTATGGCATTATGAGCTTTCTGTGAATGAGCTTGTGATGCTTTTGAATATGGGGCAGTCACGTGTTTCCCGTCATTTAAAAATTTTATCTGACGCTGGTTTATTACAGGCAAGACGTGACGGTTTATGGGTATTTTATAAAGCTATTGAAGAAGGGGAAAATAAAGATTTTCTTTCTTCCTTGTTCTCTTATCTTTCCAAAGACTTGCAAAATGATTTAGATACTGCCTCCCGCATTATTGAAGAACGCGCGATTAAAACTCGCCAGTTTTTCAATAGTATTGCTGATGATTGGGATGAACTCAATAAAGAAGTTCTGGGTGCGTTTTCTTTGCCCAAAGAAGTCAAAAAATGTGTTCCAGCCACTTGTAAAATTGCCGTTGATTTAGGCTGCGGCACAGGGGAAGTCTTGGATAAGCTTTTGGAAGTGAGTGAAAGCGTGATTGGTGTTGACGGTTCACCGAAAATGCTTGATCTTGCCAGACGCAGATTTAATGATAATTTAGCAAAGCTTTCTCATTTATCTTTACGGATTGGCGAACTTGATCATTTGCCGCTGCGTGATAATGAGGCTGATTTTGCCTGTATCAATTTAGTCCTTCATCATTTATCCGATCCCAAAATTGCCTTGTCAGAAATTGAACGCGTTCTTGCACCGCACGGGCTTTTATTTATCAGTGATTTTGTTCAGCATAAAGAAGAGAAAATGCGCCGTAATTACGGCGACCGCTGGTTAGGTTTTTCAAAGGAAAATTTGGAAAATTATTTGCAGGAATTTGGCTTTAAAATAACACAATATAAAACACAAAAAGTGAAAATGGGTTTACAATTACATTTACTCATTGCACAAAAATCATAGGAGATTTTCATGGCTGCAAAAGAATTAGACCGCAATCTGGCTTATAAAGTAGCAGATATGAGCCTTGCTGATTTTGGTAAGAAAGAAATGCAATTATCTGAACGAGAAATGCCAGGCCTTATGGAACTTATTGCTCGTTATGGCAAAGAAAAACCCCTGAAAGGTTTGAAGATTACCGGTTCATTACATATGACCATTCAAACTGCTATGCTGATTAAAACCCTGCACGCACTTGGTGCTGATATTCGCTGGGCTTCCTGTAATATTTTTTCAACTCAGGATCACGCTGCTGCAGCTATTGTAGAACAAGGCTTTGCAAAAGTTTTTGCCTGGAAAGGTGAAAGCCTTGAAGATTACTGGTGGTGCACTGAAATGGCGCTGACCTGGCCTGACGGTTCCGGTCCTGATCTTATTGTTGACGACGGCGGCGATGCAACCCTTCTTATCCACTATGGCTATCAAGCTGAAAATGATCCAAGCTTCCTTGATAAGAAATGCGGCAGCAAAGAAGAAGAATGTATTATGGAAAGACTCAAACTTTCCTACAAAAATGATCCTAAACGCTGGCACAAAATTGTTCCTTCTATTCGCGGTGTTTCTGAAGAAACAACGACAGGTGTGCACCGTTTATATCAAATGGAAAGGAACGGAAAATTGTTGTTCCCAGCCATTAACGTAAACGACTCTGTTACCAAATCAAAATTTGACAACCTTTATGGCTGCCGTGAATCTTTGGCTGACGGTATCAAACGTGCAACTGATATTATGATGGCTGGTAAAGTTGTTTGTGTTTGCGGTTATGGTGATGTGGGCAAAGGCTGTGCTCAATCAATGCGCGGTTTCGGTGCTCGTGTTCTGGTTACAGAAATTGACCCAATCTGCGCTCTGCAGGCTGCTATGGAAGGTTATGAAGTTGTCACTGTTGAAGACGCGCTTCCAATTACAGATATTTATGTAACAGCAACAGGCAACTACCATGTTTTAACCGGTGAACATTTGAATAAAATGAAAGATGAAGCCATTGTATGTAATATTGGCCACTTTGATAATGAAATCGACATGGCCTGGCTTGAAAAGAATGATTGCAGGAAAATCCAAATTAAGCCTCAAGTAGACAAATGGATCTTGCCAAGCGGTAATTCCATTATTGTTCTTGCTGAAGGCCGTCTTGTAAACTTAGGCTGCGCAACCGGTCACTCAAGCTTTGTTATGTCCAACTCCTTCACCAACCAGGTTCTTGCACAAATGGAACTTGCCGGCAGCAAGCATAAGGTAAAAGTATATACACTTCCCAAGAAGCTTGATGAAGAAGTAGCCAGACTGCACCTTAACCGTATTGGTGCAAAATTGACTACACTTAGACAAGATCAGGCTGATTATATCGGTGTAACTGTTGACGGCCCTTACAAAACTGAATACTACAGATATTAATGATAAAAGAGGCTTCTTCGGAAGCCTTTTTTCTTTTTATGGGGAAAATGATTATCGTTGCTGGCTTTATTCGTAGTTTCCTACGTCACAACGACTAAAGCGCCCCCATACCCCCACATTGCTTCCTGATACAGCCGTTCAGCAAACCAACGGTTTATGCTGATACGGATTGTTTAGATCGTTTCCGAAAATAGTTACAATTTTACAGGGAAAGAACTTTTGAAAAAGTTCTCTCCCTGTACCCTCTCTCAAAACTTTTTACTATAAAAGCATAGAAAAATAAATGTCGCAAGATTTACCGGAATTGCTCTAGGTTCTTGTCCTGTGCGTCCATGTATATCGAAGATATAAACATGGATATGACACAGGGATTTTTATTTCATAAAAACAAGAAGTTATGTTGGATATATTATGAAAAATATTACTGATGTGATTATCCGTTTGGCTAGATTGGAAGATATGGCAAATGTGCAGAAAATTTACGCGCCCTATGTTATAAATACTGCCATTACCTTTGAATATGATGTGCTCAGCGTGGCAGAATTTGAAAACCGCTACAAAACGATTATGCAAAAGCATCCCTTTCTTGTGGCAAGCGTTAATAATGAAATTGCAGGTTATGCCTATGCCGACAGTTTTATTGACAGGCAGGCTTATGATTGGACAGCGGAACTTTCTGTCTATATCAAAGAAGATATGCAGAAAAAGGGTATTGGCAGAAGTCTGTATGCTGAGCTGGAAAGAATTCTGCGTTTGCAAAATGTGCAGATTTGTTATGCCTGTATTGCGTATACTGATGATAAAAGTGATCCTTATCTCAATAATTCCAGTATAGAATTTCACAAAAAAATGTTGTATCAAACCATTGGAAATTTCATGCAGTGCGGCTATAAATTTGATCGCTGGTATCACATGTGTTATATGGAAAAAAGGTTGATAAAACAAAGTGATACGCCAAAACCGTTTATTGCCTTTTCTAAGCTTGTGCAGAGCATATAATTTTCTGTAAAAAAGAGTTTTTATAGTATTTTCCATATTTTTTCCGCTTTATGCGTATAAAAAACTTGACGAATGGGCGTATACTTATTATAAAGAAGTCTCATAAAATCAATTGTAGGCGTGTGGCTCAGGGGTAGAGCACTTCCTTGACACGGAAGGGGTCAGCAGTTCAAGTCTGCTCATGCCTACCAGCATAAAAATAAATAGGGGGGTAACCTCCTTTTTTATATTAGTTTTTGTAGTGGAGAAAATGTGGTATGAAAATTACTCTTGATGGTAAAGAAATTGAAGCCAAAGAAAATGCGCTCATTTCTGATGTGTTGAAAGAAAATCTTTCTGGAAAAAAATTTAAAGCATGTGTTGCTGTAAAAATTAACAATGAAACCTTGCTTGACTTATCTCAAACAATTCCAACCGGCACAACCACAATAACTCCTCTTACCACAGATACAGAAGAAGGCTTACAAATTTTACGTCACTCAACTTCTCATATCATGGCTCAAGCTGTGCAGACCCTTTTCCCAGGAACCAAAGTAACCATTGGCCCTTCCATTGAAAATGGTTTCTACTATGATTTTGATACAGAACGCCATTTCACAACTGAAGATTTGGAAGCCATTGAAAAAGAAATGCAGAAAATCGTGGACAGCGCGCTTCCATTTGAACGTTCTGTTATGGCAAAAAAAGATGCAATCGACTTTTTCAATAAAATGGGTGAAACCTACAAGGCTGAAATTATTTCTGAAATTGAAGCAGATACTGTTTCTCTCTATAAACAAGGCAATTTTACAGACCTTTGCCGCGGCCCTCATATCCCTAATACTTCCTTTGCAAAAGCATTCAAATTGATGTCTGTTGCAGGTGCTTACTGGCGCGGTGATGAAAAAAATCGCATGCTTTCCCGTATTTATGGAACTGCTTTTGCTGATGAAAAGGCTCTCAAAACCTATTTGAACAGACTTGAAGAAGCAAAAAGACGTGACCACAGAAAACTGGGTAAAGAACTTGGACTTTTCACGTTCTTTGAAGATGTTGCTCCCGGTATGGCTTTCTGGCTTCCAAAAGGCATGATGCTCAGAACCATTTTGGAAGACTTTTTGCGCCGTGAACATTTAAAACGCGGTTATGAACTCGTGCAGGGTCCACAAATTATGCGTAAGGAATTGTGGGAAAAATCCGGTCACTATGATCACTACCGCCAAAATATGTATTTTACTGAAATTGAAAATGCTATCCATGGCGTAAAGCCAATGAACTGTGTTGGTCATCTTTTGATGTATAACAATACGCTCCATAGTTACCGCGAACTTCCTGTTCGTATGTTCGAACTTGGTCTTGTGCACAGACATGAAATGAGCGGTGCTCTGCACGGATTGCTTCGTGTTCGCCAATTTACACAGGATGATGCCCATATTATTTGTACGCCTGATCAATTGGAAGATGAAATTATCAGCATTATGCACTTCTCTGCTGATTTAATGGCATTGTTTGGATTTAATTACAGACTTGTTATTTCAACTCGTCCAAAAGACAGCATTGGTACTGATGAAGCTTGGGAACTTTCCACTAAAGCTCTTATTCAAGCTGTCGAAAAAGAAGGTAAGGAATATCAAATCAACGAAGGCGACGGCGCTTTCTACGGGCCCAAAATTGATATTAAAGTAACCGACGCAATTGGCCGTGAATGGCAGTTATCCACCATTCAAGTTGACTTTAACCTGCCAGAACGTTTTGAAATTGAATATGTTGGTCAAGACGGTGAAAGACACAGACCTGTTATGGTTCACCGTGCTATTTTGGGTTCTTTGGAACGTTTTATCGGCGTGCTTACAGAACACTATGCAGGTGCGTTCCCAACATGGCTTGCTCCAGTACAGGCAAGAATTTTGAATGTTACAGATGCACAGCTTGACTTTACCAACGAAGCTTTGAAAAAATTACAAGCTGCCGGAATTCGTGTTGAAGCTGATACCAGAAATGAAAAACTCGGCTTCAAAGTTCGTGAAGCACAGCTTGCGAAAATACCATTTATCCTTGTTGTAGGGGATAAGGAAGTTGAAGAAAAAGGTGTGAATATCCGCCTGCGCACGGGGGAAAACTTAGGTTTGCAATCACTTGATGAAACCATTAAACTTATCCGTGAAGATAGTGATAAACCATTTAAAACTGGAGGAATGAGTTATAGCTTCGCCTAATATGAAACCACGCCGCGACGTGCCGCAACAAGACAGCACTCGGCGTAATGAACAAATCCGTGCTCGTGAAGTTCGAGTTATTGGAGCGGAAGGGGAACAAATTGGTATTCTTTCTAAACAAGAAGCCATTGATCTTGCAAAAGAACATGGGCTTGATCTTGTAGAAGTTGCTGCAACTGCTGACCCGCCTGTCTGCCGTATTATGGATTTTGGTAAATTCAAATACGAACAGCAGCAAAAGAAGAAAGAACAAAAGAAAAACCAAACTGTTGTTCAGATTAAAGAAATTAAAATCCGTCCAAAAACTGATGAACATGACTATGAAACGAAACTTCGCCATATTCGTCGCTTCCTCGAAGACGGTGACCGCTGCAAAGTGACTGTTTTCTTCAGAGGCCGTGAAATTGTTCATAAAAGCCGCGGACAATCAATTTTAGATCGTATTGTTGAAGATACTAAAGAAATTTGTAAGGTTGAGGCAGAGCAAAACGCAGAAGGCCGTACCTTGCAGATACTGCTTATTCCAAATTCAAAGAAATAGAAGAAAGCCACGAAAGTGGCTTTTTTTGTGTCTATGCACTTTGTAGACATTATTTTCATTTTATTATATACTTTTTTGATAAATTCACTTTAGAGACGGGCGTGTATGAGTGCAGCAAAAGATCTTGTTATTGGTTTAGCCGGGCTTGGAACGGTGGGTTCCGGACTTGTGCAGTTATTAAAAAGTAATGCTTCTGAAATTGAGCAGCGAACCGGCAAAAAAATTATTGTTAAATATGTTGCTGTTCGTGATGTTAATAAGAAACGAGATCTTCCGGAAGGCGCCAAGCTTATTGACAATCCACTTTTAATGATTGAAGATCCGGAAGTTCAAGTGATAGTTGAACTTATCGGCGGAACTAATTTAGCTGGAACACTTATCCGTAAAGCTCTTGAAAATGGAAAATCCGTTGTTACTGCCAATAAAGCCCTCTTAGCGGAAAAAGGGGAAGAGCTTTTCACCTTAGCTGAAGAAAACAATCTTTTCTTAGCTTATGAAGCAAGTGTTGCCGGCGCGATTCCGGTGGTGCAAACCATAAAAGACAGTTTGGCTGGCAATAAAATCCATAATATTTTCGGTATCTTGAATGGTACCAGTAACTATATTTTATCTGAAATGTCAGCAAACGGCACACAGTTTGATGAAGCTTTGAAACGCGCACAGGAACTGGGCTTTGCCGAAGCTGATCCAACTCTTGATATTGACGGTTTTGATGCTGCTCATAAATTGAAACTGCTTGTGCGTCTAGCCTGGGGCGTACATTATCCTTATGATAAAGTTTCTATTCAGGGAATACGCAATATGAGCGCCATGGATATTGCCTTTGCGCAAAGCCTTGGCTATACCATTAAATTGCTTGGTCAAGCTGAATATAAAAATAATGAAATTGAAGCTGGAGTGAGCCCTGTTCTTATTCCAGCTAAAGCCATCCTTTCCCGCGTTGACGGAGCGTTTAACGCAATCCATATCAACGGCAATGCTGTAGGGCCATTATTCCTGCATGGTCTTGGAGCTGGCAGCCTGCCAACAGCCAGCGCTGTGCTTGGTGATATTATGTCTATTATGAAAAATATTTATGATACGACAGGCTATGTCACGAAAAAATTTCCGCTCGCACCCATTGCCAATATTGATAATTCCGTATCTCCCTGGTATCTGCGGCTTATGGTGCACGATACTGTGGGGGTTTTGCGTGATGTTGCGGGAATTTTTGCAAAGCAGTCCATTAGTATTGCTCAGGTTATTCAAAAGAAACAACAGGAAGACGGCGTGCCTCTTGTCTTTATGACGCATGAAACTACAGTAAAAGCCATGAAAAATGCCTTGGCTGAAATCAAAGCAACCAATATTTTGAATGCTGAACCTGTGGCATTCCGTGTCTTGGAATTAGCATAATCCAATAATATAAGGGAAAAATATGTCTGTAACGATTAATGAAAATCTTTGTTGTGGTGACAAGCTGTGTATCAATATTTGCCCTTGCGAATCTATTGAATTAAATGAAGATAATAAAGCAATGCTGACCCGCAAGGGCAGTCTGACCTGTATTTCCTGCGGACAATGTATTGCAGTTTGTCCAAAAGGCGCCATTAGCTTGGAAATTAACGGCACGGAAGAAAAAGGTGTTGCAATTGCAAATTCTTATCCACAGTTTGATGATATTGCGAATATGATAAAAACCCGCCGCTCCATTCGTCAATATAAGGATAAACTTATTCCCACAGAAGAAATTGAAAAAGCTCTTGATATTGTGCGTTTTGCGCCAACTTCCAAAAATAAGCAATATGTAAAATGGGTTGTAGTGAACGGTAAGGAAAAAGTTCGCAAGCTGGCTGACCTTGTGATTGATTATATGCGCCAAACACCTGCGGCTAAACGTATGGTTGCAAGCCATGATAATGGGGGCGATCCTATCTTCCGCGGCGCAACTTGCGTGATTTTTGCTTATTGTGATAAAGAGATTGGTGAACGCTACGGCACTGTGGATTGCTCCATTGCGACAACCTATTTGGAACTGCTTCTGCCAAGCATGGGTATTGGTGCCTGCTGGGCAGGTTTTGCGATAGCTACAGCAAAAGAATATCCGCCTATCAATGAATTTTTGGGCTTGAAAGAAACCGATAAAGTCGAAGCAGGACTTATGATTGGCTATCAAAAAGTAAAATATCGCAATATTCCGCCCCGCAATAATGCCGATATCAAATATGTATAAAGAAAAAAGGATTGGTTTTCGCCAATCCTTTTTCTTTTTTTATCTAGGGTGTGTTTCCAAATTATCTTAACCAAACCAAACAACACGCAATAAGGACAAAGTTTTTATACATTAT
>CAJTRG010000010.1 GCA_910578585.1 uncultured Mailhella sp.
CAAAAATATCAGCATTGATTTGTTTTGCGATCTGTGCGGCAGCTTTTCTGGTTACGCCGCTGGCAGAAAAATAAGCAACAAGTGTTTTCATGGTCTGCTCCTTTTATTTTTGGTTAAAGGATTATTAAAGAAATATTATTTATAACATATTGATATCACGAGGGGCGTATACTGTCTAATACTTATAGCGTATTGCTGTTTATGCCTATTAACTATTTATTTAATCATAAAAAGTATCGTCTTCCGGGTGTATGGCTGTTCCCATGAGAATGCCGTGCTGGCGCAGGCGCTGGGCGTCGGTTTTTGCCACAAAAATGGGATTGCCCTTTGGATCACATTCAGCATAGAACATGGCGGTGGCAACAGTTCCCGGGGTAGGGATAAAGCACTGCACTTGCTGAGGCTTCCAGTTTCTTTCATTGAGCCAGGCTGCCAGTTCGCGCATGTTTTCATCTGTACAGCCTGGGAACGCACTTAAAAGATAAGGAATAACATATTGTTCTTTATTGACTTTTTTGCAGTGGCTGTAAAATGCCTGTAAGAACGTTTCAAATTTATCCATACCGGGTTTGCGCATGAGCCTCAGCACATTTTCAGAGCAGTGTTCAGGCGCAACTTTGAGCTGTCCGCCGGTAAATTCGCCCGTATAGCTTTCAAGGGCTGATTTTTGCTGTAAGGCTAAATCAAAACGGATACCGCTGGCAATGCGCACATTGCGAATATGGGGAAGTTTTTTGACTTTACGAAGCAGGGCAAGGTGCTTTTCCTGATCAGCCATAAAGTGAGGGCAAATGCTGGGCGTCATGCAGGAATCACGCTTGCAGGAAAAGGCTTTATTTTCCTCTTTTGCCTTTTGTTCTAATTTACAAAAAGCCTGCCACATATTTGCAGAAGGGCCGCCAATATCACTGATTGAGCCGCCAAAGCCTTTCATATCGGCAAATTTCTGGGCTTCGTCCAGCAAAGATTGTCCAGAGCGGGAAGAAATTTTTCTGCCCTGATGCAAAGCCAGGGAGCAGAAAGAGCAGCCTCCGCCGCAGCCTCTATGGCTGGTCATACTGGTTTTCATCATATTTTCTGCCGGGATTTTTTCCTGATAACGGGGGTGGGCTTTGCGCGTAAAGGGCAGGGTATAGAGTAAATCCATTTCTTCGGTTGTGAGTCTTTTAGCAGGTTTTTCCACCAGCACAGCCCTGTCCTTATCCACAGCCTGTACAAGGAAATGGCCGCCATGGTGTATATGCTGCTCACTGGCAAGTGTAGCTTCCAAAAGAAGTTTTGGGGAACGCAAAATATCTTCATGGGAAGGCAAAATAACCGTGTTTTCCGGAAGATTGACAATTTCGTCAGTTTTTATAAAGCGGCAGGTGCCGTCAATATTTTTGAGTACTTGCTGCCAGGGTTTTTTATCCTTTGCCTTTTCCAGAATAGGGCTGTTCCATTTGAGTTCCGGGTGCTTTGCGTAAAAATCCCGAAGCCGAACAGCAATTTCAAGAAGAGCCCGTTCGCCCATGCCATAGACCACTAAATCCAGTTTTGCGTCCGCTAAAATGGATTTTCGTAAGCTGTCTGTCCAAAAATCATAATGGCTGAGGCGGCGTAAACTGGCTTCAATGCCGCCGGCAATAACAGGAAGATTGGGAAATGCCTGTTTAATCAGGGAAGTATAGACAGTCACCGCGCGGTTTGGACGCGCTCCGCATTCTCCGCCCGGCGTATAGGCATCATCGTGGCGTTTCTTGCGAAAAGCCGTGTAGTGGGCAAGCATACTGTCCACAGCGCCGGCACTGACGCCTGCAAAAAGGCGAGGACGGCCCATGGCTTGTATTTGTTCAATAATATTGGGATATTTCCAGTTTGGCTGGGTGATAATACCCACTTTGAAACCATGGTATTCCAAATAGCGCCCAAGCAGTGCCGTGGCAAAGGCAGGGTGATCAATATAGGCATCTCCTGAAATCAACAAGACATCAAGCTCATTCCAGCCCTTGATTTTCATATCTTCCGGGCAAAGGGGCAGATAGTCTTTACAGTCTTCCGGAGTTTTTTGTACAGGGTGCTTTATAGAGGGGGTTGTATGCTGTTTGGGTGCAAAATTATTATGTTTTTTTGCCTCATGCCGGGTTTTTGGCGTATTTGTTTGTTCTGAAGAACGTCTTTTTTCAGAAAAATTTCTTCTTTTTTGTTGATGTGTATTCTTTTTTTCTTGCATAAAATCTACTTCTATTTATGATTTAGTGTTGAATTTTACCATGTTATATATAAATTTTACCTTTGTGAAATTTTTACAAAATTGTAAAAATAAAAATTAAAATTTTACTTTTTTTATTGACAAGCACTCTTAATGTGTGGCATATTCACCGAACAGTACAAACTGTAGCTTTTTATGGGAGGATATATGTCCAAAGTATTTTTTAAAGGAGTGTTGGCAGCATTTTTAGGTGCAGTTTTAACTTGTGGTTCTGCTTTAGCTGCTGATACAATCAAAATTGGTGTTCCTGGTGCTCACTCTGGTGAGCTTGCTTCTTATGGTTTGCCAACCCTCAATGCTGTAACCCTCGTTGCTGAGGAATACAATGCAAAGGGCGGACTTCTCGGCAAGCAAATAGAAGTTATTGCTTTTGACGATGCTTGTAAAGCAGAAATTGCTACCAACGCTGCTACAAAGCTTATTTCTGACGGCGTAGTTGGTATTATCGGACATATTTGTTCCCCGGCTGGCAAGGCTGCAATGCCTCTATACAACAATGCAAAGATCGTTGCCATTTCCGGTTCCATCACCGCTCCTTCCATGAGTCTCAGCGGTGAAAACCCATACTTCTTCCGTACCGTTGCCAATGACACAGCTTCTGCTGTTGCCGGTGCAAACTTTGTTTTGAATAACTTGAAAGCAAAGAAAGTTGCTATTCTTCATGATAACAGCGAATACGGCAAAGGCTATGCAGAACAGGCTGCTGAAAATCTGAAGAAAGCTGGTACTGTTGAAATTGTTCTTTTTGAAGCTATTACCCCAGGTGCTGCTGACTATTCTTCTGTTATCCGCAAAGTTCGCAACGTGAAAGCAGATGTTTTGATGTGGGGCGGTTACTATCCTGAAGCTTCCAAGCTTCTTTCCAATATGAACAGCCTGGATGCCGTTATTCCTATGATTGGCCCAGACGGCTTGAAAGACCAGGGCTTTATTGAACTTGCCGGTGCTGACGCTGAAAACGTTTATGCTTCTGGCCCAACCGATACTTCAGCCAACCCTGTAAGTAAAGTTTATGCTGAAAAGCATCAGGCAAAATACGGCTCAACTCCAGGCGCATTCTTTGACAACGGTGTTTCTGCTGCTCTTGCTCTCTTCAATGCTATTGAAAAGGCAGGCTCAACTGATTCTGCAAAGATTATCGACGCTCTCCATAAGGAAGATATTGAAACCGCTGTTGGTACCATCCACTTTGATGAACACGGCGATGCTGTTGGTGTTGGTATGTCCATTTACCAAATTCAAAACGGTGAATATGTAGAAATGAAATAATTTTTTATACAAATTTTACAACAATTGAAATTTTGTATAAAAATATTGTTTGGGCTTATTCCTCAAAGGGCTTTTGGGGAATAAGCCTATCTGTCTGATAAGCCCGCGAAAGAAAAAGTTGAAATCTATGGATTGGCAGTATTTTTTAGAGATCTTGTTTAGCGGTTTAACCCGCGGAAGTATTTACGCTTTAATAGCTCTTGGCTATACCATGGTATACGGTATTATCGAGCTTATTAACTTTGCCCATGGTGAAATTTATATGCTTGGGGCGTTTACAGCTTTTATTGTGGCAGGAATTTTAGGAACCATGGGATTTTCTGCCAGTGCAATTCTCATTATTGCTGCCTTTGTTGCTATTGTTTGGTGTACCGCTTATGGCTATACCATGGAAAAGATTGCCTATAAGCCTCTTCGCGGGCAATCTCGACTTGCTCCGCTTATTTCTGCTATCGGTATGTCCATTTTCCTGCAAAACTATGTGCAGCTTGCGCAAACCGCAGAATTTTTGCGTTTCCCCATTCGTATGCCGCGTATTGAATTTTTGGATATTTTTGGCGGCATTTTGCGTTCTTCTGATTTTGTTATCCTTGTGACAAGTGCCATTATCATGGTCTGTCTTTCTCTCTTCATTCGGTATACAAAGCTTGGCAAGGCAATGCGCGCCACAGCTCAAAATAGAAAAATGGCAATGCTTTTGGGCATTGACGCTGATAAAATTATTTCTTTAACCTTTATTATCGGTTCCGGACTTGCTGCTCTTGGCGGTACGCTCATTGCAACCCACACCATGCAGGTGGGTTTTGGCATTGGCTTTATTGCCGGTATGAAGGCATTTACCGCTGCAGTCCTTGGCGGTATTGGCTCAATTCCCGGCGCTATGCTCGGCGGTCTTGTGCTTGGGCTTGCTGAAAGCTTTACAACTGGTTATTTTGCAGGCGATTATGAAGACGTGCTCGCGTTTGTTCTGCTGGTAATGATTTTGATTTTCCGTCCTGTTGGTATTCTTGGAAAAGCTAAAGTTCAAAAGGTTTAGGAGAAAATATGTTTACCCCAAAACGTCTTATTCGTTCTGTCTTAATAAGTCTCTGGTTTATGATTTTAGTTTTTCCTGTTGTGGGAATTAAAATTATTAAGCGTGCTCCTCAATTCTTTTATGAACGAGTTTTGATCATTGGCCTTATTGCTTTTGTGCTTGCCATACTTTGGTCATGGTACTTTGAAGTGTACAAGGACAGAGGTTCAAGCAACAGCATTTTTTCACGCTTTTTTAAAAAATGTTCTGCCATTTCTCAAAAAGTAAACGATGATAAACGCACTGCTTTGAAATTAATCATCATTCTTTTCATTGCTTTTATGATTTTGCCTGTGTTTACGTCCATGTATCAAACCACGGTTTATTCCCTTGCATTTTTATATGTTATGCTGGCTCTTGGCCTCAACATTGTTGTGGGTATTGCCGGACAGCTCGTGCTTGGTTATGCAGCATTTTACGCGGTTGGTGCTTATACCTATGCGCTGTTGAATCAATATCTGGGGCTGGGCTTTTGGATTTGTCTGCCCATAGCTGGTTTTATTACTGTTGTGGCAGGCTTGCTTCTTGCTTTCCCTGTGCTTCGCCTGCGCGGTGACTATTTGGCGATCGTTACCCTGGGCTTTGGTGAAATTGTCAGACTTTTGCTCATCAACTGGGCAAACTTCACCGGCGGCAACCGCGGTATTGCCAATATCCCAAGACCTGGCCTCTTTGGCATAGAACTGAGTCCGGAAGCTGCTACCATTTATATTTATTATCTCTGCCTTTTTGCCGCCATTATCACTATTATCATTGTGGCGCGGCTGATCAACTCCCGTGTGGGACTTGCCTTGCAGGCACTTCGTGAAGATGAAATTGCCAGTGAAGCCATGGGCATTGACCTTCGCAAAATAAAACTTTCTGCCTTTGCTCTTGGTTCCTGCTGGGCTGGTTTTGCCGGTGTACTTTTTGCAGCGCGTAACTCCTATATCAACCCCACCAGCTTTACTTTTATGGATTCAGCCATGATTTTGAGTATGGTTGTTTTAGGCGGCATGGGCTCTATTGTGGGTGTATCCCTTGCAGCGCTTGTGCTGACCCTTATGCCTGAATATTTGCGTGCTTTTTCAGAATACCGCATGCTGATCTTTGGTTTGCTCATGGTCACCATGATGGTATTCAGACCACAAGGTATTATTCCGCCAGCAAAAAGAAAGTATTACCCAACTGCTTTGCAAAATGAAGAAAATAACTAATTGAGGATAATATGCATAATAATCAAAAACCCATTTTAGAAGTAAAATCCTTATCCAAGAACTTTGGTGGACTTCGTGCATTAGATGATGTGGATATGTATATTCTTCCTAAGGAAATTGTCGCTTTGATTGGTCCTAACGGCGCCGGAAAAACAACATTTTTCAACTGTGTAACCGGCATTTATGTCCCCACGGAAGGCGAAGTATGGGCAGGACGCGAAGGCGATGAACTCAAGAAATTGAACGGCGTTGCCCCCCATGAAATTACCCGCTATGGACTTGCGCGGACATTCCAGAATATTCGTTTATTTTCTTCCATGACAGTGCTTGAAAACGTTATGGTGGGCAGACATACCAGAACAAAATCAGGTATTCTCAATGCGATTTTCAGAGGCCATGCTTTCAAGAAAGAAGAACAGGATACAGTGGACAGGGCTTATGATTTATTGAAAGAAGTGGGACTTGAAAAACATTGGAAAGAAGAAGCCTGCAATCTGCCTTATGGGGCTCAGCGTCGTTTGGAAATTGCCCGTGCTCTTGCCACTGAGCCATTTCTGCTCTTTTTGGATGAACCTGCTGCCGGTATGAACCCTCAAGAAACTGTTGAATTAAAAGAACTTGTTTTAGATTTGCGTGAAAGATTTAATCTTTCCATTTTGCTTATTGAACATGATATGGGCATGGTTATGTCCCTGTCTGACAGGATTTATGTAATGGAATATGGTTCTCGTATTGCGAACGGAACACCTGATGAAATACGGCATAATCCACAAGTTATCCGTGCATATTTAGGAGAATCAGAAAATGCTTGAGCTTAAAAATATTTTTACCTTTTATGGCAATATTCCTGCCCTTCGTGATGTAAGCCTGACTGTTAATGAAGGCGAAATCGTCAGTCTCATTGGGGCTAACGGCGCTGGAAAAAGTACCACGCTGATGACCATTTGCGGTGGTATCAGACCTCGCAGCGGTGAAATTTTCTATAATGGAAAACCAATTCATATCCTTGCACCAAATGAAATTGTGAAGCTTGGCATCAGTCAGGTTCCGGAAGGACGTCTTATTTTCCCTGATTTGACTGTACAGGAAAATCTGGATTTAGGTGCATTTTTACGTAATGATAAGCAGCAAATCAAAGAAGATATGGAATATATTTTCAATTTATTCCCAATTCTTGCTCAGCGCTGCAAACAAGCCGGCGGTACGCTTTCCGGCGGTGAACAGCAAATGCTGGCTATTTCAAGAGCGCTTATGGGACGCCCCAAACTGTTGCTCCTTGATGAACCTTCCCTTGGACTCGCGCCTATTATTATTCAGCAGATTTTTCAAATTATTCAGCGTATTAACAGCAACGGCACTACGGTTTTCCTGGTTGAACAAAATGCAAATCAGGCACTCAAAATTGCTGACCGCGCTTACGTTATGGAAAACTGTAAAATCGTCATGGAAGATAAGGCTGATAATCTCTTGAAAGACGATTCCGTGCGAAAAGCCTATTTAGGTATGTAAGATGGCAGGGCATATTCTCATTGTTGATGATGAAGAAGGCGTACGCTTTTCTCTTCGCGGTATTTTGGAAGATGAAGGCTACACTGTTTCTGAGGCTGACAGCGGAGAAAATGCTCTTTTATTTTTAGAGAAAAACAGTGTTGACCTTGTTTTCCTTGATATTTGGATGTCCGGCATAGACGGACTGGAAACCTTAAGGCGCGCAAAAGAACTCTATCAGCAAATTCCTTTTATTATGATTTCCGGGCATGGCAATGTGGAAACAGCCGTGCAGGCTCTGCGCATGGGTGCCCATGATTTTGTGGAAAAACCGCTGAGCCTTGAAAAGATTTTAGTCAGTGTCCGCCATGCGCTGGAAATGAAAGAACTCAAGCAGGAAAACAGCATTTTGCGCCAGGCTGTGCAAAATGATTATGAAGTGCCCATGGTGACAAATTCCGGCATTATGCGGGCATTTATGCGCGATTTAATGAAAGTTGCCCCTACGGACGCCTGGGTTCTGATTACCGGTGAAAACGGTACAGGCAAAGAGCTTGCGGCGCGTACCCTGCACAGAAACAGCAAGCAAAAGGATAAGCCCTTTATTGCCGTCAACTGCGCGGCTATCCCGGAAGAGCTCATTGAAAGCGAACTTTTCGGGCATGAAAAAGGGGCTTTTACCGGCGCGGAAGCAACCAAGATCGGCAAATTTGAATTGGCTCATAATGGCATACTGTTTCTGGATGAAATCGGGGATATGAGCCTGAAAACCCAGGCAAAAATTTTGCGTATTTTGCAGGAGCAATGTTTTGAGCGCGTGGGCGGCACGAAAAATATCAAAGTGCAGGTGCGCGTGATTGCCGCAACGAACAAAGATTTGGAAAAAGCTATTCAGGACGGCGAATTTCGCCAGGATTTATATTATCGTCTGCGGGTATTTCCCCTGCATGTTCCGCCGCTTCGGGAGCGCAAAGAAGATATTGTTCCGCTGACAGAAACTTTGCTCAAAGTTGTGGAAAAGAAATATTCCATGCAGGCTCCTATTTTGACAAAAGAGATCTTGCAGGTTTTGGAAGAATGGACATGGCCGGGCAATGTGCGCGAGCTTATGCATTTACTGGAACGGCTGACCGTTCTTTACAGCGGAAAAGAAGTGGATTATACGCTTTTGCCGCTTGAGATGCTGGAGAAAGTCGGAAAAGGGCATATTGTGCAGAGCGCAAAATCTGTCTGTGCGCAGGATGAAACCTTGCAAAACATGCTCACGCTTGATTATAAAAATGCCAAATCAGCTTTTGAAGAATATTATTTGACCCATAAACTGGATGAAGTGGGGGGCAATGTGAGCAAGCTTTCTGAACTCATTGGGCTTGAGCGGAGCAATATTCATAAAAAGTTAAAAAATATCAATGAATAGACTTACTTGTAAAGGGTAAATGTACTATGAAAACAATTGCAGAAATCAATGAACGGATCAAACAGGGCAAAGCTGTTGTACTGACTGCGGAAGAAATGACCAAAGCAGTCAAGGAAATGGGAGCAGAAAAAGCTGCAAAAGAAATCGACGTGGTCACCACAGGCACATTTTCTCCTATGTGCTCTTCCGGTATGCTTTTCAATATCGGGCAGACAGAAGCACCCAGCCTGCGTGCAAGTAAAATGTGGCTCAATGATGTGCCTTGCTGTGCAGGGCTTGCTGCTGTTGACGGCTTTCTTGGGGCAACAGAAGTGCGCGAAGGCGACCCTCTCAACCAAATTTATCCCGGTGAATTTAAATACGGCGGAGCACACGTTATTGAGGATTTGATTGCCGGACGCAAAGTGAAACTTCGCTGTGAAAGCTATACAACCGATTGTTATCCCAAGAAATTTTTTGAGAAAGAAATTACAATCAATGATTTAAAATACGCGCAGATGCTCAATCCGCGCAACTGCTATCAAAACTATAATGTGGCAGTCAATGAAAATCAGAACAGAATTTTATATACCTATATGGGCGCACTGCGGCCTCATATGCAAAATGCCAACTATGCAACTGCCGGCGAGCTGTCCCCACTTTTCAACGACCCATACTTTAAAACTATTGGTCTTGGTACGCGTATTTTTCTGGGCGGCGGCGTTGGTTATGTGATTGGCGCGGGCACTCAGCACGTGCCTAATCCAAAGCGCACGGAAAAGGGCATACCCATGTCAGGCTCCGGCACGCTCATGGTCAAGGGCGATATGAAACAAATGTCTGACCGCTATATACGTGCCCATTCACTTTTGGGTTACGGCGTAAGCATGGCTGTGGGTGTTGGCATTCCTATTCCGATCCTGAATGCGGAAATGGCGCAGTTTACAGGCGTAAGCAATGAAGATATCCTCATGCCTGTCAAGGATTATTCCCGTGATTATCAAAACTTGAACCCAAGAATCATCAAGCATGTCAGCTATGCGGAACTTGTGAGCGGCACTATTGAAATTGAAGGCAGGAAAGTGGAAACACATCCGCTGACTTCCTATCAGCGTTCACGTGAAATTGCTGAGGTTTTGAAGGAATGGATTGAAAAGGGTGAATTTCTTTTGACCCAGCCTGTAGAAACTATTGAAGCCTATTAAAAAGCCCATGAAAAAATTCTTGACAAGTAAAATTGAAAGGAATATTTAAAAATTGTTCCCTAAAATTTTAGGGAATGAAACAAACTAAGGAAAAATAGATGCTTAATACAACTCATAACCAAACTTTCGCAAGCTTTTATTACTTTAGCTATTACGCTGAAAGTGCCTGTGGTTATGGGTATTGTGCTTAGTCACATCTATTAAATACATACTTGAAAACCACGGCACGCAAAAGTTCCGTGGTTTTTTTGTTTTCAACCTCTTAAAATTGTCAAGCAATCAAATGGTAAAAGGAGAAATTGCCATGAGTATAGGTAAAAAAATTCGCTTAGAACGTATTTTCAATCGTGAAAACAATCGTTGTATTATTGTTCCCATGGATCATGGTGTTTCTATTGGCCCATGTGAAGGCCTTGTGGATATGCGTGAAGCTGTGCAGGATATGTCTGTGGGCGGCGCTGATGCTGTGCTTATGCATAAAGGTCTTGTTCGCTGCGGACACAGAAGCTGCGGCAAAGACTTGGGACTTATTGTGCATTTGTCTGCTTCAACCGATTTATCTCCTCATCCTAATTCAAAAACTTTGGTTTGCACTGTTGAAGAAGCTATCCGCCTTGGTGCTGACGCCGTATCTATCCATATCAATATCGGCGATGAATTGGAACGCGAAATGCTTGCACAAATGGGCAAAGTCAGCGAAGCAACCGAAAGATGGGGCCTGCCGCTGCTTGCCATGGTTTATGCCCGCGGCCCAAAAATCCAAAATTCCTACGATCCAAAGCTTGTTGCACACTGTGCCCGTGTTGGGGTTGAACTGGGTGCTGACGTGGTAAAAGTTCCTTACTCCGGAGATGTTGACAGCTTTGCCCATGTTGTAGAATCTTGCTGTATTCCAGTTGTTATTGCCGGCGGCGCAAAAATGGATTCCACCAAGAGCTTCCTGCAGATTGTGTATGATTCACTCCAGGCTGGCGGTTCTGGTTTATCAGTTGGCCGTAACGTTTTCCAACATCCTAACAGAAGAGCCCTTGTTCGCGCGCTCCGCGGCATTGTGCATGAAAACTGGACTGTAGAACAAGCTTTAGCATCAATGGGAGAAAAATAATGAAACGTACTGTTTTTGCAGAAGTTTTGCCATTTGATAAGGATACTGTCCTGCTTGCTCTTGAAGCCGGAGTTGACGGTATAATTACTGAAGATGGACATATTGAAGAAATAAAGGGACTGGCACGGGTGCAGTTTATAAAAAGTTCCAGCGTCAAGCGTTTTAGCCTTGATAAGAAAGAAGATGAACTTGCTTATGAAGATGCAGTGCGCAAAAATCCTGATATTCTGTATACTTTGACCAAATTTGAAATTATCCCTGTGGAAAATCTTCTTGCAAAAAAAGATATTGTTTCAAATATTTGTTTGACTGTTAAATCCTATGCGGAAGCAAAGCTTGCCTTTGGAATTTTGGAACGCGGCGTGAATAAAATTATTGTTTCCGGCAAAGGCATGGGTGATATCCGTAAAATTATGGAACTTGCCCAAACCGGAAGCGAAGCCATGGAGCTTGAGCCAGCCACCATCACTAAAATTCAAAAGGTTGGCTTGGGACATAGAGTTTGCGTGGATACCTTGTCAGTGCTTGAAGTGGGACAAGGCATGCTTTGCGGCAATTCTTCTGCTTTTACCTTCCTTGTTCATGCGGAAACAGAAGACAATGAATATGTCAATTCCAGACCATTTCGGATTAATGCCGGAGGCGTGCATGCCTATGCCATGATGCCTAATGATAAAACCAGTTATTTGCAGGAACTGGGTTCTGGTTCAGAAGTTCTCATTGTGGATAAAAGCGGGCACTGCAAAAGCGCCATTGTGGGGCGCGTCAAAGTGGAAGTGCGCCCTATGCTGATGATTGAAGCAAAAACTAAGGACGGCAAAAAAGGCGGCGTTTTCCTGCAAAATGCGGAGACAATCCGTCTGGTTGATAAGAATGGCAAACCTGTCAGCGTGGTTACCTTGAAAGAAGGCGATGAAGTCCTTTGCCATTTAGACTGTGCCGGACGCCATTTTGGTATGCGCATTGACGAAAATATCACGGAATAGCTTTATAGAATTGGAAGAGAACATGGACAAAGATGCATTACTGGCACTGCGGGAAAAAATCAATGTGCTCGATGATGAGCTCTTGGAATTATTGCAGAAAAGAGCCTATATCAGCAAAGAAGTAGCCAAGGCAAAGCAGGGGGGAACTATCTTTTACCCTGCACGGGAAAAGGAAATTATTGCGCGCCTGCAAAGTTTAAATTCAGCTTTGCAGAAAACAGAAGAAGCAAAGCAAAAACTCCCCACGGAAAGCATTGCCCATATTTGGACAGAGATTTTTTCCTGTTCCCGTTCTTTGCAGAAAAAAACTTCTTTGGCGTTTTTAGGCCCTTTGGGTACCTTTTCTCATTTTGCCGGGGAAGAACTCATGGGCAAGAGCCTTGATTTTGTGCCATGTTCTGATTTCAATACTATTTTTGCCAAAGTGCATGCCGGTGAAGTACAGTGCGGACTTGTGCCGCTGGAAAATTCCTTGCAGGGGACTGTTGGGCAATGTCTTGATTTATTTGAAGAATATCCTGTGCATATTATTGCGGAACACTATCACCGCGTTTGTCAGTGTTTGCTTTCCAAAAATACGGATTTGGATACCATTGCCGTTGTCTATTCCCACCCGCAGGCGCTTATGCAAAGCCATGTCTTTTTGAAACAGCATTGCCCGGGTGCTCGGCTTGTGGAAATGAGTTCCACAGCAGAAGCTGCCAAACGTGCACTGGCAGAAGAAAATGCGGCCACGGTCGGGCATGAACGGCTCTGTGAACTGGTGAAAGGTGAGGCATGCCTGCAGGTTTTAGCAAAAGATATTGCCAGCAGCAAAGAGAATGTGACGCGTTTTGCCCTGATTGCCAAGGAGCAAAATTCTGCTCTGGTGAAAAAGCCCAAGACATCCTTTACCTTCACTGTTGTGGATAAAGCAGGGGCTTTGTCACAGGTTCTGCAAACTATTCAAAAACAAGATGTCAACTTGTGTAAATTGGAATCCCGTCCAGCCTATAACAGGCTGGAGGGCAGTGCCTGGCAATACCGTTTCTTTGCGGACGCGCAGGCAAATTTACTGGAAAAGCCTGAACTTTTGCAGGCTCTCAAAGAATTTTGTTATGATATTCGTATCTTAGGCGTATACGAAGCTCTATTGTAGTTGTTGTACTGGTGGTAAAAGTTGAAGTTGAGGCAGCGTTCAAATGGAAAAGCAAGATTGGATTAACGATGATTTAACCTATGTGTGGCACCCTTTTACGCAGATGAAACAATACGAGGGCGAGGATAAGCCCATTTGTATTGTCGAGGGCGAGGGCATTTATATTGAAGATATAGACGGCAACCGCTATATAGACTCTGTGTCTTCCTGGTGGGTGAACAGCTTGGGGCATGCAAATCCAAGGCTTGCCAAGGCACTTTACGAACAGGCCTGCACCATTGAACAGGTGATTTTTGCTGGTTTTACCCATAAGCCGGCAATTTCTTTGGCAAAACGGCTCATAACCATGGTCAATAACAAGCTTAAACATGTTTTCTATTCTGACAATGGTTCAACAGCTATCGAAGTTGCGCTGAAAATGGCGTATCAGTATTGGCAGCTCAAAGGCTACAGCAAGAAGAAAAAATTCATAGCTTTTGAAAATGCCTATCACGGAGATACTCTGGGCGCGGTTTCTGTTGGGGGGATTGATATGTACCATAAGGTCTATCGTCCTCTTTTATTTGATATTATCCGCGAAAAGAGTCCGTATTGTTATCGCTGCCCCTGTGGAAAAGAGAAAGCCACGTGCGAGTGTGAATGTTTGCAGGGTGTGGAAGAAACTTTGAAAGCTCAGCATGAAGAAATTGTGGCGATCATCATTGAGCCTCTTATTCAGGCGGCAGGCGGCATGATTATGTACAAGGCAGAGTTTTTGACCAAGCTTCGTGAACTTTGCGATAAATACCAGGTACTTTTGATTGATGATGAAGTAGCCATGGGCTTTTATCGCACAGGGAAACTGTACGCTTATGAGCACGCAAACATAGTGCCTGATATTGTCTGCTCAGCAAAAGCTTTGACCGCAGGCTTTCTGCCGCTTGCTGTGACCCTTTGTACGGATGAACTGTATTATGCGTTTTATGATGATGATAAAGACGGCATGAAAACCTTTTATCATGGACACAGTTTTACGGCTAATCCTTTGGCTTGCGCAGTGGCAAATGAAAATTTGAATATCCTGCAGGAAATGGATATGGAAAATTACCTCAAGCCAAAAATCCAAGCCTTCAAAAAGGGACTGGAACGCTTTGCCGACTATCCCTATGTGGGAGATGTGCGTCAATGGGGCATGGTCAGTGCTGTGGAAATCGTCAAGAATAAAGAGACCAAAGAAAGTTTTGCCTATGAAGAGCAAATCGGCAAAAAAATTTATCAGGCAGGACTAAAGCGCGGCGCGCTGCTTAGGCCTATGTGGAATTGCCTTTACTTTATGCCGCCCTATGTGATTACCGAGGAAGAAATTGCAAAGCTTTTGCAAATTGCCTATGATTCCATGCGTGAGGTGCTGGGATAATGAAAGCTCTTACTGGTAAAAGCCTTTTTGTGACGGGTACAGACACGGATGTGGGCAAAAGCGTGATAACGCTGGCTCTTGCCCTTGCTTTGGAAAAAGCAGGGTATGCCGTTGGCGTGTTTAAGCCTTTGCAAAGCGGGGCATATTATGAAAACGGAAAACTTACTGCCCCTGATTTAGCGCTCATGCAAAAATTTTCCAAAACCATTCTTTGCGGCTGTTCCTATTTGCTGCAAGGAGAATGTTCACCAGCTTTAGCCATGAAACTTGCGGGGACGTCCTTTTCCATGGCAAAAATCCAAAAGGATTTTAACGAATTACAAAAGAAATGTGATGTGGTGCTGGTAGAAGGGGCCGGCGGTTTACTTTGCCCTGTGCATTTTGAAAAGCGCCTGACTATGGCGGATATTATTAAAAGCCTTGAACTTCCCTGTGTGATTGTGGCGCGGTCTCAGCTTGGCACTGTCAATCATTGTCTATTAACAGACAACATGGCAAAACAATACGGCTTGCAGGTAAAGGGACTTCTTTTAAACAGATTTCCGCAAGAAACGAATGATATCGCTGTACAGCATGTGTGCGAAGAAATTTCAGCCTATACCAATACACCGCTTTTTTGTATTCTAGAAGCAGGGGAATTTAACGCTGAAAATTTAGCTCTTCTTTTTCAGGACAAGATAGACAGGATTATAGGTTAGTTTATTGTGGAATTTGCTTGCATACTGTTTTAATTGCTCTTTTTTAAGCACTGTATGGCTCATGCCGCCCACGCCTGTATTTTTGATATGCCGAAGCAGGCTCATGGTATCAGAAAATTGCAGTTCTTTTTTTTCTTCTGCAAAATACACTATTTCATAGCCGTTACAGAGCGCATAAATTTCTTCCTGATTCAAATAAGTTAAGCCAACCCCAAAAATATCTTTCATTTCATAAAAATTTTTTTTGCCAAAAAACGCCAGAGCCAGAGTTCCGTTTGGCGTGAGGCGTGACAGGCAATTTTGGATAAGTTCTTTTTGATTGACGCTCCACTGAATAGCCGCATTGGAAATAATTAAATCAAAATCTTGTGCCGGGCAAAAGTTTTTGATGTTGTCCATGTCAAAGCAGGTATAGGAAAGTCCCGGAAATTGTGTTTCTAAAAACTCTTTATTTTCTTTGATAATATCAAGGGCAGAATAGGTTTTAAATTGGCAGGAAGTATAGACAAGTTTTGTCAGCGAGCCTGTGCCTATGCCCATTTCTAAAATATTGCCGTAGGACGGAGCTAAAAACGAAGTAAGTTTTTCAGCCATTTTCTTTTGGATAAGGGCATTTTCTTCATACAGGAAACGGCTTTTATAAAAATTATTACCTATTGTTTTCTTATCGAGAGTGAGAGCTTGCATAGTTAATTTTCTGCTTGAATGAGGATTTCTTTCCAGGAGGAAAAGAGGTGAAAAGGGTAATGCTTTGAGGCAAGGTGAATAATTTTTTGGGCATGTGTTTGCCAATAGCTGACTTGTGCCTCGCGCGGAAAAATTTTGTCCTCATCTGCAATAAAGGCACAGTTAAAAAAGTTTGCTTTGGGAAAATCATAGTGTTGAATGGCAATAAGTTCCTGCTGTAATTCTTGTGCCGGTCGGGAATTATCCATTTGGAAGCCAATTTTTTTGGAAAAAAGCGGCAGTGTTTTTTCTGAAAAAGATTGGATAGTCAATTGGTAGATTTTTGGTGCTATGCCGTTTTCTTCATCTATGGGATTGCCGGTTCCGCAAAAGGCAATTTTTTGCGTAAAGGGAAGCTCTAACTGTGAACTCATATACACGCCCATGGACCAGGCAACAAGGGAGATTTTTTCATAGCCTGAAAAATCAAATTGCGGCAAAGTTTTTTCCTGATAATTATACAAATGCAGACAGTCAAAGTTTTTGTTTTGGGCATTTTCTTCAGTTAAATGGGCAATGCTGTCTCTTGTTGTGCCCCAGCCATTGAAGAAAAGGATCAGGTGGGAGCTTTGTCCTTTTGCTAACCATTCATATTGCATTTGTAAGTTTCCAGTTCAGAAAAAAGTTCGGTGAGTTGTGTTGGTTTCATATCAGCGCAAAGGGAAAGACGTAAACGGGCAGTATGCTGCGGCACGGTAGGCGGGCGAACAGGCAAAACAAAAAAGCCATGTTCGCGCAAATGCTTTGCCATATTGATAGTATCCTCATTCTCCCCGATAATCACAGGCAGAATATGGGAAGTAAAGGAAAATTCCTGCAAAAGATTTTTTAGCTTTTGCTGCTGCTGCAAAATAAATCCCATGCACTCCGTTAAAAGATATTCAGTCCACAAAATTTGGATAGGCGGAAGGGCCGTTGAAAAAATAAAGGTAGGCGCAAAGTTGATCAGTCTGTCAATGATTTTCCTGCTTGCCGCACAAAATGCCCCTTGCGAACCAAGGGCTTTTCCCAGAGCTCCCATAATAATATCAATTTTGGGGATAAAATTTTCGTCTTCATTACATAAGCCCTGCGCGTTTTTACCTAAAACGCCAACTCCGTGGGCTTCATCCAGCATAAAAGTACAATCATATTTTTCTTTTAAGAAAATTAAATCGGGGAGTGACGCGCGGTCTCCATCCATGGAAAAAATGGATTCTGAAACAATGAGCGCATTTTTATAGTTTTGACGCTGTTTTTTGAGTAAATCCTCAAGGTGATTATAATCAAGATGCTTATAGCGGAAAAAGTCGGCACTGCTTTGTTTTATGCCTGCCAATATGCTGTTATGATTGAGTTTGTCAGAAAATATGCAATCGCCTTTTTGCATGAGCCCTGCAATAATCCCAAAATTGGCATGATAGCCGGAATTGAAGCAAAGGGCAGCTTCTTTTTCATACCATTTGGCAATAAATGTTTCCAAACGCGTATAAGGAGCTGAATTTCCACTTAAAAGCCGTGCAGAAGAGGATGAAAATAATGCTTCGACAAAAAGATTTTCCGTAAAAGATGTTTTTTTTGTCAGAATTTGCTCTAAAAAATTCTTTCGTAAAATTTCGTTGGTGCCAAGGTTAAGATAATCATTGGAAGAAAAATTGATATATTTTTTCCCGTTTTCAAAAATATAAATGCCCTGTCTGTGCGTGGTGGGCGTGAGTTTCCGCATTTGTGAATTTTCCATAGTTTTTATGTGCGGCTTTTAGCAAATCTTGTCAAGAAAAATCCTTGCAGGGGCTTATTTGTGAAGATTTTTACTTGCTTGCCTTGGGTTTTAATGATAAATTTATATGGCTTTAAAACTAAATAAGGAGTGTTTTCTAATGCCTAAGATGCGTTTTTTACTGCCATTATTGGCTTTAATGCTTTTGCTTCCTTCTGTTGCTTTAGCTTCTCACGGACACCCAACATTTCCTAAAGATATGGGACTTTGCTGGGCAATTCCTTTTGTATGTATGTTGCTTTCCATTGCTATTTGCCCTTTGGCTACGCCACATTTTTGGCATCACCACTTTGGTAAAGTTGCAATATTCTGGGGACTTGCATTTTTGATTCCTGCAACCATTGTATTTGGTTTCGACCTTGTAAGTTTTTACGCTGTTGACACTGTTTTGCTTGAATATTTGCCCTTTATCATTCTTTTGCTTGCACTTTTCACAGCTGCCGGCGGTATTCGTCTGACAGGTACATTGGTAGGCACCCCCGCAGTGAATACTGGTCTTTTGGCTTTTGGTACTATCATTGCCAGCTGGATTGGTACAACCGGTGCTGCCATGCTCCTTATTCGTCCTCTTTTAAAGGCTAACAAGCACCGTAAATATCAAGTGCACCAAGTTGTATTCTTTATCTTTTTGGTAGCAAACATTGGTGGTTCTTTGACTCCTCTTGGTGACCCGCCACTTTTCTTAGGCTTCTTGAAAGGCGTTAGCTTCTTCTGGACAACTGTTCACCTTTTTGTAAAAACTGCCTTTATTTCTCTTATTTTGTTAGCTCTTTATTTCTTGCTTGATACTGTTTTATATAAGAAAGAAGGTTCTCCAAAACCTCAAGGTGCTGAAAAAGCTGAAAGACTTGGCTTAGACGGCAAGATCAACCTTCTCTTTGTTGCATGTATCGTTGGTCTCGTTCTTATGAGCGGTAACTGGAATCCTGATATTCATTTTGAAGTATATCATGGCATTGCTCTTGATTTGCAAAACGTAACCCGTGATGTTTGCCTGCTTATCATTGTATTCTTGTCCATGAAGTTTACATCCAAGGAATGCCGCGAACTCAACGACTTCAACTGGGATCCAATCCTTGAAGTTGCAAAGCTCTTTATTGGTATCTTCCTCAGCATGATCCCTGCAATCGCTATCTTGCGTGCAGGAACAGAAGGCAGCCTCGCAAGCCTTATCAATATGGTTACTGATCCTGCTACCGGCGAACCTCTCAACTATATGTATTTCTGGATGACAGGTATTCTTTCTTCATTCCTCGACAACGCTCCAACCTACCTTGTATTCTTCAATACTGCCGGTGGTGATGCTGAATATCTCATGCATCATGTTGGTACACTTTCTGCCATTTCTGCCGGTGCGGTATTTATGGGTGCTGTAACCTATATTGGTAACGCTCCTAACTTTATGGTACGTTCCATTGCTGAAAACAGCGGTGTCAAGATGCCCAGCTTCTTTGGATATATGGCTTGGTCAATTGGTATTTTGTGGCCAGTCTTTATTCTTACAACGCTCATTTTCTTCATGTAAGAATGAAATAAAATGCAAAATAGAAAGCCGGCAATATGCCGGCTTTTTTGTATCTAATTTTATAGAATAGTGAAAATTTATATTTTTACGAAATAATTATTCACATATTGCATGAAGAATAAATTCACTTATTGGTGCATTTTTTTTACAATAAAATTTATAGTTAGGTTCTATTTCATGAATAAGAAGAGGAATTTCCCACATATGTTCTGATTTATGATAAATAGAAATAGCAAGTTTGGGTTTATACTTATGAATAGTTTCTCTTGCTCCTTCAAGAGCGTCTAATTCAGCCCCTTCAATATCCATTTTAATAAATGTTGGATGCACATTATTTTTGGCACAAAATATGTCAATTGTTGTTACTGGAATAGGTATACTTTCATCATTTTCTTTTGAGGAAGTAATATGTCCCATTAATGGATTATTTCCATAATTATAGAAAATTTCTCCAGATGCTGCTCCCAGTGCCTTAGGGATAATTTCTGTAATATGGTCAAATTTATTATCCATAATAGTATTTTTTATAATGGATAAATTATTGGGATCGATTTCAAAACAATATATTTTTTTTGCCCCTTTAGTATACGCCCAATAAGCGGTGTCACCGAAAGCAGCACCGCAATCTATTACAATATCACCATCCTCAACACTTATTTTTTTTGATGATGATATCTCATATTCATATTGTCGATAGTAATACCCTGTAACAAAGCAATATAATAAGGTATTTTGAGGAGCATTAATCTGGGGCATTGATTTGTCTCGACGAGCTCGCTCATAATTTTCGCTAAATTCTTGTGGGGAAATTCCACCAAGTTGGAAATTTAAAAAATAATGGTTATTTATTAATTGATGTGCAAATATAAAAGTAAGTTCTTTTTGATATGCTTGTTTACTTTTTTCATCACAAAGTAAAGAATAAACAATATCAATTTTTTTTTCAAAAAGTTTTGTTTGTTTTTTTACTTGTTCAAAATAATATAAATCACTTAACGTTTTTGCCCAGGAAATAAAATCAATTTTGTGTTTTTTATATGCTTTTTTGTAATAACTGTTTAATAATTTAGCTTTAAATTTTGATAAATTTAATCCCATTACACTTATTTTCCTTTTTTTCTTTGATATTAATTCATATATATATATATCAAGAAAAAAGAGGGTAAAAATCCAACGAGAGTGAAGATTAATAGTTATGAAAAAGTAAGAGAGTTTATTTTTTCAATATGCCCATAGTATCAAATTTATTTTTCAGAACAATTTAATCTATGTAATTTAAATCCAAAATATATTGCCAGACCAAAAAGTATACAGCCGAGAAGGGTAAACGTTTGAGCTATGCCCAAAATTTCAGCAACACTTCCGGCTAGAAAACTGCTCACAGACGTTGTTCCCATAAAGCAAAGAGCATTGATGCTCATGACTCTGCCCCTTTTATCATCATCAACAATTGACTGTATGAGCATATTATTGGATACAAAAAATATGGGCATCCCAAAGCCTGCACCAAGCATGAAAAGTGCACTCATTGTTACTGAATGGATTAAACCAATGCCAATAAAACAGATACCTATTAAAACCGTTCCATAAAGAAGGTGTTGTTGTAAACCTTTGCTTGATGTTGTTTTGCAGGCAAGAAACAAGGAAGCAGTTAATGCCCCAACTCCTGCCATACTCATTAAGAGCCCCAAAACATCTGCGTCAGAATTTAACACATCTTTGCAATACATGGGAATGAGGACAGAATATGTGAGAACAGTAAAGCTAAAAATAGCTATAAATTGCAATAAAAGTTTTATTTGCTGATGGTTGGAAATGTATCTTAAGCCTTCTTTCAAGCCTTCGACTATCGTAGCATTTTTGATTTCATCACTTTTTACATCATTAATGTGCATCATTTTTACAAGAAATACTGACGGCATAAGGCATAGAAAATTGATTAAAAAGCAAGCTCGTACATCAATATGGGCAATAATCAGCCCGGCGAGTGCTGGGCCAATAAGTCTTGCCAGATTAAAACAACAGGAATTTAAAGATATGGCATTGCTTAAATCGTTGACATCATCCACAAGACAAATAAATGTTGATTGACGAAGTGGCGCGTCAATAGACGCAATAATATTTAAAAATAGACTCAGAAAGACAATATTCCATATTGCAATAAAACCGCTGTAGGAGGCTATGGTCATAAGAAGTGCCTGCAGCGCAAATAAAATCTGTATGGTAAACAAAAGTTTATGTCTGTCAAATTTATCAACAATAACACCGCCAAAGGGCGTTATAAACAAAAGCGGAATGGCATTGACACACATGATTGAGCCCATGGTAAACGGGGACTTTGTAAGATCATAAACAAGCCAGGCAACGGCAACATTCTGCATCCAAATGCCAATTTGTGAGACAATAAGACCTGGGAAAAACAATCTGAAATTTCTATATTGTAACGCCCGAAACGCTTTTATCATGATGAATCCTTTATATTTTGAAACACCTTTTAACTATTCGTTTCTATAGTATAAACAATATACGGCAAAAATAAAAGATTAAATTCTTGTAAATTTCCAGCTAGAGCATTTCCGAAAATAATTACAAATAATTTTAATAATAAAGCTTAAAAAGTTTTGTAAAGGGGTGCAGGGGAAGAAACTTTTTCAGCCACCGAAGGCGACGAAGTCGTTTCTCTTATGTCGAGTTTACGAGACTTAGAGAAATGGACAGCAGAGATAAAGTTTTTCCCCTGCAAGAAATTCGTAAGATTTACTGGAAATGCTCTAATACTGTCAGTATAATTAATCAGATCGTTATGTAAAAAGTACTCTTGCTGAAGTAAGGAATTTATTTCTTTTCAATCACGGCAAAGGCATTGTGCCCGTGGATGGATTCATGGCTTTCCACAGTGACTTTATACCATTCCACATGCTCGTGCTGTTCCAAATGATAGGCAACATTACGCACAACATCTTCCACAAAATAGGCATTTTCATAGGCCTGTTCCGTGACAAATTTTTCATCAGGACGTTTTAAAATGGCATAAATGGGCGCAGAACCTGCCTTTTCAGCAATATGGATAAATTCTTCAATCCAGGAAAATTTGGAAAGCATAAGCTGCATTTTGATATAGGTGCGCTGACCGTGGGCGCCGTATTCGCTGATTGCCTTGGAACAGGGGCAAACCGTTGTCACAGGCACTTCAATTTCAATCCGGAAAATGGGACGTTCCCATGTTTTATCCCATTCGCCTGTAAAACAGCATTGATAGGAAACAGGAGCTTTTGCCTTGCTGACAGGCGCGTTCTTCGTGATAAAATATGGGAAATTAAAGCTGATAAAGGCTTTTTGGGCAGCAAGCTTACTGCGGACCTGCTCCAGCAGAGATTTGAGTGAACCGTAATCAAGTTTTTCTTCTGCATTTTCCCGCCATTCTTCCAATGCCTCAATAAAACGGCTCATGTGTGTGCCTTTGAAATCAGCAGGCAAATCCACGCTCATATCCACTTTCGCAATGGTATGCTGCTTTTCATGGGCAAGATCACGCACCACAAGGGGAATGTGAAATTCTTTTATGCCAACTTTATCAATGGCTAAGGGGTGCTTTGCCTTTGTGCTTTGGACATCTTCTAAATGGGGGCAGGAATTATGCATAATAAACCTTAATTGTGGCTGTGGCCGCCGTGATTATGTTCGTAGTTATGTTCGTGAGCGTGGTCGTGCCCGCTGTGGGAGTGTTCATCTTCATCATGGCTGTGGCAGGTATGGGCAAGGGTATCAATACTTGTAATCGCAAGATTGGATTTTAAAATCCCCCGTGTGCTGGCGAGTTTATCTGCCAGTTCCTGCACAACATGATTTTTTCCTTTTAAAATCATCACTTCAAGGCAATGGTGCAAATCCAAATGCACGTGCAAATTGGTCATCACCACTTCATGCACTGCATGCTGCATGCTGGTGAGTTTTTTGGATAAATCGCTGTTGTGGTGATCGTAAATAATGCTGAGAACGCCGCTGACATTGCTTTCAGGATCGGCATTGGCTTCTTCCTGCAGGGCATTGCGCATGCATTGGCGCAGAGCATCAGAACGATTGGCAAAACCTTTTTTCTTGCTCAAAGCGTCAAAAGCTTCCACAAGATGAGATTCAATAGAAACACCAAAACGGGTAATATCACTCATATGCTAATTTCCTGTTAAGAGTTTTTGGGCATTGTGCTTATCATCGGTAAGCTGGGCAATAAGTTCCTGCAAGGAATTGAATTTCTTTTCTTCACGCAGTAAATGATGAAAAGAAATTTCAATTTCTGTGTCATAAATATCTGCATCAAAATCAAAAATAAAGGTTTCAATGCTCCGAGCATTATTATTAAAGGTAGGATTAAAGCCAATATTGGTCATGCCGTAGAAAATTTCTGGCTGTTTGTTCTTCATAAAGCGAGGGTCAAAAATTTTGACTTTTGTGGCATAAACGCCATTTTTAGGCACAATAAGCGTTTCTTCCAAAAGATTGGCAGTGGGAAAGCCCAAAAGTTTTCCGCCGCGGTTGAAGCCGTGTTCCACTGTGCCGGAAAGTGTATAGGCACGTCCAAGCATGGTATTTGCTTTTTGAATATTGCCTGCCAAAAGGGCTTCACGGATTTTGGTGGAGCTTATTATTTCATCGTTTTCAAGGCGAACCGGTTCATGGGCATAAACAGCAAAACCAAATTTCTTCCCGTGTTCAGTGAGTTTTTCTTCGCCGGCTCTATCGTGTCCTATTTTGAAATCATGCCCAATAAAGAGCATGGCAACATTATATTCTTTAACCAGAAATTCGCAAAATTCTTCACTGGATTTTTGAGAAAATTCCCTGGTAAAGGGCAGAGTTTCCACACTTTGCAAAGAAAAATCTTTCAGTGTTTGCAGGCGGTTCTCATGGGTCATGAGCGGAATATAAAATTTATTCCCCAGCACGCTTGCAGGGTGAGGCGTGAAGGTCAAGAGGCAGGAGGCAGGATTGGTCTGCAAATCCAAATGGTATTGCGGAGCAAGTTCCTTGTTTTGCTCAAAAAATTCTTTTCTGTAGGCGTAGGAGGAGGCAAATTTTATTAAATGATTAATAATATGGGCATGCCCCACATGAACACCGTCAAAATTTCCGATTGTAAGAATACTGCAGGGTTTCATACTACTTTGCAGAAAATTTTAATGCACTTTCTAAAGTGGTTAATGTTTGAGCGCCAACAAGCACAAGATTATTGATAAAGAGATATGGCGTGCCTGCTACCTGATATTTTTCCGCTTCTTTGATGTCTTCATCGATGAGGGCGTCCAGTTCTGCCTGCTTCTTTTCCACTTCTGCTGCAAACTGTTCAGGATTTAAGCCTTGCTGGCGGACAATTTCTTTGAGTACTTCCGGCGGATTATTGGCATAGGCCTGCTGATGAACAAAAATTGTATCATGCAGCTGCCAGGCCTTTTTCATATCTTTTTGGCTCATTAAATAGAACCAGCGCAGGGCAGCTTTGCCTTGATCTGATTTTGGATATGCTTTGAAAACCAGTTTTACGTCCTTGTGCTCTTTGATAAATGTTTCCACAACTCCGGCTGTTTTTTGGCAATAAGTGCAGAGAAAATCAGAGAAAATATACAAGGTGTTGGGGGCATTTTGATCCCCAAGATAAGGGCGCTTTGCGCCGGCAAAGGTCTTGGGTTCTTTGATGTCTTTATTCCATTTCGTTTCCAGTTCATTGGTGCGGGAAGTTTCAGAGGCAGTGGTGATAGCCTTTATGAATGCACTGTCATTTTCTTTCATTACGTCAAAAAGAATTTCAGGATTTTCTTTCAATACTTCAATGAGCATGGCTTTAAAGGCTTCTTTGTCAGAAATGGCAGGGGCTTTACTTGATACTGCCAAAGCCTGACAAGGCAGCCAAAAGAGAGATAACAGGGTAAGGATAAAAAGTTTTTTCATATAGTTACTCACTATTCTTCAATATTTTCAGCTTGTTCAGCAGCTTCCAGTTCTGCTTCACGGATGAGTATTTCTTCCAGCTGAATATCAGCAGAAACAACGCCCGTGATATCGTCGTTCTCATTGGTTACAGCCATGGCAACCGTAATAATCAGCTTGCCCGTGTACTGGGATTGGTATAAATCGCTGATATGCAGTTTTCCTGTGCTGATAGGAGCTTTGAACCATTCGCGGTCAGAATAATCATAGCCTTTTTTAGGCAGATTGCCGTATTTTTCCTGATAGCTGGGATCAGTGATAACTGCTTCCAATAATTCACCTTTTAAATTATTCAAAGTTAGGAACTGGATAAAAGGATATTGCTTTACAAAAAGGTTCATCGCATTGATGGTTTCCTGATTGCCGCTTTCAGCCACACAAACACTGGCAAGCTTGGTCACAATATGGGCGGCCAGTCTGCCTGCAAGACGTTTGATCTTTTGCAGTTCTGTGACGAAAAGTTCCGGGAAGTAACGTTTAGCCAGCACCAGCATTTCCTGTGTGGAAAAAGAGGTATTTCGTCCTTCTTCGTATGATTTCATAATATCAGCATAGATTTTGCCGATAGCCGGATGCTGTTTATTAATTTTGCTGTCGCCTTCCAGTTTGAAATGGTGGTTAATCCAGTAGGCAACGCCGGCGCGTCCTGCTTTATCCGTAATAATGATAGGCACAGGTTTGCCCAAAATGGCTTTGGTATCAAAAATATTATAGATTTCTTCGTTCTTGGAGAGGCCGTCGATATGCACACCGGCAGCTGTTGCGTTAAATTCAGCGCCCACAAAGGGATAGTTGGGCGGGATTTTATAGCCAAGTTCACTTTCAAAAAACTCAGCAATTTCAGAAATAACCGTGGTATCAGCAGCTTCGTCTTTACCCGTCAATGAAATATATTCAATCACAAGGGCTTCGATCGGCGTATTGCCTGTGCGTTCGCCAAAGCCAAGCAGAGCGCCGTTGACAGCGCCGCAGCCATAGAGCCAGGCAGTGACACTATTAACCAGCACTTTGTGAAAATCATTATGTCCATGCCATTCCAGCCATTCGCCGGGAACACCTGCTTCATCCGTAAAGGCACGAACAATGCGCTGTACAGAACGGGGCAGAGCTGCCCCGCTGTAAGGAACGCCAAAGCCCATGGTATCGCATAAGCGGATTTTCACAGGCATGGAAGCTTGTTTGGATAATTCCATAAGCTTGCTGGCAAAGGGCAGGCAGAAACCGTAAATATCCGCGCGGGTGATATCTTCAAAGTGACAGCGAGGAACAATGCCCCAGGAAAGTGCCTGTTCCACAAGCTTCAAATAATCATTCATGGCAGTCTGGCGATTTTTGCCCAGCTTCAAATATAAATGATAATCGGAAACACTGGTCAGCATACCTACTTCATCAAATTCCATGTCTCGGGCAATTTTTAAATCTTCAATATTGGCACGAATCCAGCCGGTAATGCGGGGGAAGCGATAACCGCGGGCACGGCAGGTTTCAATGGCTTTTCTGTCTTTTTGAGAATACATAAAGAATTCAGAAGCTTGGATAAGTCCGCTTTTGCCGCCTAATTTGTGCAAAAGGTCGTACATGCGGGCAATTTGCTTGACCGTATAGGGGGGGCGTGCCTGCTGACCGTCACGAAAGGTTGTATCAGTGATGAAAAATGGATTGGCAGGACGGGGCGGAATGGTTACATCGTCAAATTCAATGCGTCCTACTTTGGAATAGGGATATATTTCACGGTACAGCTGTGGTTCTTCACGTTCTTCCAAAACAAGGGGACGAGAAGCACTTTTTTTATAAATAATGGACATAAAATTTCCTTGTATGCATAAAGGGTGTAAGAGTTATACTAAACCTTTTTATGCCAAGAAGTCAAAGGCTTATATAGGAAAAATTTTTTGAGGTTGACTTTGCAGAATATTGGCATATAGATGAGTTTAACGCTGTGAAAAGGGGATTTTTTATGAAAAAATTAGGTGTTATTCGCTGTCAGCAAACAGAAGATATGTGCCCGGGGACAAGAGATTTTGCAACGGCAAAAGAAGGTTCCGGCTCACTTGCTGAAAGTGGTATCGGCGCGTGTGAAGTTGTTGGCTTTGTCAGCTGCGGCGGCTGCCCAGGCAAGAAGGCTGTGACCCGTGCTGCCATGCTTCGTGACCGCGGTGCAGAAGTGATTATGCTTGCTTCCTGCATTGGCAAGGGCACGCCTATTGGTTTTCCCTGCCCATATAAAGGCATGATGAAACAAGCTATCCATGCAAAACTCGGTGAAGACTTCCCTGTTCTTGAATGGAGCCACGAACCTTCCGGAAAGAAATGTTAGTTTTATAACTTTTTGTTTTTGCAGGGGGAAACTTTTAGAAAAGTCTTCCCCCTGCACCCCTTTCAAAACATTTTAACATAGGGGGAGAAATAAAAAGTTTTTTGTATTCTTCAAAAATTTTACTTGTAAAATTTTTGCGATATGGGGGGCTGGGGGAGATTATCTCCCCCAGAAGAGAGAAAAAATAAAATAAAAAAGCCTGATTTTTCAATCAGGCTTTTTTGGTATCATATTTAATGATTTCTTACTTCTTGTTCAGTTCTGCTTCTTGAGGGAAGAGCGGACAGTAGCGGTAGGTGACGGCTACGGTAATAATTGAGTAGCCTACAACCAGTGCAAATGCACCCCATTCTGCCCAGTTAGCCCAGTACCAGCGCCATTCTTCAAATGGCATTACAGGGATGCCAAGAGCCTGCACTGTCATCACAAAACGGTTCAGCACAATGCTGAAGCAGGTTGCAAGACAGCCAAAGTAGAAACAGGCAGAGATTTTGCGAAGCGCAGGCAGTGCCATGCACACAATACCAACCACAAGGGCAATGTGTTCAGCATAGAACCAGAAAGAGCTGTATACAAAGCCGGTGAACATTTGTTCAAAGGTCAGTCCGCTGCGTGGGAGAATATCGTTTACCCATGCATAGGAGTCGAGGAACTTGCCGATTGTGTAGACAACAAGCATGGTTCCGCCGATTTTGCCCATAAGTTGTTTAATCTTCCAGGAAACAAGTTTCTTGCCTGTGAGTTTTTCAACCAGAGTAACCATGAGCACAGAGAACATAGGGCCGGCGCTTACGGCAGACAAGAGATAAAGGAAGAATGTCCAGGGCCAGATAAAGAAACCGTCACGGAAAATGTAGGGACGGCCAAAGAGTACGCCGTACATACCGCCCAGACTGCCTTGGTGGAAGGTGGAAAGGAATGCTCCAATACCGGCGAAAAGAGGCATATACACGTGGAAGTTATGTGCAAGGTGTTGAATAACTTTATTCTTTTCAAAAGCACGTTGTTCAAGAATAAGCGGTACGTATTCAATAATCAGCACGATGCAGTAACAGGTAATACAGAAGATAACTTCTGTGAGCATGGAGTGTACGTTGGGGTACCAGTAACCAAACCAGCAGCGGATTGGCTGTCCGATATCCAGTACCAAAATGAGCATAGCGCCTGTGTAGCAAAGGAAACCGATCACAGCCGTAAAGCTGACAATATTTTTGAGTTCGTCAATATTCAAAATATAGCGGAGTAAGCCGGTAAAGAACGCACCAGCACCCAGCGCGATAACGGCAAGGTCAAGGGTAATCCATAAGCCGAAACCGAATTTATCGTCAAGACCGGTTGTGCCAAGGCCTTGGGATAAAACAACAAATGCTGCAATTACACCCCATAAGAGCAATGCTGTAGGAATAAGCATAAAGAGGGAGAATTTGGTAAAGGAGCAGCGTTCACACCCTTTTGGGAAAAGGGCATTATCAATTGGTTTGCTATAATCCATAATTTATTCCTTTTCCTTAGTGAGATTTATTGAAAATGATATCTTCCGGTTTGCCGGTTTCTTCGTGTTCAAGGTAGTTATCACCCAAACGACGAACCCATTCACGTTTGCTCATGTAGTAAACCTGCGGGTCAGTGCCTAAACGTTCCAAGAGGCGGAAAGCGTAGGGGCTTTGTTTGAGTTCATACACACGGTGTTCAGGATTGTTGAGGTCACCGAAAACAATAGCACCATTGGGGCAGGCTTCTGTGCAGGCGGTTTGGTATGCTTCTTCCGGAAGAGCAAGCGGGTCTTCGCCGTTGGCAATAGCTTTGTTCTTTGCTTTCATCAGGCGATGGTGACAGAAGCTGCATTTTTCAACAACACCGCGGGGACGGGTGGAAACATCCGGGCTGAGAGCTTCTTTCAAATCTCCTGGCCAGTATGGGTCAAACCAGTTGAAATAACGAGCATGGTAAGGGCAGCTGGCCATACAGTACCGGCAGCCGATACAGCGGGGAGTTACCTGGCTGACAATGCCGCCTTCTTCATTTTTATCAGTAGCCACAACAGGGCAGACAGATACGCAGGAAGGATTGCCGCACTGCATGCAGGGACGGGGCAGGAAAACGGTTTCATGTTCCGGATAATCTTTGCCGTTGGAAAGGCGATAGACTTTGAGCCAGTTGAGGGCACGAAGTTTATTGCTTGCGTCTTCTTGTGGTGCAACGTTATTTTCAGCCTGGCAGGACATCATGCACGCACCACAGCCTGTGCATTTATCAAGGTCAATTACCATGCCATAGCGAACAGTAAAATCTTTAAAGTGTGACATATATTACCCCTTCACCACAGAAATGCTGCTCAGCCATACAGGAAGGTCAGAGCCTGCTTCCATATCTATTTGGGTGAGTGCTAAAATATTGTTGCCTTTATTTACAGAGAATCTGTCAAATTCAGTATGTCCAAGTCCTGCCATAACAGCAATTACGTCAGACATAATGCCTTCATAGAATTTGATCACAACAGGCATTTTTCCGTTTTGGGTTTCAAGCATTGCTTTGTCGCCATTTGCAAAGCCGAGCTTTTGGGCAGTTGCTTTATTGATTTGCGCAACGCACAAGCCGTTTTCAGCCAATTGGTAATCAGTAATTGTACGGTTTGCATAAGGTGGAATACCTGTGCTTGGATTCCCGGCAGTAGCATTGGTGTAGGTGAGAAGAGCAATGTCAGAAACAGGAGCTTTTGCCTGTTTGCTGTGAAGCGGCATAAAGTTGAGCATTGGCACAGAAAAATCGTGGAATGCTTCCTGATAGGTGTCACCGCTTTCAAGATACTCTTTGAAATTGATATGCAATGAATTTGCGCGTTTTTCAAGCAAAGCCGGAATGTCGCGAACGCCTAAATCCTGACCCAGTTCATCAGCAAGAGCAATGAGAAGTTCGCCAAGAGGACGAGCCTGATAATGAGGTTCTGTCACAGGTTTAGCGAGCGTCCAGTTGATATTGCCTGAGCCGTAAGGCGTAAAGACATCGTCAAAGCGTTCCAAACCCTGAGCAACAGGAAGAACAAGGTCACATTCAGCGCAGGTTTCACTAAAGTGGCTTGCAAAACAAACCTTATAATCGATTTTGGCAAGGCATTCCTTGACTTGCACATCTTTGGAAAGTGCATAGACAGGGTTTGCTTCATTAATAAAGAGCAGTTTTGGAGCTTTTTTGGAGCCGGAAGCAACCTGCATGCAAAAAGAGACAAAATTGCGTTCAAAAATATCGTTCAGACTTTGTGCTGACGGCAAAAGCGGTTCGCCGGCAGGCAAACTGACTATGCCTCCGTCCTGATTGATGCGGCCAAGCACTGCGTTAATCGCAATGGCCAGCATGTGCACGCCGGTACCCAGGCTTTGTCCGTCAGTTGTGCCGGCAAAAACAAGAGGACGGCTTGCATTTTTGAGAGCAGAAACAAGTTGTTTCATGCTGTCAATATTCGTTCCGCAAACTTTGCCTGCTTCGTCAAGGCTGTAGCGGCTGGCAAGAGAAGTGAGGCTTTCATCAGCAAGAGCTTGAGTTTTGACAAGCTCGGAAAGAATTGCACCAAGGAATGTTTCTTCTGTACCGGTTTTGACTGGAAGCCATAAATCAGCAACAACAGCAGTATTATTTTGCATTGCGCCGGCATAATAAACAGACTGGCTTGCATCTTCTGCATTTGGGTGCGTTTCATTGAAAACTGCTCGGTTATGCGCTACAGAACCCCAGCTGTCGAGGAAGTTTGCGCCAACTGCCAAAATGCAGTCGCTGTTAGCAATATCATAGCCAATGCGGTCATTGCCGCCTAAAGCGCGCCAAGCGAGGTTTGCAGCTTGTTCATCACTGGGCATAAAGAAGAAATCTTCGGAGCCGTTTTCTTTGGTGAAGGCTGAATACACATCGTTCAAAGAAGAAGAACTGTCAGCAGAGAGAAATGCTAAACTTCCGTTAGCTGCCTGAGTTTTTTCTTTGAGAATATTTTGTGCGTCTTCCCATGAGGTATACGCATATCCGCCGTCAGGGCCACGTTTGAGCGGACGTTTAATGCGTGATTCAGAGTAGAGAAGATGAGCTTCTGAAGCAGCAAGAGGAGTAAGTCCTCCCTTGGAATATGCGTTATCTTTATTTCCGCTTGTACGGGTAACACGTCCGCCCACAACGCGAACTTTGAGCGGTGTTCCGTCAAGTTTTGAAACAGTAGCTATAGATAAGTCTTCGCCGTTTTGCAAGCGAGGAATCCAACCCCAGTTTTGTGTCCAGTAAGCAAGGTCGTACAGGGTTGTCCAAATCGCAGGAGAGGCAACAAGACCTACAGTACCACCAAGAGCAAATTTTAAAAATCCACGTCTTTGCATGTTAGATCCCCTTTCCTTATTTATGGCAGACAAAACAAGCATTGCTTGCATTGGTTGTGCCATAGTGTCCTGGATTTGCGTGACAAGCTTCACATTCAGCCATTTTCATGGTGTTTACAGAATACGTTGAAATTCTATTTTCTTTGTAGACTGGAGGTTTGGTTGTAGAAGCAACATCAATGTGGCAAAGTTTACAGAAATCTTGTGTTGTTTCAAAATCTGTATGGCAGTTTGCGCAGCGTTCCATAGAGTGTACTGCATGGCTGAAGAAAACGTTGTCAGGCTGCTTTTGGTAAACAAGCCATTCATCGCGAATTTCCTTTCCTTTGACAACGTATTCTTTGATGAAACGTTGTTCTTCAGGACTTTCTGTCACAGCGTCTTCGTGGCAGGCAGCACAGGAAGCAGTATCAGGCAAACCGTGATAGGTGCCGTCTTCTCTCAGGAAGTGGCAGTCTTCACAAGCCATACCTGCATTTTCAATATGTGCTATGTGGTTAAATTGAACAGGTTGTTTTTTCTCTTCGAGCTTAATTGCTGGAATGACAGACCAACCAATTACAAGGGCTAAAACAAGACCAACAAGAAAAGGTCCAAAGCCACACCCACAACAACATTTTGTGGGTTTTACTTCTTTACTTTTGTCCTCCATCGGCATCCTCATCTTCTTGAAATGTATCCTGATGCCATGCATAAGCATGACAAAATTTTTAAGATACTTTATAGTATTTTCTAAAATATAGCAATAGACAAAGATAGAAAATAGATTTTTTAATTAATGAGCTAATGGCTTGGTATCTTTCTTTTAAATTTTTTATGGGACGGAGTGTCCCCGCGAATCTTCCCAATAACGAGAAAGAAAAATTTAATATGCTATAAAATGGAAAATTGGGAATAAAGGCAGAGATGATTTTTTCGCTTGACAAAGCAGAAAATTTGCCATAAAAGATTTTTCTACTGTACGGAAAGGTGTCCGAGTCGGCCGAAGGAGCTCGCCTGCTAAGTGAGTATACGGGCTTAAACCTGTATCCAGGGTTCAAATCCCTGCCTTTCCGCCAGTAAAAATTTTGAAAAGTCCCGTGTCGTTTGATGCGGGACTTTTTTTGTTGTTATTTTGGCAGTCTTGAATAATCCAAAGGAAATTTTGAGATGTTACATTCTTGTTGCCGGTGCGCAAATTGTGTGTTAGAAATTTACTAAATAATCAAAGAAAAGGTGCGTATAATGGTACATATCGGAAATGATTGGGATGAGCTCTTGAAAGGGGAATTTGATAAAGAGTATTACCTCAAATTAAGACGATTTTTAGTGCAGGAATACAAGACGCAAACGATATATCCAGATATGTATGATATTTTTAATGCCCTCAAGTATACGGCCTTTGCGGATGTAAAGGCTGTGATTCTTGGTCAGGATCCGTACCATGGCAGAGGACAGGCGCACGGTCTTTGCTTTTCAGTCAAGAAAGGGGTTCAGGCTCCGCCTTCTTTGCAAAATATTTATAAGGAAATCCAATCAGATCTTGGGATTAATCCTCCTCACCACGGCGAGCTCACCAGCTGGGCAAGGGAGGGCGTACTTATGCTCAACACTGTGCTGACAGTGCGGCAGTCAAATCCAAACAGCCATAAGGGAAAAGGATGGGAAATCTTTACGGATCGGGTTATCTGCCTTTTAAACGAGCATCCTGAGCCCATTGTCTTTCTGCTTTGGGGAAACAACGCCCGTTCTAAAAAGGCACTGATCACCAATCCAAATCACAAAATTTTGGAAACCGTGCACCCAAGTCCTTATTCTGCTTCAAGCGGATTTTTTGGCTGCAAACACTTTTCCAAAGCAAATAAGTTTTTGGTTTCTGTAGGCAGAGCGCCCATCAATTGGAAAATTGAGGATTAAAACAGAAAATTATCCAGTTGAAAACTCAAGTTGCATTGTGCTCACCCAAAAAATAGTCAAGTGTGAGTGTATTAAAAGATTGAGTTCAAAATTGAATTGGGTTAAATCTTTAAAAACTGAACAAAAGATTGACAGAAACAGGTTAATATATATGAAACTTATGAACAGGTTAATAAATTTTTTCAGAAATAAATGCCTTAATAAGCAGATAAGAAAATATAGATTTGTTCATTTAATGTATAATGATAAATTTAATAAGCCGGTTGTTGATTTTTTAAATAGAAATTTTAATACCAATGAGCATATAGTGTTATGTAGACGATTGAATAATGAATTTCCTTTTCCGGAAGGGGAGAATGTTATAGAAATAAGTCACTTAAAAGGATTAGATTTTAAAGAAAATGAAAAAATAATTTGTCATTCATTGTTTGATAAAGGGGTAGTCAAATATTTATATAAGCATCAAAAGCAATTGCAAGAAAAAGCATATTGGGTTGTTTGGGGAGGAGACTTATATAATTGTGTTAAAAATGCAATGAATGATTATGTGAGAAAAAATTTTAGAGGATATATGTTTTTTGCGTTAAATGATAAAAATGTTTTATTAAAGAATTATGGACATATATTGAATGAAAATTTTTATCCTATAGAATATCCTCTTAGTCTTGATATTTCAAAAATAGAACCTGTATCCAATTCATATATATATATATATAGGTATTTAAAAATCCAAATAAATAATTCGTGCGATGAATCAACGCTTGAAATGCTTGATATTCTGTCGAAATTTAAAAATGAAAACATTAAAATAATCGTTATCTTGTCCTACGGCAAAATGGAATTTAAAAATGCAATAATTCAAAAAGGAAAAGACATTTTTGCCGACAAATTTGAATATATAGAAAATTATTTATCTCCTGAAGAGTATGCAAAACATATTGCATCACTCGACATCTTTATAGCAAATCAAAACAGACAGCAAGCTACTGCAAATATTGATATGTGCTTATATTTTGGAAAAAAGGTATATATCAAATCTACTGTTTCAACTTTTGATATGTATACGTCCTTAGGCTATGAAATTTTTGACACATATTCAATAAAAGATATGGATTTTGATAGTTTTGTAAAACAATCAAAAAATGCAAACAGTGAAAAAGCGAAATATTATATTTCAGATGAATATAGAAAAAAACTTTGGGAGAATGTATTAAATGATTAATAATGATAAAATTTTTGTAACGAGACCATTATTACCTGATTTTGATGAATTTACAAAACTTGCAAAGGAAGTATATGATTCAAAATGGCTGACCAATATGGGACAAAAACACAATCTTTTAGAAAAGGAACTCGAAAAAGAATTGAAAGTTCCCTATTGCGTTTTAATGAATAATGGCACTTTAGCCTTATTAATTGCATTAAAAAATCTGCATTTGCCGCAAGGCAGTGAAGTGATAACCACACCTTTTACATTTGCAGCAACGACACATTCTATTGTTTTGAATAATTTAAAACCTGTTTTTTGTGATATAGAACCAAATACAATGACCATAGACGCTGATAAAATTGAAGCATTGATTACTCCAAATACATCATTAATATTAGGAGTTCATGTGTATGGTTTTCCATGTGATGTTGAAAAAATTGATAAGATAGCTAAAAAACATAATTTAAAAGTAGTATATGATGCTGCGCATGCTTTTTCTACTGAAATTAATGGCAGGGGAATAGGGACATTTGGCGATGTCAGCACATTTTCTTTTCATTCAACTAAACTTTACAACACTATAGAAGGCGGTTGTATAACATGCAATAATGCAGAGTTGTACAATAAATCTGTTTCATTGAGAGATTTTGGCATCGTTGATGAAAATACTGTAAATGATATTGGAATAAATGCTAAAATGAATGAATTTCAAGCCGCGTGGGGATTGCTGAATTTAAAGTTGTATAGAGAAGAACAAAATAAACGGAAAAAAATAAAAGAATTTTATGATCAAAATTTGGGTTCCATAAAAGGTATAAGAATACTCAAAATGCCCGAGAATGCGACAAATTCTTATCAATATTATCCCATTGTTATTGAAGATGATTATCATTTGTCACGTGATGAACTGTGTAAAAAATTTAATGAATACAATATATTCCCAAGGAAATATTTTTATCCGGTTTGTTCGGATTTTGAATGTTATAAAAATGTAAGAGGCAGGGATAATTTGCCTGTTACAAATGCTGTGAAGCACAGAGTAATGTGTTTACCTTATTATAGCGGGCTTACTCATGAAAATTTATCTTTAATTGTAAAGATTATGGATAAATAGCAGCAAACAATGTGAAATAAGGAGAAATAAAATATGAGTTCTGTATTAAATAAAATAAAATTATTGTTTAGAAAAAAAATGCAATCAAAATTACCATATCTTGAACTGCATATTTTAGACCATTGCAATTTAAATTGTGCAGGCTGTGACCATTATTGTCCATTGGTTACGGAAGAAAAATTTATTGATATAGAAGAATTTACTGAAGATATAAAGGAACTGTCAAAAAAGATTGATTTTAAAATAATTAGGCTAATGGGCGGAGAACCATTGCTGCATCCTCATGTGAATAAATTTATAGAAGTAACAAGGAAATATTATCCATCAAATGATATACGAATTGTTTCAAATGGAATTTTAATTCCAGCAATGAAACAAGATTTTTGGGATACAATGAAAGAAAATAGAATAAAATTTGATTTATCTAAATATCCGCCTGCCAGTGATAATTTTTCAAAATATTTAGATATAATTGCAGCTCATAATATCAGTATTGGAAATATACATGTTGCTAATGAATTTATGGCAACAATAAATCCAAAGGGAGATTCTGATCCTATTGAAGCATATAAACATTGTTATAGCCGAGAATGTGTAAATTTAATGAATCATAGAGTATATAATTGTTCGCAATGTTATAGGGGATATTATAATAAATATTTTAATGCTCATTTAGCAGAAATGGAAGGAATTGATATTTATAAAAATTCTGGACGTAAAATTAAGAAATTTTTATTAACTATTCCTGGAAATGCATGCAAATATTGTACTGTTTCTCCTTATTCTCATAGCAGAGAATGGAAAGTTACCTCAAAAGATAAATCTGACTGGGAAGATTGATAGAAAATGTGAAAGGATAATGAATGAGGATTAAATTTATTAAGAATATTGTTAATGTATTAAGAGGCAAAAAAGTTGAAAAATGGGTGGGAAATTCTATTTTGATTGATGATCAGGGGAAATTAAAGAAATATCACGGGAAAAGAATAAAAGTTTCTATAGCTGGCAATAATAATGAAATAATACTTAATAAAAAAGATTTAAAGAAACGCCTTGATTTTACAATAAACATTACAGGAAATAATAATAAAGTAAAAATTGGAAAAATAGGAACTGGTAAATTTAGTTTGACCATGGTGGGGCATGGGCATACGTTCTGCAGCGGTGATTCAAATTATACGGTAAATTTAACAATTCTTATGGGAACAAGATGGAATAATGATAATATAATGTCAGAAAATTTAAGTATAACTATTGGTAAAGACTGTGCTTTTTCTGGTGCCGATTTAATGGTTTATAATAAAAATAATTCTATTTCAATAGGGGATGATTGTGCATTTTCAAATGAAGTATTTGTCCAAGCAGGTGATGGGCATCAAATTTTACAGCATTCAACAGGAAAAGTATTAAATAATAACAGATATAATATAGTAATAGGAAATCATTGCTGGATAGGCAGAAGAGTTTTTGTGCTAAAAAATGCACAAATTAATGCTAATTGCATAGTTGGCGCCAATAGTCTTGTTACAAAGAAATTTTCTGAACAATATGTTGTTATTGCAGGAAATCCGGCTAAAATAATAAAAGATGATATTGAATGGGATAGAAGAACGGTATTTGATTAAGCTGTGTTAAAATAAATTGATAGCAGAAATCTATACAGCGTTGCCCAACAAATTTTTCATGGCAGAGCTGAATAATTGTTTTCAAAAACTACAATAAGCTTGCCAGGCGTTTGACAGCACTTCCCATTTGCGTCTCTTCAAGCGCTCCATAGCCTAAGTATAAAATATCCCGTTCATTTTGTTCAGTAATAAATTCTTTTTGATAAAATTTGCAGGGATAAAAGGACAAGGCAATTTTATTCTCGAAGCATTTTTCATAAAATTTTTCGTCAAACTTTGCCCCCGTAACTTGCAGGGCAATATGCAGTCCAGCATTGACGCCAAGAAATTTTAGATTTTGCGGAAAATATTTTTTCAGACTGTCCAAAAGAATTTGCAGTTTTTTGGCATAGACTTTGTTCATTTTCTTGATATAGACATCGATTTTTCTTTCCTGCATAAAGAAGGAAAGGGTGATTTGGTCGTGAATGGCATTTTGCCTGTCGTAGACAGAGCGCAGGGTTTTCCACTGGGCATGGAATTTTTTGGGCAGCAAAATAAAACCAATTCTTAGAGCCGGAAAAAGTGTTTTACTGAATGTTCCCATATAAATAACCCGTTCAGGACAAAGGGAATAAAGGGGCGTCAGGGCAGTTTGGTTATAGCGGAATTCTCCGTCGTAATCATCTTCCAAAATATAAAAATCCCGTTCCTCGGCAAGTTTCACCAGCTTGGCGCGGCGCCCATCAGAAAGTACGCTTCCCTTTGGAAATTGATGAGACGGCGTTACATAACAGCCGCAAATCGCGTGCTGATAATCTTTTATGGCGGGAACGTTGATCCCTTCTTCATCCACCCGTATGCTTTGGTACAAAAAATTCAGTCGCTGCAAACTATGGGCAACAGGATAATAACAGGGATCTTCAATAATAAAAGTTTGCTGCAAAGGTTTGAGCAGTTCCAGACAAAAATTAATGGCCTGTGTTGTTCCTGTGGTAATAAAAACATCTTCCTCATGGACTTGCAAACCTCTTGAACGAAAAAGCCATTTTGCAATTTCCTGACGCAGGGACAGATATCCCTGCGGATCTCCATAGGCAAAATCTTCTTTTTTAAATTGGAAAAGCGTTTTTTTCTGATAACTGTTCCACATTAAAAAGGGAAATGCATGGATATCGGGAATGCCCAAAGAAAAATTATATTCTATTTCATGGTAATTTCTTTCTTTTTCTGCAAAGCATACATGCGGGGCTTCTTCTGCCGCACATTTTTTGTGCACAATATAGCCCGCGCCGGCTTTACTGTAAATATAGCCTTCTGTCACCAGCAGCTGATAGGCTTCATTGACAGTATTGCGGGAAACAGCCAGTTCTTTGGCCAGCTCACGGGTGGAGGGCAGGCGTTCCTGCCCTTTCAATTCGCCCTGCCGAATAAGGTTAATAAGTGCAGAATACAACTGTTTTACTAAACTGACAGAACTGCCGCGACAAAGTTTAATTCCGTACATATCTACCTCTCTTTGTCTTTCTTATTAACATAAAATTCTTTTTATATCAAGAATATTCCTCTAAAATTATAAGTAATTTCACAGAATAAAGGAAAATCAACCTATGTGAAAATAAGAACACTGGTACTCTTATACTTTTTCTCAACTGGTACTTTACCTGGTGCATGCATTAGGATATACTGAATTTGAATTATTTTGTATTGTGCAAAATAAATGGGGAATTCATTGGTTTTTAGTATCAAGGAGCATGCCTATGAACAGCATATTTGATTTGCTCCCTAAAAGATTTTTGGTTCTCTTTTGTATATGTGGGGGGATAATTGCAGGACTTTTGGTATACATCGTGTATATGTCCAGAGCAGTTTCCTATGCGAGCGATGATCCCAGTGCCTGTGTAAACTGTCACGTTATGGCGTCCTCGTATCAATCCTGGCAGAGAAGTTCCCATGCAAACTGGGCGACATGCAACGACTGCCATGTTCCACAAGACAATTTTGTTGCCAAATATGCTTTTAAAGCAAAAGATGGTTTATACCATGCAGCGGTTTTTACCGCTAAAGCTGAACCAGATGTTATGAGACCACGTGATGCCAGTTATGAGGTAATAATGCAAAATTGTGTTCGCTGCCATACTCAACTGAATACAGAATTTGTAAAGACAGGCATGGCAAAATACGCGGATACAAAGAATGGCAGTACAATGGCTTGCTGGGATTGCCACAGAGATGTGCCGCATACCAAGATAAGCAATATCGCTTCTTCTCCCAATGCGATTGTGCCATTTCCAAAATCTCCCGTACCTCAATGGCTGAGCGATTTATTTTAACACTGATAAAAAGGAAGACTTGTTATGAACTCAAAAGAATCACCACGCAAGAGTACCGGATGGTGTTGGGTAATTTTTGCCATAACCATGTGTGTCGTTTTTGTTTTAGGCTTATTGGCTTCCTCAATAACAGAAAGACGTGCAGAAGTAGCTTCAATTTATAATAATAAGAAAGTTGAAATTACTGGTATTGAAACTCATGCAGATAAATGGGGATTGAATTATCCAAGAGAATACGATACCTGGCTTCGCACTGAAAATATGGATTTCAGAAGCAAATACATGGGCAACCAGTTTGATGATGTTTTGGAAAAGCGTCCAGAAATGGTTATTTTATGGGCTGGCTATGCATTTGCAAAGGATTATAGCGCTCCCCGCGGTCACATGTATACCATTAAGGACGTTACCGCAAGCCTTCGTACCGGCACTCCTGTAAAGCCTGAAGACGGCCCTCAGCCTGCAACCTGCTGGAGCTGTAAATCTCCTGACGTGCCAAGAATGATGCAGGAACTTGGCGTTGAAAATTTCTACAAGAGCAAGTTTGGTCAAATGGGTCCGCAAATTGTGAACCCTCTTGGCTGTGCTGACTGTCACGATCCTGAAACCATGAACTTGACCATTACCCGTCCGGCTTTGAAGGAAGCTTTTGCAAGACGCGGTATGGATGTTACCAAGGCCAGCCTGCAAGACATGCGTTCACTTGTTTGTGCGCAGTGCCACGTTGAATACTATTTCAAGGGCGACGGCAAGTATTTGACCTTCCCATGGGATAAGGGCTTCTCCGTGGAAGAAATGGAACAATACTATGATGAAATCGATTATGCTGACTGGGTGCATGCCCTCAGTAAGGCTCCGCTTTTGAAGGCACAACACCCTGATTATGAATTGTTCAAGATTGGGCCTCATGGTCAACGCGGACTTGCCTGTGCTGACTGCCATATGCCTTACAAGTCAGAAGGTGGCATCAAGTTCTCTGATCACCAGGTTATGAGTCCTCTTGCCAATATCGCCGGCACTTGCCAAACCTGTCACCGCGATTCTGAAGAAAAGCTCAGAAACTATGTCTATGAATATCAAGACAAGATTATGGAAGTTCGCAACCGCGTAGAAAAGGAACTTGCAAAGGCTCACATCATGGCTCAAACTGCATGGCAAAATAATGCAACAGCTGAAGAAATGCAGGAAAGCTTGAATCTTATCCGTCAAGCTCAATGGCGCTGGGACTTTGGTGTAGCTTCTCACGGTGCAAGTTTCCACGCTCCTGTTGAAACACAGCGCATTTTAGCTCATGCATTAGACAAGTCCCTGCAGGCACAAATCGCGCTGCAAAAGGTTTTGACTGCACATGATGTTCAAGAAGTAACCCTTCCTGATATCTCCAGCAAGGAAAAGGCTCAAGCTTACATTGGCTTTGATTACCAAACCGAAAAGGCTAAGAAGCAAGAATGGTTGGAAAAGACTGTTCCAACCTGGTATGAAGAAGCCAAGGCTGCCGGCAGATTATAATTAATCTCTCTCTTGCTCCCGGATACTGCGGTATCTGGGAGCTTTTTATTATGAATAAAAAAGCATTATGGACAGCCCCTTTCGGCTGGCAGGAAAGTTTTCTCATTGTTTTGAGCCTGTTTTGTATTGGCACTTTGCTGCAATACATGATAGGCTCATTTAATTTTTTACTCCTTCATAATCCTGTTAATTATGTTGTTTTTGCCGTGCTTTGTGTTGTCTGCTTTATTCTTTCCAAAATCAAAAACACCTTTACCAATTGGCTGACGAGTATTCCCTTATCCATTGTGCTCATGGGCTTTATGCTTTTTCTGACGCTGCTTATGGGACTTATTCCGCAAATGGCTCCTTTGTCTGCTCCTGGAGCACATACGCATTCACTGCTTGATAAACTTGGATTTTCAATTATAACAAGATGTTGGCAGTTTATTCTTCTGTATTTTCTGCTGCTTCTTTCTCTTGGTACACTCAGTTTCAAACGGCTATCAGTTTGGAACAGAAAAAATATATTTTTTTTCATCAACCATGCTGGTTTATTTCTTGCTCTTTTAGGGGCAGGACTTGGCGCCAGCGAAATGCAGCGCTTTGTGATGTTTGTTGATGAAGGCAAAACCGAATGGCGCGTCTATAATGAAAATCAGGAAGCTATGGAACTTCCCCTTGCCATTACACTCCATGATTTTTCCATGGAATATTATCCGCCTAAACTTGCGCTCATAAACAGAAAAACTGGTGAAGCCCTGCCCCTTGACAAGCCGGAGTTTTTTCAGCTTGCCCCCAAAACTGTGCACGGGCAATTGGACGAGTATCGGCTTGAAATTCTTACTTATTTACACCATGCGGTCTGGGCGGGGAATAATGAATATAAAGAATATGATATGATTGGTTCATCTCCTGCTGCCAAAATACAAATAACCAGCACCAAAACAGGGGAAAGCAAAACCGGCTGGGTCACAACAGGCAATATGCAGCAATTTGTATCTGCCCTTTATATCAATGATGAACACGCCCTTGTGATGACTAAAGCCGATCCAAAACGTTTCTTATCTGATATTACAGTATTGACTAAGGACGGGCAGAAAATTGATGCCATATTAGAAGTCAACAGGCCTTTGCGCGTGGGTTCATGGGTAATTTATCAGTACGGCTATGATGAAGATTTAGGTGCACTATCACCCTACAGCAGTTTTGAGCTGGTGTATGATCCGTGGATTTATCTGGTGTACTGCGGACTTATTATGCTTTGTCTTGGTTCCGTTTTCCTGATTTGGCTGGGCAGAAAAGAAATGTAAAGCTTTTGGGTGAGACAGCGTTATGATGTGGAATTTCTTTATTTGGTATGTGCTTTTGATAATAATTTGCTGGCTGCTTTCAGGCTACTTTGCCCTGTATAAGAAAAGAGAAATAATTGCCGGAATTTTTGCTCTTATTGGTTTGGCAATTCTGGGGATTTTTATTGCCCGGCTTTGGCTGTCTTTAGAGCGTCCGCCACTACGAACCATGGGCGAAACACGGCTTTGGTACGCGTTTTTCCTTGCGTCTTTAGGCATATTTGCTTCTTCCCGCTGGAAATATGCCTGGCTTATGAGTATCAGCTCACTAATCGCCAGTGTCTTTTTGATTGTTGACGTGGTCAATCCGGAGCTTCATTCGAAAACGCTGATGCCTGCTTTGCAAAGCTATTGGTTTATTCCCCATGTGACGGTCTATATTTTTTCCTATGCCTTGCTGGGTGTCAGCTGTTTATGTTCTTTTAAATTGATGTATCAATTCTGCAATGGCAGTGAAGATAAGGAATTATTGAAATTCACAGATAATATTGTCTATGTGGGCTTGGGATTTCTGCTTCTGGGACTCTTATTCGGTGCCTTTTGGGCAAAAGAAGCCTGGGGACATTACTGGGCATGGGATCCCAAGGAAACCTGGGCTTTTATCACGGTTATCGGCTATTTAATGTATATTCATTTGCGCCTGCAAAAGCCAACAAGGCAAGTTGCCGTTTATATTTTGCCCTTTGCCTTTGTCCTCTTGATGATCACCTGGCTTGGCGTTTCTTATTTGCCTACAGCCCCCATGAGCGTACATACCTATTAATGATTATCGGTGTGCCCTGCCCACAATTTCAAAGCGTTTTGGGCAATTCAGGCAGGCTGTATTGGGATTGTTTTTCGCAAGAGCTTCGCGAAAAGCCTGAAAATCTTTCTTTTGCCAGATATCCAGCACATTTTCTTCCAAAACAGAACCAAATACGCGGCGATAGGGATTTTCTGCATTGTCAGGCACATTTAAATAGACGCAGGGAGAAACCATGCCTTCCGCGTCAATATACAGACTGCTGGTCACATTTTCTCGGCAGCCGCCAGTATGAGCAATAGCTTTTGAGCCCGGAAGAGCAAACACAATATTGCGTTCCATTTGAGCGGCTTTGTCCGCAACTTCCTGTAAAACGCTTCTTGCCTCAGAAATTTTTTGCCGTTCATGGGGTGCAAAGGCAAGAGCCGTTTGCTCACTTTCAGCAATATAATCCAAAGAGCTGATAACCGCCGTGCTGACATCCAGTTCTTCCATGAGATCCGGAAGGCGTTTCACTGCTTCCACTCTGTCAGCCAGCAAAAGATAGGCAAAATGAATATCCAGGGGGCTGCAGCCCATATCTTTGACCGCAGATTTCACCATGCGGATCGCTGAACAGACTTTTTTAAAGGGTACACCCGCCCGGCCGCTGTCGTTGGAGGCAGAATCTGTTCCCACCAGCGAAAAAGCCAGAGTATCAATGCCGGAATGAGCCAGTTTATACGCAATTTCATCATTCATAATCAAGCCGCAGCTCGTGCTTGAAACCTGACAATCGGCTTTACGTGCCAAAGCAACAAAATCAAAAAATCTCGGGTGCAGAAGCGGTTCGCCCCAGCCCTGTAAATGAACACGTTCACTGATGCGCATAAAAGGCCAGAGGGCTGCAAAGATTTCCGGGGTGATATGCCGGGATTTCCATGATTCTGCCATGGTGGTATGGGGGCAGTAAATACAGCGGCCGCCGCAAAAGGACGTGACTTCCACTTGTATGCAGTCAAGGGGGCGGCGTTTACCCAGCAAGTCGCGCCTGATCATTTCAATTACGCCGGGAGCTTTGAAATTTTTGTTTTTCAATGGGTCGTTTTCTGGTGTATTTTTATCTGCCATATCTTTTCTCAATTCTATTTTTTACGCTCCAAACAAACGTGCAAACAAGCTTTTTTTCTCTTTTTGTACATCCCAGCCGTATTCATAGCAGGGCAGGAAAAATTCAGCTCCCCATTTCTTTTTGAAAAAGCCAATGCCTGCATTGACGGCAAGCCCTAAATTAAGCTGACTGTGTCCGCGTTCTTCACCGCCTTTGGCAACGGCTTCAAGAAGTGCATCGGCTGTTCCCGGAGGTGCTGAGGGCAGACGGCAGGCAAACATATAAAAGGCAGTATTAAATGAGGAATAATCGCCAATGGCAAAGGCCGCAACTTTACCGTCCTTTGTCCTCGCTGAGAAAAGCCGTGCTTCCGTGCTTTCTTTGAGATAGTTTTTCAGCTGATGAAAAATATGGATCATGCCTGCTTCCAGTTTGCGTCTGGAGCAGAAATCTCGGGCTATAGCTTCGTGTTCCTGTGTATAGCCTTCTGCACCGCTTTCTGCAATATCAATATCGCGTTTTGCCCGCGTCAGCATATTGCGCAGCTTTTGCTTACAGGGAGGCAAAGGCAGGGGCAGTGACCAATAGGCGTCTTCGCTGACAGTGGCGTTTTCAGGTGCCTGACTTGGTTTTTCAGCGCAAAGTACGGTGATATGCTGAAGGTTCTTTGTCTGCAGGGCTTCTTCAACAGCGGCATCCAGATCCTCTTTATCGCGAGGTTTCCCCATGGGAAAGCCGATCAGGACAATTTGTCCTTCGCAATAATGTCCGACACAGTTTCCAAACATTTTTGAATCAAGACCAGAAACAGCCTTGACATAGGGAATGAGCTGATCGGGAGTTATGGCACCGGCAGTGATCTGAGCAAGTCCTATATTGGATTTTGAAGTCGTTTTTGTTACCACCAGCGAACCTCCTTTTCATTGTGGAAAAATGCTTTGAGCCTGTGTGCCATGGTGGGCAGGCAGCGGCGCAGAGTAAATCCGTCTTCTGCCAGCATCCAGCGTAAATTCATGAGATGTGCTGCCCCCACAAAAACAGCAGTACGCCCTTCTTCCAGATATGGCCGCATACGTTCACGAAAACGCTGGTCGCGCACACTGATAATCGTGCCGGTTCTTGTGGGAAATTCTGCACTTGAGCCCATCATGCCTTCCAAATCTCCAGCCAGATAGGCTTTTAAATTGCGCCGTTGATAAAGTTTCCATTCATGGCAATTGCGAAAATAGGTCAGCACCCGTTCCACGGGCACGGAATTGAGGGATGCAAGCTGTTCTTCCAGATTTTCCATGCCAATAACATTTTTCCCCATATCCCGGGCAATGCGCCAGGCTTCCATATCAACAGAACATTTCCATTCAAGGCGTTCAAGAAAGGCTGTCCAAAGCGTGAAAAAGGCACACCATGGACGCATGGTTGATAAAATCTCACGCACATCAGCTTTCTTCTTTGCTTCCAAACCGCCAAGGCGAGCCCATTTTCCTTCCGGCCCGCGCACAACACGTTCCAGCTTTTGAATTTCTGCTTCTGTCAATTGCTCAATGAGAGGAGTAAAGCCCGGTTCAAGATCCTTGCCGTTCTTATCCACATCTGCCATGAATTTATCATCAAGCGGCCCTTCAAAAATAACATGGTCAACGCTGCGGAAAAGTTTACGAAAAGAATGTTCAAAAGAATAACGGAAGAAATGCGCTGTACCGCAAAGCCAAGAGATTTTTCCATTTTTCTCCACTTCATAGAACATGGCAAAGGGGCGCTGTTCCGGCTGCATGGCTAAAATCTGCCGTTTAGTCAGCGTACTGCTGCGCAGGAGCGCAAGGGCAAAATCATGGGCAATGCTTTGTTCATCATTTTCGGCTTCTTCCTGCCATTCTGCCATAACATAGGGCAGGGAAGGCACAGCTCCCCATTTCTTTTTAAATCGCAAAATCCCATCATTGACGCCCAGACCAAGATGAATAAAGCGTTTGCCGGCGGCTTGTGCCCGTTCAATCATGGATGCAAAAAGCAAATCCGCTGCATGGGGAATATAATGAACACGGGAGTGCGCCCCCAGAATATAGGCAACAAAATTTTTGGGAGCATAGTCCAGCAAAAGACAGGCAACCAAATGCCCTTCACTGTCCCAGGCGTTCAGAAAACGCAAATAGCCGCTCTCAGCCGTTTGCGCCAGCGCTTCCGGCGTGCGGGCATAGAGTTCACGCACATGGGGCGCAAGGGATGCCATTTCCCCGCGGTCAGCCCGTCCCATAAATTCCGCCCAAAGCCGGCGGTGGGCAGGTGTAAAGACAGAGCTTTCTTCAACACGTAGGATTTGCTCTGCTTTGCGCACAGGACTGCGCAGACGGGCGGGGATGGGCGCGCTCACTGAAAGCACATAGAAACGGTCACGGTCAATAATATTTTCCTGCAAGCGCTCCGGCAGATCAGGCGCTACCGCATAACATTGGAGTGTCTGCTCTCCGCACTGTTCTATTGCTTCTTGCAGGGCTTCCTCAAAATCTTCATGGGAATAGGTGCCGTGCAGAGGATAGGCAATTGCCATCAGCCAATCATCATCATGGATGAAAAAATATTCCCCAATGCAAAAGGGCGTGCCTTGAGACATGGCACGCATAAGCCCCGGAGAATGTTCAGGAATTCTGGCACAGTCAATCAGTTTCTGAAACAGTTCTTCCTGCTCTGTTTTTTTCATATTGTCCGTTTCAGAACGTTCTTGTGTTTCAACTATTGTATTCTTTTCAGGCATAAAGCCCCCAAAAATAAGTTCAGAATTTGTTTGTTGGATGACGGTATCTTTTCAAGCGTTATTTTACAGTAGCACAGAAAGAATAACTTTTCAATAATTGAATTATGTTGGCAGCAATCAGCTTAAGTTCAATAAGTTATCTGTTGTCATGATGAATAAAACAGGATATAAAAAATAAAGAATACCTGCCGGTTAGAATATATTAATGGAATGAGTTTATAGAGTTATGCGTTTGGAACAATTAAAACTGCTGCTGCTTTTAGAACGATACGGCACACTTTCTGCTGTTTCCAAAGAGCTGAACATGACGCAGTCAACCATAAGCTATAATTTGAAAGAGCTGGAAAAAGAGCTGAATGCCTCTTTGTTCCTGCGTGACGGCAATCATTTGAAATTTACGACAAAAGGGCGGCAGCTTATTCCGCATATTGAAAATATCGAACATGCCAAAAGAAATATTTTGAATATTGCCCAGAGAGCTTCGAACAATAATACGCTTTCCGGAAGAATCCTGATAGGATATGATTCTCATTCCTGCGGGAAATTTCTAGGGGAAGCCTTTATTTTGCTGAAGAAAAGTATTCCTTCCATTACTGCTTCCATGTATCGGGCTGAATACCGAACTATTATTGAAAAAGTAGCGTATAAGGAATTCAATGCAGGGATAATCCAAACAAACAGTTTGAATGAAGTAGAAATTTTAAATCTTGTTTTATCCCATTCATTAAACTATCAAATTTTGTCTTCTGAAGATATTTTCTTTGTTGCAGGTGAGCAGCATCCGCTTTGTAAAAAGAAACACTGCAAACTTGCAGATCTTATGCAGTATCAATTTATTACCAGTAAAAATTTTTCCGAGAATTTATATACTAAATTTTTGCAGAAAAATGGAAATGATAAAAAAATTCTGTTTGTACCTGATTATCAAAGCCAGCATAATCTGTTGGAGCAATGCAATTATATAACGTTTATGCCATACAGTGCATTTTATGAAAATGTTATGACATTTAAGCATAAGTTAAAAATTATTAAACTTGATGATTTTGTGTGTAAATGTAATTTTTTATTTCTTTCCAATACGCATTCTCAGCATTCAATCGAACAGGAAATGCTCTATGAATTGTACCATGTAATACAAAATGTTTTGAAGGAAAATGAATAATGCGTTTATTGCAGCTGCAAATTCTCGTATTGATTGAAACAGAACATTCTTTGGTAAAAGTTGCAGAAAAACTTTTTATTTCTCAGCCGTCTATCAGTACGGCGCTGAAAGAATTTGAACAGGAACTGGGCTGTTCATTATTGGAACGGACAAACAGAGGCATGAAATTTACGCCCATTGGTCAGGAAGTTTTGCAGCAGGCAAAAATTATTTTAGATGAATGCGAAAATATCAGGGAAAAGTGTCAGGAAACATCAACGCGTGTTGTTCAAAAAATATTGCTGGGAATAGAGCCTGATGTAACGAAAGAGCTGTATGCAAAACTGCTTGTTCTTGCAGGAAAAAATAAAAAAATTGAGTTGGAGGCTTCTTTTGATCAGCCTAATGAACTTATTTTAAAATTATGTGATAATAAACTTGATGCCTGTATGTTATCCCTGGCGCAAAAAGAATATGAGCCGCATCTTTGGGAATTAATTGCGGAGAATTCCCTACAGTATACTGTTTTTTCACAGCAGGAAGTGTGTTTTATTACGGCAGAATCTCACCCCTTGCAGCAAAAAAATTCTCTGCGACTTGATGATATTTTGCAGTATTCCGTGACCCTGACAGGGCATCAGGATAAATATTTTGTTGATTTATTTGAAGATACTGCCAAAAACAGATATATTACCTATATTTATGACCCGGAAAGTTATTATGCTTTTTTGCAGGACACCGATGCTGTTGGGATATGTGTCTGTAATGAAATTGAAAAAAATAATGTTCATTATGATAAAAATTTAAAGCCTCTTGTTGTTGATGATTTTGCTTTTTATTATCAAACAATACTGCTTTATAAGAAAGAACAATTAAATGAGCATGTTGCTCTTCTTCTCAAGATGCTGAAAAAAATTGTTTAGTCCCAATGTATGAGCCCTGCAAATGCAGGGCTTTTTTATAACTATATAGCCTAAAAATATTTGTGAATAAAATAATTTATTTCTGCGATAAAATTCACTGCATAAAATATTATTATGTAATTACAAATAGTTATTAAAAATTAGGCTTTGCGCATTTTTATCTTTTTCCTTTGTTTTTCTGTAAAAAATCTCTTTTTTTTTGATATAGGGAAATTCGATACTTCTCTCAAAAAAATAATATTTGACCAATAAACACACCAATAATAGGGTATGCTTAAGTCAAAAATAAAACATAAAAAAATTATTTTGTTAAAAATGTAACAAATAAAACGAGGGACGTATGATTACTAAAATTGATCAAGAAAAGTGCAAAGGCTGTGGCATCTGCATAGATATTTGTCCTGCAGACATTATTCGATTCAATGAAAATAAAAAGGCTTTTATTGCGTACACAGATGACTGCATGACTTGCTACTTATGTGAACGCCATTGTGCGCATGGGGCTATTTTTGTTCACCCGTTTAAAGAATTATTGCCTGATTGTTTTTAATAATGATGAAGGAGAAAGATATGACAGCTATTGAAAATAAAACAGTAAAAACTGATGTGTTAATTATTGGCGGCGGCCCTGCCGGTATGTGGAGCGCAAAGCGCATTAAAGAACTTGATGAAAAATTAGATATTATTATTGTTGATAAAGGCGGTAAATGGGGCGGACAAATGACCATTTCCGGCGGTGATTTTGATGCTGTTCTGCCCGATGAAGATGTTTCTGATTGGGTAAAGGATTTAATCTATTATTATGACGGATTATGTGAACAAGATATAGTTGAGAAGCTCTTTTCCATGTCCTATGACCGCATGATGGAATATCAGGAACTTGGCTGTACTTTTTTATGTAAAGATGACGGTTCTTATAAGGGGGTTCCCCAGCGCGGTCTGGATCATGTAAAGCTTTATCCTGCTAAATATAAAGGCCGTGGCGGTGAAGAAATGTTCAAAAATCTTTCTTCCGCTATTTATAAAAAAGGGGTTAAGCGTCTGGGCAGAATTATGATCACCAATTTGCTCAAGGATAAGGAAAAAATTTCTGGTGCAGTCGGTTTTGATATCCGCAGCGGTGAATTTTACATTTTTGAAGCAAAAGTGGTTATTCTTTGCTGCGGAAACTCTGGCTGGAAGCCTTCCTATGGAAAAAATCTTGCGACAGGTGAATGTCTGAAAATGGCTTTTGAAGCAGGAGCAGAACTGAGAAACTTTGAATTTACAAAAGTTTGGAACGTACCAAAACTGTTCAGCTGGGAAGGACAAACAACGCTCATGCCTCTTGGTGCCCGCTTTGTCAATAAAAACGGTGAAGCGTTTATGGATAAGTATTCACCTGTTCTTGGTGCAAATACTGACCCTCATTATATTACCATTGCCATGGCAAAGGAAGCTTTGGCAGGAAATGCTCCTATTTATTTTGATATAAGCAAAATCAAAGAAGAAGATGTCATTCTTATTAAACCTCAGATTGGCTGGCAATTAATGAACCATGAAAAGCTCTGTGCTCTTGGTATAGACTTTTTCAAAGATAATACTGAATGGAATCCTCAGCTCAATGAACTTCTTGCCGGTATTGTGACGGACATTAACGGTGCAACCTGCGTTCCCGGTTTATATGCAGCAGGAAGAAGCCGCAGTATTGACCCGGGTGTTTATATTGGCGGTTTTGCACTTTCAACAACGTCTACAACCGGTTATTTGGCAGCTGAAGCCGCTTTTGCGTATATGCAGGGACTGGAGCACACGCCAGTTGCTCATCAGGATCAAATCGACAGCTATAAAAATGAAATTTATTGCTGGCTTGGAACAGGCGGCATTGCACCAAAAGATGTCATGAGAAAAATTCAGCAAATTGTTTTCCCGTATGATGTAAGTATTCTCAAAACAGAAGCCAGTCTGACCAAAGCGTTAACCCGTTTGGAAAGCATTAACCATGATTTTCTTGGCAGAATGGGTGCCGCAGATCCGCATTATTTAATGAAGGTATGGGAAACAATCGCAACTTCATTTATTACAGAATTGCATCTCAAAGCCTCTTTGGAACGCAAAGAATCCCGGGCAGGGCATTATCGCGATGATTATCCTGAAAGAGCTGCCGACGGTCTTTACTGGCTGCATGTGAAGAAAAATGCCGGCGGAAAGGCTGAAATGTATAAAAGAGCAGTTCCTCTTGATACGTATAAATATCCAATAACCAGATATTATGGTGACAACTTTAAGTTTTAACCGTGCTCTGTCTGTAAAAACAGATTGTTCACTCTCTTGGAGGAAATATGACAAATACAGCTGCCGCTCCGGCAAAATCAAATAAAAGTTTATTTTATTATCTCAATTCTGTTGTGACTATACTTATCATGTTTGGCTTTGGGTATTTGCCGGCAATTGAGCCTATCACTCCGCTTGGAATGGACGTGCTTGGTATTTTTATTGCCCTGCTTTACGGCTGGACATTTGTTGACCAGATTTGGCCCAGTATTTTAGGTATGGTGGCATTAAGCCTTACGCATTATATGTCACTGAACCAGCTTATGGCTGCGGGCTTTGGCAGCAATACCATTATGCTGATGTGGTTTATGCTCATTATTGCTGCACTGGTGGATTCTGCTGGTGTAAGTAAATTCCTTGCAACCTATTTTATCACCCGTAAGCCTGTGCTAGGTAAGCCCTGGGTATTGATTACAACATTTTTCTTTACGACTTTTATTATTTCAGCCATGACTTCCACAGTACCTGCAATTATTGTTTGCTGGGGTATTTTGTACAGTATTGTCAAACAGTTGGGGTATAAAGCCGGTGATTCGTTTACTTCATTTATGGTGGTTGGCGTTGTTTTCTGCTGTCTTATCGGGCTTTCACTTTTGCCTTGGAAAACTGTGCAAATGGTTGTGCTTGGCATGTTTGAAACCATGGCAGGCTATAAAATCGACTACTTGAAATATGTTGCGGTTACGTTCCCGGTCAGTATTGTTGCCATTATTTTGTATGTTCTTGTGGGAAAATTTATCTTCAAACCAGATGTCAAGAAGCTTGAATTGGTAACGGAAGATTCCTTTGATCCCAATGATCTTAAAATTGATTTCAAGCAGAAAATCATTATCGGTTTGCTGGTTGCTTTGGTTTTCTTCCTGCTTATTCCAAGCTTGCTTCCGGGGTCATGGGCAGTGACAAAGGTTTTGAAAGGCTTGGGTGCTCACGGTATTGCATTCCTTGTTCTGGGAGTTTTGGTCTTCCTGCGTTTTGATGATATTCCAATGATTAATATCAGAAAATGCTGCGGAAAAATGCAATGGGATTTCATTTATTTGACTGCTGCCATGCTGCCTTTTGCGAATGCGCTGAATGCCGAAGCTACTGGTATAAACAGTTTTTTGATTGAAAAATTTAATATTCTGTTCTCCGGCATTTCTCCGGTACTTTTCATCTTTTTGGTTATTGTGCTTGCTATGATTGCAACACAGTTTATGAATAATGCCATTTGCGGCGGTATTATGTTTCCTATTATTTATCCTTTTGCTTTGGCGATTGACCTTGACCCGGGCATGATTACTGTTCTTTTGATTTATTGTTTGGTTATGGCAGTGCTGACGCCTGCTGCATCTCCTATGGCAGCGCTCATGTTTGCTAATACGGAATGGGTCTCTACCAGAGAAGTGTATAAGTATATTACCCCGGGCATTCTCATTGTTTTTGTGAGTGTTTGTGTTGTCGGTATTCCTATCGCCTATATGGTTTTCAGGTAAAGAGCGGATAGAGAGGGAAAAGAATAAAATATAAAACCATACTGCGGCTCTTTCATAAAAGGCAAGGACTTTACAGTCTTTGCCTTTTATTTAAAAAAAGGAAAAATAAGCAGTTATCAGTTTGATGAAGATGGAAATATCTTTATTACACATTTTGCCTTTTACGGCGCGCTTATTTATGATGCATTTTTCCTGACGCGTGATCAATATAAAACAACACAGCTTAAAGCTCTGGAAGATTCTGAACTCTATTATTTCCCTGTGGACCTTACCTTTGAAGACCTTTTGCAGATGAATGCAGGACTGGTTAAAAATTTATTGTATTCGCAGTCCATAAAGGATTTATCCTATTCCAGACTTTCTTTTATTAATATGAATGTCAAACCGCTCAACCGCATTTGTTCCTATTTGTATGAAATGTATGAACGGTATCAGGAAAAAACGTTTTGTCCGAATATTACCCAGTCAGAACTGGCGCTTCTTTTGAATATGCATACGGTAACTCTTTCCAATGTTATCGCACAGCTGAAAGAGAAGAATATTTTGGAAACATTTACAAAAAAGCAAATTATTATCACTGATCTTGAGAAACTTCGGTATTACAGACTTAACAGCTAAGAGGATTTTGTGATTAAAATAAAAAAGGCTTGTCAATTTTGGATTGATAAGTCGTTTTTATGGGAACATTTTGTTTTTAATGAGGGTGAGCAGAATTATAACATGCCTGCTTTTTCCAGTTCTTTTACTTTTCTGAAAATTGTGCTTCTGTCCACTTGCAGGTGTTTTGCTATTTTGCTGATATTATTGTTAAATTGTTTCATGGCAGCACAAAGCACTTTATTTTCATACTCTTTCATGATTTCTTTATAGGTTTTATTTTGCAGATTAGGAATTTCCTGCACAACTTGCTGACTTTGTACCGTGCGTATTGCGTGGACAGGCAGAGGCAGATCGAGATTTTTAATGATTTTTTGTTTACAGGTAACAATAAGTCCCTGGATCATATTTTCTAATTCACGCACATTTCCGGGCCATTTATATTGTAATAACAGTTCTTTTGCTTCTGATGAAAATTCCAGTTGTTTATGGTACTTATTGCAATAAAACTGGAGAAAATTTTCTGCAAGGGGAATAATATCTGCTTCACGTTCGCGAAGAGGTGGAATATTGATAACAGCGACTTTTAACCGATAATACAAATCGCTTCTAAATTCGCCGCTGGCAATGGATTTTTCCAAATTTTTATTGGTAGCGGCAATAATGCGGACATCAATTTTTTTAGGAACAGTTGAACCCACGCGTACAATTTCACCGTCCTGCAAAAAGCGGAGCAGGCGTGTTTGCATAAGCATGGGCAATTCGCCAATTTCATCAAGAAACAGCGTGCCTTCATTGGCAGCTTCAATAAAGCCGATTTTTCCGTTTTTATTTGCGCCGGAGAATGTGCCTGCCACATAGCCGAAAAGTTCAGTTTCAATAAGATTTTCCGGAATACTGCCGCAGTCAACTTTAATAAATGCTTTATTGGCTCTTAAGCTTTTACTGTGAATTCTGCGGGCAACAACGTCTTTGCCAACGCCCGTTTCACCAAGAATGAGTGTTGTTGCATCGGTTTCTGCTATGCCTCCAATTTGCGTATAGAGCTGCTGCATGACCGTGCTGTAAGCAATTTTCTTGGGATTTACAGGAGAACGTCCCATATTGGTTGTACTCAGTTCCTGAAATGTTTCCAATAATTCTTTTTGAATGGAAATGCGGGAACGCATAGCTGCAAATATGGTATCGTCACGCAAAAAGGTAATGCAGAGAATAACATTGCCATTTTTATCAAAAACAGGATTTCCCTCTAAAATGAGCTGTTTGCCGTCTGCCAGAGATTGAATTTTGGTAACTTGTTCTTTTTTTTGAAAAACTTCTGGATTTAAAATAAGGTCGAGCTTGCCGCTTTGTACTAAATCATAGGCAGGCAAGCCAATAACCATTTTTTTTGTTAAGCCTGTTATTTCTTCATATTTTTTATTAACGTGCAGAATAATGCCATGGGCATTTGTAATACAAATCCCTTCACTAAACGCGTCCCAAATTTGATCTAAGTAGTCTTGAACAGGCATAAATCCTCAATTATTCTAGTGAGTATAGCTGAATTATAATAATGGAGAAATGAAGAAAGTCAAGAAAATAAAAACCATAAATAGGAAAGGGCTTTCTATTTATGGTTTAATGGTTGAGCGGAGAGCCGTGAATTATAATTTTAATAATTTTACAGCATTGTTATAAAAGATATTTTCAAGAACTGATTTTTCAAAAGGCAGGCGTTTGTACAGTTCAATTTGTCCCTTGAAATCAAGGAATGGGTGAGCGCTTGCAAAAATAACTTTGTCGCCGATCATGGTATTTGCGGCTTTAATGTAACCGTCGCCAAAAGGAGCTTCTTCTGCTTCGGAAAGTTCAATATAGACATTTTTATTGCGGTAAACAACCATAATAGCTTCATTTACCCAGGGATAGCAGCCGTGGCTGATAACAATTTTCAAATCAGGAAAATCGCGTGCAACCTGATCAATATGTTTTGGATGACAATGATAAGGATCTGCACCTTTTACAAGAGCTGCCATACCTGTTGTGATGACAATGGGAACATCGAGTTCAACGCAGCGGGCATAAATGGGGTAGAATTTTTTATCGTCAGCAGGAATTTTTGCCAGATAAGGATCGGTTGCAGCACCTTTGAAATGGTGTTTTTCAACCATTGTATTCAATTCGTCAAGTACATCGGGTTTATGAGGGTCAAGACCCGCCATGCCGATAAAACGATCAGGATATTGTTCAAGATAAGAAATAACGCCGGGGTTTCCGGAAGCAAGTCCATAGGTGGTTTCTGCGTCACGGCTGGTAATAATGCCTTTTACAACGTTGTATTTATCCATATCGCTGATAATTTCTTCAATGGTTTGAGAATAAGCTCTTTCAGGATATTTTGCCATGGCGTGGAATTCGCCGAAAACAGGGTGGGTGATCATTCCCTGTACGGTTCCTGCAACATTGGGACGAAATCTAAAATCAATAACTTTCATAATAGAATCCTTTATCGCTTATGCGTTTTTATGAATTTCTGCGTATTGGGCAATCATTGCGCGGAGTTTTTTCATTAAAACTTCATCGGCAACAACACCTTCTAATTGGTATGGGCGGCCTAAATACTCATATTTAGGCTGTCCCATGCGGTGATAGGTCATAAGTTCGTAGTTCAGGGTATCACGAACAGGCAAAAGTTCTCTGATTGCCATTATATCTTCTTCCGTATCATTGAATCCCGGAATAACAGGAGTACGGAATGTTATTTTCAAATCGGGCTGATTATCACAAAGGTATTTTACATTTTTGAGGATTTGTTCGTTGGTTGCGCCTGTGAATTTTTTATGTTTTTCTTCATTTAAGGATTTAATATCCATAATGAGTTCATCTAAATATTTGCAGGCTTCAGCCAAAATTTCTGTCGGATAATGTCCGCATGTTTCAATAGTAGTGCGAAGACTGTGTTTTTTGCTTTCACGAAGAAGTGCCAAAGCAAAATCCGGCTGGCAGAGTGCTTCTCCGCCTGAAAGGGTAATGCCGCCGCCTGAGCGGATATAAAAAGATTCATCTTTTTCAACAAGCTGAATAACTTCTTCAACAGTATATTTTTTTCCATAAAAAGACTGTGCTCCGGAAGGACAGCGGTCAACACATTTGCCGCAGGCAGTGCATTTTTGAGGGGTGAAGCAAATAAGACCATCAATAAGGGTGAGAGCATCATATTCACAAGCTTTTATGCAGCGGCCGCATTCAGCGGCTGTAAGGCAGCGCATGGGATTAAAGGCTCTTTCGGGGGTAAATTTTTGTGATTCAGGATTGCAGCACCAAATGCAGTGTAATGGACAGCCCTTAAAGAACACAAGGGTACGTATTCCTTCTCCGTCATGAACAGAAAAATTTTGAATATTGAAAATTAATCCTTCCTGGTCTTTATCAAGCATAACAGCTCCCATATGGTACAATTTTTAAAAAGGGAGGGGATATTTCCCCTCCCAAGTTTTTATTGTTAGTATCGCATTACATTTCTGTATGTTCAGTACGGTCGATAATATCGTTTTGGAGATCACGTGACAAATCGCAGAAGTAAGCACTGTAACCGGCGATACGTACGAGAAGTGCACGATAGTTATTAGGATCTTTTTGTGCAGCAAGCAAGGTACTGCGGTTTACGATATTGAATTGGAGGTGCCACAATTTGAGGTCACACCAGGTACGGATAATATCCATAATCTTTCTTGTACCGGATTCGCCTTCAACACATTTTGGAGAAAGTTTGATGTTGAGCAGACGGGATGCACGGTTGATCATGCCATAGTTCTTGGTATGGTAGTTGGACATAAGAACAGCGGTTGGACCATGGTCGTCAGCGCCGTGAGAAGCGGAAGTACCGTCAGAAAGCGGGAACCATGCATGACGTCCGTTTGGAGTTGCAGAAACGATTTTACCGAATGGAACGTGTGAAGTAATTGGAACGTAACGAACGTCAACGTTGATGCCGCGTTCTTCACTGTTTTTCTTTGCTTCAACTTGAGTGAAACGGTCAATATCTTTTGCAATGCTGTCTGCATATGGATCGTTGTTGCCGTAGCGGGGAGTTGATTTGAGCATTTGTTGAATTGGTTTGTAGCCTTCAAAGTCAGCTTCCAAAGCGTCAACAACTTCTTTCATAGTTAATTTCTTATTTTCAAAGACTAATTTCTTGATAGCTGCAAGGGAGTCAACAACAGTTGCATAGCCTAAGAATTCAAAGTAGGAGTAATCAACGCCTTCTTCAATCTTTTCACATTGCAGGTCTTTGCAGTGCTTCATGCAGAGGTTGTGCAGTACAGAAGACAATGGAGAAGCAAAGTGCAATGGACGAAGTTTATCAACAATGTGCTGTTGTTGGAAAGCTTTGTGCAGGAGATTCATGTGTTGTGCTTTGTAAGCTTCATAGAATTCTTCCCAGGTTTTCATCTTGGTTACGTCGCCGGTTTCAATACCGATAAGTTCGTCGCCGTAGTGTTTCATACGTCCGTTGTACATGAGCATTTCAAGAGCAGAAGCAAAGTTTACATATACGCAGCCGGAAGTATAGGTTTCACGGTTTGGCAAACGAGCTTCAGTACAGCCTGAAACAGCATAATCCAAAGCTTCATTGATTGGAGCACCTTTGATAGCATAAAGCGGTACAACTTCTTCGTCGTTGATAAGTTTTGGGAAACCTGAACCGTCTTTAACTGTCAAAGCAATTTCATGCATGAAGCGTTCCGGAGTGCGGCTGTGGATACGTGTTGCAAGGTCAGGATAGTTGAGAGGGAAGTCACGTTTTGATTCAAGGAAGAGGTAGGACAAATCGTTGGTTGCGTCTTCGCCGTCAGGGGTTTGACCTCCGATGGTTACAGCTTCCCAGTGAGCATAGCCTTCCTGGAATTCGTTGCCGGTTGGGTTAATGTAAAGGTCAATAAATTGAGCCATGTCAACCCACATGCATTCAAGAAGTTCACGAGCTTCATCACGGGTGATTGTGCCGTTTTTGATATCTTGTTCGTAGAAAGGATAGAGGTATTGGTCCATACGGCCGTTAGAAATAATAGCACTGGCTTTTTGTTCAATACGTGAGAACATTTGAACAAACCATTGGCATTGTACAGCTTCACGGAAAGTACGTGCAGGATATGCAGGAACTCTTTCGCAAATTTCAGCAATTTGTAAAAGTTCAGCTTTGCGTTTTTCGTCTTTTTCTTCAGCAGCCAATTTCTTGGCCAATTCAACGTGACGTTTTGCCCAAATCATAATTGCGTCACAAACAATTACCATTGCTTCAAGGAAAGGTTTCTTTTCCCAAATGTCAACGCCATTGGTAAGGTCGAGGTTGGCAAGTTTTTCTTTTGCTTCATTTTGGATATCAATGAAACCGCGTTTAATTACTTTTTCGTAGTCAGGAACCCATTGCAAAGCAGAACGATAGGAAGAAGTTTCACTTACAACGAATTTTGATTTCAATCCACGAGCATCATCATAAGTAACTGTGCGCAATTCTTGAGGAAGAGCTTTATTCAAGTGTTCGTGATAGGTTTTGCCTTCCCAGTAAGGAGCAATTTCTTCAACCAATGTTTTCATATCAGAATCAGAAATTTGGAATGGGCTTTTTGCACGGTTGGGAAGATCTTTCATAACTTCAATATAGAAGTCACCGTCGATTTCAGGATACAAAATACCATAACGGCCAAGCTGACCTACACGACCGGCAAGAAGTTGGTCAGGAGTAATATAAACTGTGATATTTTCAGCAACGTGTTTTAAAGCTTTAGCCCAGCGGAGGGTGAGGAGTTCACCTTCGGTTTCACGCATGGAACGTGTAAAATACAATGCACGTTCAATGTCTACATGCGGAACAGTAAATTGAATTCTTTCCAGGATTTTAAATACACGTTCGCGGCCTTGACGTTTTACTTTGCTGGAATCAGCAATACGTTCTTCTTGTGGTGAAAGACAAGTTGCACATTGAGCCATGGATAGTTCCTCCAAAAATTTTTATGGTTATTTATTCTTTTGTGTTTGTTTCACAAATTGTACTGCAATAATAGCATAAAGCATGCCAGTTAATGTATTCTATTGCTTTTCTTGTGTTTTTTGATTTTTATTCTTGTGAATAATATATTTTGCCATAAAAAGAAGTTGTGTTTTTTTGCAACGCTTTATATGTAATTTGCTGAAAAATATTATATTTTTAGAAGTTGTGTTTTTTTGCAACACATCAGAAAAATGAAAAAATCGCAAATAAAGGCAAAACAGGGGAAAATATGAAGAATATTGCGGGAATATTATCTGTAATATACCAATTTTTCATAATATTTTTACTCATTTGCTTTTGGGGTACTGGTTTAAATTCACAGGAAAAAGTGTGTTTTTTTGCAACGCTTTTTTGAAGATGATTTTTGTTTTTCTCTTTATTTTCTTGGGATATGCTTATTTTTTTGTCTTGGAACAATTAGTGCATATTGTTTTATATCATTATAAGAGGAAATGCCTATGAATACATTAAATCTTGATATGCTGAACAAATTGAAAGAAGAATTTACAAAAGGCAATCTTGATGAGGCAGAGAAGTGCTGTTTGTCTTTATTAAACTCTTCTCCTGACTGTCTTGAAACAATTTTGCTTCTGGAATATCAAAGCAATATTTTAAGAAATAAGGGAAAAATTGCACAAGCTATTGATGTGCGGGAAAAACAAGTTGAATTTTTGGAAAAAGAATTTGGCAAAGAACATAATCGGGTTGCTTCTGCACTGCATAATCTTGCACTGCTGTATGCGCGGAGGGGGCTGCTTCCTAAAGCGTTGGAGCTGAGTGAGCAGGCTGTTAACATTTTAAAGAAAAATCTTGCTGAAAATGACCCTAAAATTGCTGATGCCGTGGTTAATCTTTCTATGCAGTATTATGGTTTGTCAAAATTTGATAAAGCTGAAACATTGCTCAAAGAAGCCTTAGCCATTTATTTGCAGGCAGAAGGCAATGACAGTTTTGGTGCATCGACATGCTACAATAATCTGGGCAGGATTTATGAACATTTGGATGAGACAGAAAAAGCCGTTGAGTACCATGCCAAAGCCGTGGATATACGCAAACGGACTTTGGGCAGTCACAATGAAACAGCGTTTTGTCTTGGAAATTATGCAACTGCATTGGCGGGAAACGGGCAGTTTAAAGAAGCTATTGACATGTTTAATGAAGCATTGGCAATTTATACAGAGCTTGGCTTGGAAAATTCAGACACGGCGCAAATCTGTCTTTCCAATAAGCAGATTTGTGTTGCCACCACAGGACACTGTCCATGAGGCTCTAAATAATTGAGCGCCGTGTGCGTTTTTATATATATCATTAAAATAAAAGAGAATAAAAAAGAGGAAAATAAAATGACCGCAGAACAAGAAAAACTTATTGAAGAAATTATTGACTATGAATTGGAAATGTTTTTGGAAGTACAAAATGTGGGCGGCATGGCAAATTGCCAGCAGCATCCAAAGGCATTTCGGGTTATGCGTAAAATGAGTCATAGCGTGCAGGATACTGCATTTTTGCAGTCTTATTTAAATGATTTAAAACAAGCCAAAGAACAACAGCGCAATTTTATGGTGGAAAAATACGCACTTATGGATAATTTAATTCCCAATCTTGTGGAAGATGACCGCATTGACATCATTGTTGACAGAGAAGCAGAATGGCGTGACACTATGGCAAATATGTATCCACACATTATTGGACGTGAAGACAGTGCACATTTCAGAAGATATTTGCAAAGTGAATTGCAGACGCTTTCACCTGCAAGCCTGGCTTCCTATTATGATACTGTTGTAACTGCTTTCAATCAGGGCAGAAATCTTGTGCAGGAACGCTATGCTTATTTAATGCAGCTGCTGGGCTATGCTTCTCTTGATGAAAGAGAAAAACAACTTGCTGATGAAGGATAATAAAATAGCTATGTTGGCAAATATATTGTCAATGAATGCGCGGTGGGTATCGTATGAAAGGAATGGAATTATCAGAAAGTTTTTTTGAGAAAATTGCCAAGCCTCTTTTTGAACAGGAATTACCAGCGTTTCTTGAAGCGGGAGCTTTTGGGCTTGTGGGTGAAGGCTCAGAATGTTTTGGCTTTGACGATGAATTTTCCAGAGATCATGATTTTGGTGCCGGTTTTTGTATATGGCTTCCGCGGGAAGAATGGAAAACATGGCTTGATCCGGTAGAAAATGTTCTTGAGAAACTTCCTTCTTTTTATCAGGATTATCCTGTGCGCATGGCAAAAAATATGCGTATGGGCAGGCTTGGCCCCATGTCTGTTGAACGATTTTATGAATCATTCATCGGTGTAAAGGATATTCCTGCTTCCTGGCAGGAATGGATAAATATTCCGGAGCATTTTTTGGCTGTTTGCACCAATGGCAAAATTTTTTTGGATAAAATGCAAAAATTTTCTGCTTTGCGGCAGAAGCTGCTGGATTTTTATCCAAAAGAGGTACGTTTGAAAAAAATTGCTGCCCGCTTAGCAAACATGGCTCAGGCAGGGCAGTATAATGCCATTCGCTCTTTACAGCGGGAGGAGGTCGGGGCAGTGCTTTTTTCTATAAGTAATTTTTGCAGTGCCGCAATTTCGCTGACATTTTTGCTGAATAAACGATACATGCCTTATTATAAATGGGCTCATCATGCAGTGAAAATGCTTCCTGTTATGGGCAGTATCACCTATTCAACCGTTCAGCAATTAACGCAAATTGCGTTAAATCAGCCGCAGGCAGTTGATACAGTTTTTGAAATTATTGAAACCCATTGCTGTGAAACCAGAATGGCACTTAACCGACTTGGTTTAACCCAAAGCAATGATAATTGGCTGATGAGCCAGGCACATGAAATTCAAGCACAAATATCTGTTCCTGAACTTCGGGCAATGTCTGTTTTGCAGGATACCTTACTGCATGTAATTGCTCATTGACAGCGAGATACCTGCCAGACATAAAAAAAGAGAAATGCGTAGCAAACGCATTTCTCTTTTTTGTTTATCACCCTGTTCTTATTTCATACCTGTTCTTATTTCATGTCTGTGACAGCCGCGCAGTCTTGTTGTCCCAAGCCTTGTTTTTGGGCTTCTTCGAAACGTTTCATGGTATCAGCCATCAGTGTTGGTTCATACTGAACTTCCTGTGCCATTTTGTAACCCAGACGAATATCTTTTAATGCCAGATCAACAGAAAATCTTGGGTTATAATCTTTATGCGCAATCCATGGTCCGCGCACTGCCATTTGGAAAGAATGAGCACCCGTAACAGTCAATAATTCAAGGAGTTTTTCGCGGTCTATGCCCAGAGCATCGCCAAGTTTTATGCCTTCTGCCAAAACAGCCAGATTGCTCATGCCCATTAAGTTGCTTAAAATTTTCACTGCACAGGCTTGTTCCTGTGTGCCGACATAATGGATTGTACCCATGAGAGAAAGAACATCTTTAATTTTATCAACAGCTTGTTTATCACCTCCCAAGAATAAAGGGGTTTCACCTTTTTCAGCCTGCACAGGGCTTTTGTTCAATGTACATTGAAGATACTGCATGCCTTTTTTTTTGGCTGATTCCGCAATTGCCCGTGAAGTATCTGTGCCAATGGTACTGCATTCCACGTGTATTGCGCCCTGAGGTAAGCATTCATAGATGCCGCCCTCTTCAACAACAGCTGCAAGAACGTGCTGCGGCAGGGCAAGGCAGGTAAAAACAAGGTCACAATCTTTGAAATCGTGAAATGATTTTGCTGCTTTTGCGTTTTTGCCGACGCAGGCAACAGCTTCAATTTTAGAAGCAGTTCTGTTATAAAGAAGAACATCTTTATTTGCAGCAACAATTCTTCTTGCCAAAGGCGCACCCATTAATCCTAAACCAATAAAACCTATTTTCATACAGACTCCTCAAAATATTTATTATTGCTCATTGTGAAATTGCAAAATATATACCAAGATTAATGTTAAAAGCGTTGAGTGAGATTTGAAAAAATATATATTTATATAGTATTTTCAGTGTATTATGATATTCAAGGTGCAGAGAATTTATTATGAGAAATATCGCACAAATTATGTGTTTGTGCAAAAAAACAACAATACAAAGGAAATGTTGTAATTTTGCATTGTTTTTTTATTTTATTTATTTCAATATGTTATAATGTGTTCTGTAAAAATGGTGAGTATAAAAATTTATAGTGTTGCAAAAAAACAACAAAATCATACTGAAAAAGTGTGCCAATTATGAAAATAAAAATTATATTTTTCACAATCCTTATATATCAATGGGTTACTTTATAAGAATGATTATTAATTACTTTTTATCCTGTAATTTATAAAAAAATATTCTTTTTTGAAATATTGAGAAAAGCCATTATTTTCTTTTATGTGTTAAAAAAAATGAGTACTTTTTGCATTGCTTTGTTCTTTTAAGGTCAAAGTGGCACTAATTTTGCTTTTTAAAAAGTATCAATATAAATCCAGAGTGAACTGGTAAAAATTATAAGGAGTATATGGTATGAAAATGAAAAAAATTCTTGTAAGCCTGTGTGCACTGGCAATGTGCTTTGGTTCTTTCTATGAAGCAAGCGCAGCTGATTATCCCAAAATGCGTATTCGTGCAGCAACTGCAAACCCGGACGGCAGCCTGCACGTAGAAGCTATCAACAAATTTAAAGAAATTGTTGAAACAGAATCAAACGGCAATATCACTGTTCAAACTTTCTACGGCGGTTCCATGGGTGACGAACAGGCAAACGTAAAACAATTGCGTAATGCGGAAATTCATTTAACTGTTGTTTCCAACGGTAACTTGACTCCTTTTGCAGCAAGCGCCGGTTTGTTCTATCTTCCTTATGGGTTCCCAAAACCATCTGATGCAGAAAAAGTATTCAGCAATACAGAATTTATGAATAAAATGGCTGACCAAATCACCAAGGAAAGCGGCGCAAGACCTCTTTCATGGCTCGTTGGCGGTTACCGCGTATTGACAAACTCCAAACGCCAAATCAAGAACATTAATGACCTTAAAGGTTTGAAAATGCGTGTTCCTGCTGTTGAAATCCAATTGGACGCATTCCGTGCATGGGGTGTTGAAGCAAGTCCTCTTGCCTGGTCTGAAACGTTCAACGGCTTGCAGCAAGGTGTTATTGACGGACAAGAAAATCCTCATACCATTAACCGTGACCAAAAGTTCTGGGAAGTTCAAAAGTATGTTACTAACATGAACTACTTGCTTTGGGTTGGACCAATGCTCGTTTCTGACCGCTGGTATCAAAAACTTGATGCTGATACAAAAGCTTTGATCGACAAGGCTTGTCTGGAAGCTGCTCATTACGAATGGAAGTGGGCTGCTGAACAGGAACAACAAGCATTGCAGCAATGCATTGATAAGGGCATGGTAATTGATACTCTTGAAGACGAAGAAGTTTGGATTGAAAAAGCTCGTGGCATTTGGGATAAGTACTACGATAAGATTGGTGGAAAAGAAAACGTTGACGAAATGTTAGCGATTATGGCTCAATAAATAATACTCCGCTGCAGCACCAGATATGAAAATATTTGGTGCTGCAAACAAAGGAATTGGATATGGCTTTCATTAAAAAACTCTATGATAATTTTGAAGAAATATGCTGTGCTTTTTTCCTTTTTGTGATGATCATGTGTCTTGTTTTTCAGGTTGTTATGCGCATATTTACAGGTTCATCTTTTGCATGGACTGAAGAGCTTTCACGATTTGCCTTTATTTATGCCGTATTTGTTGCAACAGCTTTAGCTACCAAGAAAGGCACACACGTTCGTATCACGGCACAATTATCTTTCTTTGGTTGTAACGGTCGACTGGCATTCCGCATTTTCAGTGATATTTTGTGGATTATATTTAACCTGTTCATGGTTTACATCAGTTGGGAAACTATCCAGGGCGGTTTAGAATATCCTGAAATTTCTCCTACCTTAGGTGTTATCAAAGCACACGTTGAAATGATTATTCCATTTTGCTTTTTACTTGTAACATGGCGTATTCTTGAAGTATATTATAAGCATTTGAAAGCTGGCACACTGGCAGAGCTTTCAGTATATGAGGAGGAATGTCGATGAGTCCTTTAGAAATGGCGCTTATTACGATGGTTATTCTTTTCCTTATAGGAATGCCCATCTTTATGTCCCTAATTATTGCTTCTGCTTTGACGCTGTATTTAGGCGATTTTCTCCCCATGTCTATAGTTCACAATTCCTTGTTTGATGGACTTAACCTTTTTCCTTTACTTGCTATTCCATGCTTTGTTGTTGCTGGTACGCTCATGGAATACGGCAATATTACACAGCAGATTATTGATGTTGTAAAGCAGCTTGTTGGCCGTGCCCACGGCGGTTTGGGTATTACCACAATTTTAGCCTGTGCGTTCTTTGCAGCTATCAGCGGTTCCGGACCGGGAACTGTTGCTGCTGTTGGGACGTTGCTTATTCCTGCCATGATCCGCAATGGATATTCAAGAGAATATGCATCTGCCGTTGCTTCTTCCGGCGGTACTATTGGTATTCTTATTCCGCCAAGCAACCCCATGATTATTTACGCTATTTTAGGCAACTTGTCTGTAACTGCAATGTTTACAGCAGGCTTTATTCCCGGCTTTGTTGTCAGCTTTGCAATGATTATGACAGCGTATTTACTGGCTAGAAAATATGGTTTTCGCGGCGATGAAACTGCAAAGTTTAGTTTGCGTGAATTTTTACACTCCTGCCGTAAATGTTTCTTTGCCCTGATGACCCCAATTATTATTTTAGGTTCCATTTATTCTGGTTATGCAACACCTGTTGAAGCATCTGTGGTTGCGATTTTATATGCACTTTTTGTAGGTGTTTGTATTAACAGATGTTTGCGCTTGGAACATATTTACAGAGCGCTTATCGAAGGCGCAATGATTTGTGGCGGTGTACTTATTATTGTTGGTGCATCAACCCTGTTTGGGAAGATTTTGACCTACGAAGAAGCACCGCAAAAGCTGACAGAACTGGTACTTGGTTTCTCCACCAATCCCTATGTTGTTTTATTGCTGATCATTGCAGTATTGTATCTTTTGGGTATGTTCATGGAAACTCTGTCCACCATTATTATTCTGGTTCCTGTGCTATTACCCATGATTCTGGAACTTGGCATTGACCCCATTCACTTTGGTATTATTTTGGTTGTAACAAATAACGTCGCCATGCTGACACCTCCGCTGGGGGTAAACTTGTTTGTTGCTTCGAGGATAGGGGATATTTCAGTAGAAAGACTGTCTGTCGCAGTAGTTCCTTATCTTATTGCTTTGACAGCTTCCATTCTTGTTTTGACCTTTATTCCGTCCTTAAGTACATTCCTGCCGAATTTGCTGGGATATGGACAATAAATTGAAAAAGCCACATATGTGGCTTTTTTTAGGAGTTAAAAATGGTAAAAGTTATTGCAACTAATATTATTCAAGATGAATTTTTAGATGAAGTGATTGAACTCTATAAACGCCTTGTGTACTATACACGTCAGGAAAAAGGCTGTATTTCTTATGAGCTTTTTCAAGATAAGGCAAATCCCAATAAATTAACCATGATTGAAGAATGGGAAGCTCAAGAATATGTTGATAATCATTATAAAACGGCTCATTATAATGAAATCAGACCTCAAATTGTTCCAAAGCTTGCAGCAAAAACAGAAACAACTTTCTATCATAAACTGGCTTAATTTTAGGATGATTGTATTTTGGCGCGTTGAAAATACAGGCAAATAAAAAGGCTTATCAATTTTGGGTTGATAAGTTTTTTTGTATGAAAGAGTTTTTATTCTGCATTTTCCTGCTTTTTTTCTATTGTTACTGTGGCGAAAACAAGGCGTTTGCCTATATTTTTCAAAGTATTGCTGTAGAGAATAAAGAGGGCTTTACCCTTTATTCTGTGGGCAGTTAAAAAGGTGAGAGTGCGTGTATCCTTCATATCAAATTGTTCATCTTTTTTTACGTGCAAATCCTTTTCCTTATCATGCTGGATCAGCAGCAAGGTATCGGGAACAATGAATTTTGTAATGGGAAAAGATGCAATTTGTGCCAGTTCATTGCCATTGCGGTATAAAATACCTTCTTTAAATTCCAGCACATCACCGGCAACAGCTTTGACAATACCAAGGCGTTCTTCAAAATTATCTGTATAAAAAATAACCGTGTCGTTGTAATGATGTCCAATAAGCGGAATTTTTTCCTGTACAACCAGAATGTCGTTCATGTGTACATTTTCAAAATCCTGTTCCACTTTGTAAAAATTCACGGGTACATTGATAATCAGTAAAATGGTGAGTACAAGGAAAAGCAGATAAAAGAAAATATCCCCGCAAATATTTTGTATGGCAACGTCTTTTCTTGGTTTACGGGCAGCCACAAGTCCTGCAATAAGCCCGTATGCCAAAGCAATTCCATGAACAAGGATATAGAGAAAAAGCGTGAGAACAATGAAGCGAACAGGCATAAAAGCCAGGAAAAAAGCATAAAAAACAAGTAAGAAGCCAATAAGTAGTGCAACTTTTGATTTTCCTGTGCAGAGCAGGGAAGCTCCTGGCCAAATAAGACCAAGCAAAAAAGCCCAAATTGTGCTTATTTGTTTTTGTTCTTGCATGTAATCTCCTCGGTGCAGCCTTTGAGTGTATCTGTCTCTTTTGCTCTTGCTCCATGGCTTTGCACAATCTTTTCACCTGGGCCAACGCTTTTGGTCAGCCATACGTTACCGCCGATAACCGCGCCTTTGCCAATGGTGATACGTCCCAAAATTGATGCTCCGGCATAAACAGTGACATTATCTTCTAAAATGGGGTGACGGGCAATGCCTTTGACAAGGGAGCCGTCTTCAGCTTTATCAAAGGAAAGCGCGCCCAAGGTCACGCCCTGATACAGCTGACAATTGGAACCAATAATACAGGTTTCGCCGATAACAACACCTGTTCCGTGGTCAATGAAGAAACGTTCGCCAATGGTTGCTCCCGGGTGGATGTCAATACCAGTACGGGAATGCGCCATTTCTGAAATCATGCGGGGGATAATGGGAACACGCAGTTTATAGAGCTCATGGGCAATGCGGTGGTGTGTCATTGCGAGCATGGAGGGATAGCAGAAAATGGTTTCGCCGGCACTGACCGCCGCAGGGTCGCCTTCATAGGCTGCCTGTGCATCCAGGGAAAGCAAACGGCGAATTTCAGGCAATTTTCGCATAAATTCCATGGCGATATCAGCAGAAGCTTTTTCGCAGCCCTGTTTGTCCTTTGAATATTCAGCACAGGCAAAGCAGCCGCCGCGGCGTATTTGTTCAGCCAGCAGCCTGTAGGTACTGTCCAGACTTGCGGTAATATGATAGCTGATGGACTCCATATGCACTTGTGACGGGCCAAAATATCCCGGAAAAATAATAGCTTTCAGACGGCTGAGAATTTCTTTTAATGCCTCATGGGAGGGCATGGGATGTTCACATTCGCCGCAGTGCAAAACATTTTGGAGAGAATCATGGCCGCAAAGTTGTTTTGCTATATTGTCAATACTTGAGATTCTTGTTGCTTTGATAGGTTTCATTGTTCATCCTTTCTTTGAACTCTCATCATTATCTAGACTATTTTATGAAAAAAATCAAGTCGCTATCTTTGTAATTTTATTGGCAATTTTGTTGGCGCAGGCAAGGGCAAAATGGATATTGTAGCCGCCGAGAAGTCCTGTAATATCAAGACATTCACCGGCAAAAAAGAGATTTTTATGCAAAGAGCTTTCCAAATTGGAGGAAACAGAGCTGATGTCTATGCCTCCAAGGCAGGCTTCAGCTTTCTTCAAACTGTCGGTGGAAGCGGGGATGAATTGATATTTGTGTATTGCCGCTGCCAGCTGTTCTCTGTCCTTTTTAGATAGTTCAGCAATTTTGCACTGTTGCAGCTCTTTGGGCATAAGGGCATACGCCAGTCTGTCAGGCATGAGCGGTAAAATGAGATTTTTGACAAGTTTTTTGCCATTTGCCGGGTCGTGCATTTTTTCCAAAAGACTATCATGGGGCAGAAAATCAATGCAAAGCGTTTCACCTTGTTCCCACAAACAGGAAATAACAAGACTGGCTGGCCCGCTTATACCGGTATGGGTAAAGAGGAGCGGACGTATGCCGCAAGGGTCAGTTTTCTCTTGTCCATGTTCCAGCAAAATTTTGATTTGCACAGGAAGGCTGATACCTTCCAAACCAAGCAAAGGGGAGTTGTGCGGCAAAAGAAGCGGTACAAGAGCTGGACGAAAGGGAAAAACTTTGTGTCCCCATTTTTGCGCAAGCCGCAAGGCAAAATCAGAAGCTCCCAGCTGAGGATACGCAGTTGAACCTGTGGCAATGAGCAGTATTTTGCAAGTAATTTCATGGGATTGAGTTTTTATGGTATACAGCTCTTCACCTTGCTCTTCATTGTAGAAATAGCTTTGGATTTTTTGAGAACAAAGGATATTTGTTTTTGATAATGCCTGAATAAGCGTATCAATGAGAATTTTTACTGGTTTTTTGCAAAAAATTTGCCCGTATTCCCGCTCTTCAAAATCCATTCCCATATCTCGCATCAAGGCAAACGTTTCTCCTGTTTGCCAGAATTTAAAGAGAGACTGCAAAAGCTTTTTGGCTTGTTTGGGATTGTGACTGACATAATGCTCGGGACTTATGGTTCTATTGGTCATATTGGCCATTGCCCCGCCTGCTATACGCCATTTTTTGCCTAAAATATCCTGACTGTCCACAAGGGTGACAGAGATTTTGTTTTGGCAGAGGAAAGCTGCAGAAAGTCCGGCCACACCTCCGCCAATAATGAGTAAATCGGTATTAATTTTGGGCATAAAATGTCTTCATGGTGCGAATAATTTCGTCCATTCTGTGTGTCCAGGTATGGCATTTTAATACGCGTTCACGGCCTTTTTGAATCACTTCCTCCCGCTCTTTATCATGGTTCAAATAAAATTTGACAAGGTCAGGAATTTCTTCCTTATTGTTATAGCAAATAATTTCTGTTCCGATATCAAACATATTTTCCATTTGTTCGCGGTAATCCGTCAGCACAAAGGAACCTGTTGCGGGAACGTCCAAAATTCTTTGGTTTGACGCTCCTTTCATCTGCATACTGGTGCAGTTGAAATTGATAGTGGAATGAGGATAAAAATAGGGCAGTTCATCATAATAACTAATGGGTTCATTCCAGCGCCATGGCCTTTTTTCATTCTTTAAAAAGACGTTCCAGCCTTCATCGCCCACCAGCAGGGGATTAAAATCAAGAATTTGTTTGACGCAGTCAAGCCGATACACACGGGTAGCTTCCCAAGTCATGCCTGTTTCAAAGGCAAGTTTTTCTTCGGTATTGAAATGCTCTTCATAATATTGAATGAGCGCGGGGAAAAGTTTTTTCCCGTCTTCAAGAATAAATTTTTCGGCAATGCGCTTTGGAGAATCAATAAAACAGCCAGCCAGAGCAAAGAAATCATCATAAAATTTTTGTGGAAGATTGCAGGCATCAAGGCGTTTCTGCACCTTGTCAATCATGGAGTTTCCCACAAAGGAAACAGCACTTACCCAAGAGGGAGAAATGAGTTTTTTCTTGTTGGCAGGCTGAAAACGTGTGGCGTCTGTGCCCAGGGGCAAATAATAGACATTGGTAAAACCACGGGCTTTGAGGCTTGGCACATTGTCTAAATCCCAGGTAAAAATATGTAAATACGGGGATGTCAAACCCTCATAGGAATAGAGAATAAGATGAGGATTATCCACAAACCAGGAAATAAAGGGCAGTTCCAGTTTGTTGATAAGATCCATGAGCACGCCTTCACGGTCAACGCCTAAATGGTTGAGGGTAATCAGCGCGTCAGGTTTGAAAGAAATAATTTCTTCCAGCAGCTGTTTGACAAAATCAGAATGGGCAAGTTCGTCGTTATTCAGCTGAATATGGCGATATTTGATCCCCAGATTTTTGCAGGCGCTTTCCACTTCGCCCATGAGAAAATATTTGGAGGAAATGAGCAGGAGTTTGGTTTCAGAAGATTGAAATTTTGTATATTTTGCTTTTTCCCAAAAATTAAATTTTTGGCTGGCTGTTGCCTGATCACGCAAATAGCCGTAATAGTCTTTATCCAGGCGCTGATAGCAGGGATTGACAATAGGATACAGGGCTTTTTGCTGATTTTGGTTTTGCCATCTTGTCAGCGTTTTTACTGCATTGTGTCTGTCTTCATCGTTGATAAACAAGACATCATCAGGACAGGAAAAATGCAGAGTTTCCAAGATATCATTTTCTTTATCCACAAGGGCAAGGGGCGCATGAGGAAATTGTTTACGAAATTCAGCAAAGGCAATGCCCATGCCATAGCCCAGAAAAACAGCTAAATGTTTATTCTCGTCAAAATCTTTGGGAAGTATTGCAATTTCACGATTTTTTCCGCCAGTTCCCAAAAGGTTGAGAGGCAAAGCATTTTCGCGTTTAATTTCAATATCCACGCAAATATTGTTTTCATATAGAGCTGTTAATCGAGCCATATTTCCTCACTTTTTGCTGACAAGTGAATACGCTTTATAAGGAAAAAGCCTCACATGTCTGCAAGGCTTTTTCCAATTGAGTATTTTTATTAGTCTAAAGTTGCAGCTTCTTCAATCATTTCAAAACATTCTAAAACGTCGTCAATTTTGATATCATTGAAGTTTTCAAGTCCGATACCACATTCAAAGCCCTTGGCAACTTCTTTGACATCGTCTTTCATGCGGCGCAGGGAAGCAATTTTTCCTGTGTATACAACAACGCCGTCACGAAGAATTCTGATGCCGCCGTTACGCTGCATTTTGCCGTCCGTAACCATACAACCGGCAATAACGCCCACTTTAGGCACACTGAATGTTTGACGGATTTCAGCTTGACCAAGGTATACTTCCTTGCTTACAGGAGCAAGCAGACCAGCCATAGCATTCTTGATTTCTTCTACAAGCTTGTAAATAATATCGTAGAAGCGAATATCAACGCCTTCACGTTCTGCAACTTCTTTTACTTTAGCTGTTGGGCGAACGTTGAAGCCTAAAATAATCGCATTGGAAGCCGCTGCCAGCATGATATCTGTTTCGGTGATAGCGCCGGCGCCGCTGTGGATAACAGAAATACGAACTTTGTCTGTTCCCAGTTTGACAAGAGCGTCGGTGATAGCTTCGAGTGAACCTTGTACGTCGGCTTTGAGCACGAGGTTGAGCATTTTAGTTTCATTATCATTAGGAGTGCTTGCAAGGAAGGTTTCAAGGGTAACACGAGATTGTTTTGCAAGTTCCTTTTCACGCTGTTTGATTGCACGAGATTCTGCAATACGGCGGGCAGCTTTTTCATCAGCAAGGCAAATAAATTCTTCACCAGCTTCCGGCACGCCGTCAAAGCCTTGAATTTCAACAGGAATAGAAGGGCCAGCTTCTTTGATTTTCTTGCCCTGGTCGTTGAAGAATGCGCGAACGCGTCCGGCAAAAACACCACAAACAAAGGCGTCACCTTGTTTGAGTGTACCTTCCTGAATAAGTACAGTAGCCACAGGGCCGCGGCCTTTATCCAGCTTTGCTTCTACAACGTGACCGCGAGCAGGTTTATTTGGATTTGCTTTCAATTCCAAAATTTCTGCCTGCAAGGCAATGAGTTCCAGAAGTTCATCAAGTCCCTGACCTGTTTTTGCGGAAACATAACCCACAACAGTGTCACCGCCCCAGGATTCTGCCTGTAAGCCAAGGGAAGCGAGCTCCTGCAACACTCTGTCAGGATTTGCGGTTGGTTTATCAATTTTGTTGACAGCAACAAGAATGGGCACGCCTGCAGCTTTTGAGTGGTTGATAGCTTCACGGGTTTGTTCCATAACCCCGTCATCAGCGGCAACAACAAGAACTACAAGGTCAGTTACCTGTGCACCGCGGGCACGCATGGCAGTAAATGCTTCGTGACCTGGGGTATCCAGGAACACAATATCACCGCGTTTTGTTTTTACGTGGTACGCACCGATATGCTGTGTAATACCGCCGGCTTCGCCGCTGGTAACGCTTGTTTTGCGGATAGCGTCAAGCAGGGATGTTTTACCGTGGTCAACGTGACCCATAATGGTAACAACCGGTGGACGAGGCAAAAGGCTTTCCGGGCTGTCAATTTCAGTTGGCACAAGGTAGTTTTCTTCAGAAAAACCAACTTTTTCCACTTCATAGCCAAATTCAGAAGCAACAAGGGTGGCAGTATCAAGATCAAGGGAGCTGTTGATGGTTGCCATTACTCCAAGATTGAATAAAACCTTGATGATTTCGCTGGATTTCAAGCTCATTTGGTGCGCAAGTTCTGAAACACGGATAGCTTCTTCAAAACGGACTTTACGCTTTGTAGCTTTCATGGGCTGGGTAACAGTTTGAGGAGCCTGCTGTTTATTTTTGTTCTTTTTGGAACGGTTGCGGTAACGAACAGTTTCCTCGTCGTCCAGCATATAATCATTGGCATTATTGTTGCGGCGGCGGAAATTATCGCTTGGTTCTGATTGACCAAACTCTACAGTACGGCGGTTTTTATTGCGTTTTTTGCGGCTTTGTTCATTATCCTGAGGCATAAATGCATCATTGATTTTGAATGAGGAAGAAGGCTTGCTTTGTCTTTGTGGACGCGAAGCCTGAGCTGCATCCTTATCCTTGTCCATACCGCCAAAACGATTATTATCGCGTCTTTGGCCGTCTTTATTCCGTGGTCTGTCATCATTTGGACGACCGCCTTTATCTCCCCTGTTGTCACCGCGTCCTCTGTTGTCGTTTCGATCGCCGCGAGGTCTGTCAGAGCGGGGTCTGTCGCCGCCCCTGCCGTCGCCTCGTTCGTTTCGATCGCCGCGATAGGATGGGCGATCTGCTCGTTCAACTACACGGGCAGTATTTTCTGGACGAGAAATAACGCGGATTTGAGAAGTTTCAGATTTGGTTTCCGGACTTTCAATCTTACGTGCGCCCACAGGAGGCAAAATGCTTTTTGTTGAATTGGAATCTGGAGCAGCAGAAATAAGAGGAGCTTTTTTAACTTCTTGTTTTACTTCTTTTTTGGGGGTAGCTTCAGCTTTCTTTTCAGCTTTTACCTGCTTTGCTTCAGGTTTTTCAGTCTTTTTGGTTTCTGCAACAGCAGCCACAGGTTCAGCTTTTACTTCTGCCTTAGGTTCTTCCACTTTGGCAGGAGTAATAATTTTTGCAGGAGTATCAATAATTTTTTTAGCTTTTGTTGTTTTAGCAGTTTTTGGCTTTTCCTCAGCAGCAGCTACGGGCGCAGCTTCTGCTTCCGCAGCTTTTTTTGCTTTTTTGGCTGGTTCTTTAGATGCCGCCGGTTCTGCTTTAGGCTCAGCTTCTTTTCCTTTTGTTTCTGCGTCCTTTTCCGCTTTTTCAGCAGCAGCCTTTTTAGGTGCAGTTTTCTTTTCAGCGGTTTTTGGTTCAGCCTTTGTTTCAGCTTTGACTTCTTTGGTATCTGCTTTTGCTTCAACAGTTTTTTCAGCTGCTTTCTTTACTTCTGCTTTTGGTTCTGTTTTACGGCGACGAACAATAACCCCAGATTCAGTTTCACGTTGTTCAATTTTATCATTGGCATGTGCTTTTCTATATTCGCGAATTTTTTGCACATCACTTTCTTCAAGAAGATTGGTTTTTGAGATCTCAATATTGAGCTTACTGCAATCTTTTTGTAACTCTCTTGGATGTATACCAAGTTCATCAGCTAAATCTTTTATTTTCATTTTTTCACTCATATATTATGCCCCTTTACGTTTGCGACGGATAGAGCCTTTTTGGGTAATTTTTTGTTGGCATTCTTGGGAGGAACATACATAATAACCACGCCCTTTCTTTGTTTGGGCTATATCCACCTCAAGCGTTTCCCCATACTGTTCCTCATTTTTTCGGGAAAACACATAACGTATGATATCTTTTTTAGCAAATTTCTTTCTGCAAAATACACACATCCGTTCGGGAATATGTTTTTCTTTTTGCGCTTTGCCAAGGATATCGTTGACCATTATTCTTCGTTACCCTCAATTACTGGAGTAAGAAAACTAATTGCAGAACGTAATTCAGCAATGCGGTTTTGGGTTAAGGATAATTTTTCAGCAATTTCATCGTCTGTGGCAGCCCGCAAATCGTCCAGATTTTGGAAACCGGCATTGGTGAGTTGTTCAACACTGATTTCAGCAACACTGGCAATTTGTTCCAGACCGCGTCCAATACCGTTTGCTTCTTTGTAACGAGATTCAGAGAAAATATCTATTTTCCAGCCTAAAAGTTTTGCAGCAAGTTTAACGTTTTGACCTTTACGACCAATGGCATTGGTGAGTTGTTCATCAGGAACAGTTACTTCAAGGAGGTTTTCTGCTTCATCAACAACAATTTTAGTAATCACTGCCGGAGCCAAAGCATTTTTTGCATAAATGGTAATATCCTGATTCCAAACAACAATGTCAATACGTTCGCCATGGAGTTCCTGAACAATGTTTTGAATACGAGAACCGCGTACACCAACGCAGGCACCTACCGGGTCAACATCTCTGTCACGGGTAAGAACAGCAACTTTGGCACGTGAACCCGGGTCACGGGCAACACCCATGATTTGTACTGTGCCGTCGTCAACTTCAGGTACTTCCAGACGGAAAAGGGCAGCAAGATAATCTCGGTGAGCACGGGAAATAATAACTTGCGGGCCACGGCCGTCTTTCTTGACATCAACAATAAGAGCCTGAGTGCGTTCGCCGCGTTTTTGGTGTTCCTTGGGGATTTGTTCTTCTTTAGGGAGAAGTGCTTCTGTTCTGCCAAGGTTGACAATCCAGCCGCCTTTGTCACGGCGCTGCGTAATACCGCTGACAATTTCGCCAATGCGGTCTTTGTATTCATTGTAAATTTGTTCTTGTTCAGCATCACGCATGCGTTGAATGATAACCTGTTTAGCGGACTGCGCTGCAATTCTGCCAAGATCATCAATCTTCATGCGGAAGCCCATTTCATCGTCCAAACCAACAGAAGGATCATGTTCGCGAGCTTCTTCAAGGGTAATTTGGGTCAGTTCGTTTTCAACTTCTTCCACAACAATTTTGAATTGATAAATATCAATTTCACCTGTGTCTTCATTGAAGCGAACTTCAACATCTAAATCATCGCCGTATCTTCTTTCAACAGAAGTTCTGACAGCGTCTTCCAATGTTGAAATAAGTTGAGCTCGATCAATGCCTTTGTCTTTGCTGATTTGATCAATCGCTTTTTTTAATTCCAAATTCATTTGTTAGCCTCCGCATTTATTTGCGTGAATTTGTTTTGGTAAGATTTGTTTCAGGAAAAATATGAATTAAATGGGCTTTCTTTACACTGTCCCAGTCAATAACACATTCCTGTCCTTCGGGATTATCTAAGATTAATGTAAACGTATTTGTGTGTACTTCTTTTAATGTGCCGCGGAATTTCTTTCTGTCAGCAAATTCCTTGTGCGGTAATTCCAGGGTCACATCAACAGGATGTCCCAAGTATGGGCGAAGCTGACCTATTTCATAGAAATTGCGTTCAAGGCCTGGAGAAGAAACTTCCAAAATCCAAGCGTCAGCAAAAATATCTTCCACTTCAAGGCTAAGGCCAATCAATCTTGAAATTTCAGCGCAATCATCAACACTGACGCCAGATTCTTCGCTAAAGTTTTCATCATCAAAAGTATCATCTTCCGGCAAATCATCCTTCTTTGCCATGGGATGAACAGATTTTTGTCTGCTTTTTTCTTCACGGCTAAGAGGTTTGAAAAAGGGAATAACTTTGTCTTCCCAGGGCGTATCCACAAAAATTCTGACAACAGGACGAGTTCCGCTTCCCAAAAGTTCAATTCCCCAAATATTGAGGTTAAAACTTTTTGCAGCAACAGCAGCAATATCATGCACTATGCCAAGAAGCTTTGCTTTTCCGATGTTTTTTTCTTGTTCTTTCATGCATTACCTTATTTTTTGCAATAAAAAAGGGAGGCCTGAATCAGACCACCCACTATATACGAAAAATATTGTCTGTATATAACAGGTTGCAAAATGCAACATCAAAATCAATATACAATGAATTTTTTCATGCCTGTATTGAAATCGACATGAATTATTTACACAAATTTTTATAATTCGTCAAGTTTTTTCTATGGATTTGAAATAATTATTATTTAAACAAAAAAGGCATACAGTTGCCTGTATGCCTTTTATATTGACTAAGTTTTATCTTAGTTCAAGAGAGAAGCCTTGATTTCTGGGAATGCAAGGTCGAACATTACATAAGCCATGAGCAAGGTCAGGCAGATGTTGAAAGTTTGACCGCAGATGTACAGAATGAATGGCTTTCCGCCCTTGAAGTATACTGCGAGTTCACGGAAGTTAGTAGCAAGACCAACTGAAATGAAGGCAAGTGCAAAGTACCAGCCACGGAGACCCTTAGTTACGTCAACAACACCCTTATCGATGATAGAGTAAGCAAGGTCGGAACCATAGTTAGCAGACATGATAGAAAGAAGGATAGACAAACCTAAGAAGCCAAGAACGAACTTAGGGAATCTGTGCCAAATTTCCATTGGGCTAACTTTGCCGTCAGCAGTATGTTCAACTTTAGTTGTGAAGTAAATAGCTACGAAGAATGCGGTTACACCGATGAGTACGTTTTGAATCATCTTAATGGTAGCAGCAACTTGCATTGCGGTATCACCAAGGAATGCACCAGCAGCAGCAACAGCACCAGTTGAGTCGATTGTACCACCGATCCATGCACCACCAAGTACTGGGTCAAGGCCAATAGCTTTAATGAATGCAGGCAATGCAATCATCATGATAGCTGTAAAGGTAAGAGAAAGACCAACAGCAAGTGTAAGTTCTTCTTTCTTAGCGCGGCAGGCAGCAGCGGTTGCAATAGCAGCAGAAGTACCACAAACTGACATATCAGCAGAAATTGTAATGTTCAAGGTCTTAGATTCCATCTTCAATACCTTTTGACCAAAGATGAAGGTAGAAATAAGAACGATAGGTGTTACAATCCAAGCAACGAAGATACCAGGAATACCGATTGCTACGATTTTTGTAAAGAGAACTTCACCACCGAGGAGAACGAGACCTGTTTTTATGTAGTATTCTACTTGTACGCCAGGTTTCATCCATTCTGGTGTTTTGATGGTGTTAGCAACGAGCATACCAAGAACGATGGACCAAATTTCGGCGTTAAGTCCATAGTAGCTCATGCCGGCGTGTTTACCGAGAATGTTTGCACAAATACAGAGAATGAATACGCCAACAAAACCAATAAGGAACTTAATAACGCTTTGTCCCATGAAGAAGATACCGATGCTCATAATGAGACCAATAATCACACCAAGCATAATCATTTTTGGGAAAAGGTTGTAAGGTTTTGCTAATTTTCCATCAAGGCTCTTAGCTTCTTTATCAGCTTTCTTCCAGGCAGAAATAGCTTCCTTAGCTTCTGTGTTGAGTTGTGCATCTTGATAGTTAGCTTCTTTAGCTAAGTTATCAGCAGTAATAGCGAGTTCTTTTGCAGCTTTTGCAGCGTCTTTAAGAGCAGCTACTTTTGCTGGTTTATCACCATTGATGGCATCAGCTTGTTCTTTAGAAAGAACCATAGAGTCTAAAGGATTGCTTTTCCATTTTTTAGGAGTTGCCATATAGGATTTAAATTCTTTCATTGCTGGCAAAGCGCCACCCATAACAGCTTTTTTAGCAGCTTTTGCTTCAATAGCTGCCATAGTTTCATATGGTTTTGCTTTTTCTGCAGCAATAATTTCGTTTTGAGTCTGGATTTTTTGAATAAAATCAGATTTTGAAGGAAGGATTAAGAACATTGCAAAGAATGCAAAAGCTAAACCGATCCAAATTGCCCAATAGTCTTCCTTTTTCCAAAGGTCAGACCAACTACTTTTCGCTCTGTCTATAACGATGTTTTCATCATGTTGAGACATACGACTCTCCTTGTTAAAATTTCCCTAATAAAATTTTGTTGACACATCATTTTATTGTTATCTTCATTTTACTAATTTTTTGATTTTTGGCAAGTATATCTTTTCACTAATTTTAATTTTTTTTATAAATTTTTTCATATATACAAAGGTGATAAGAATAAAATAAATGATTTTATATAGTTATTGTTTTATATATACAATTTTGTAAAATTAAATTTTTATTCTGTTACAAATTAAATTTGGCTGTTTTATGGCATTTTGTTAAAGTTTTTAATGCAGCTGCAAGGTTTAATGTTGCTATTTTATTATATTTCTATATATTTTTTTTGTCTTTTAATTGTGAAAAATATTTCACACCCTATATTCGTGAATGAGAGAACAATGCAAAATTTTACTATTCAGGATTGTATCCAAAATTTTGGGCAGGCACTCTATGCTGCTTTGCATGTGGAAGAGCAAACTGCCTTTAGTTCCGGAATTGAGAGTTTGTCTGACGCAAAAAATGAAATTTTCTATCTTTTATCTTCCGTGCTGAAAAAGGATAAAGTTTTTCTCATATCCCATGGAAATTATGTTTTATCAAATATGGAATGGGAAGCTTTTGTCAGCTTGTTTGAACGAAGAAAAGAGGGTGAACCGCTTGCCTATATCGTGGGACAAAAAGAATTTTTTGGTCATCTGTTTTTTGTGGACAGTTCAACACTTATTCCTCGCCCTGATACAGAAATTTTGGTGGAAGAAGCAATACTTTTTTATTTGGAACAAGAGAAAAATACTGAATTTAATTTTGTGGATTTAGGGACAGGCACGGGCTGTATTTTGTTGTCTCTATTAAAGGAATGTGAAAAAAGTTTTGGCTGCGGCATTGATATTAATGCACATGCCATTGATTTGGCAAAACAAAATGCTCATGCACTCGGGCTTTCTGAGCGAAGCAGGTTCTTTGCTGCCGATTTTACAAGTTCCCTGTTTCTTGAGCAAATGGAAGAGGTTTTGCAGGGCAGGAAAGTGGATTGTCTGGTAAGCAATCCTCCGTATATTCCTGAATTTGAATATAATGAGCTTGATGAAAGTGTACGAGCTTATGAGCCCAAAACAGCTCTTGTTTCCGAACAGGCACAAAATGGGGAAAAGGGGCTGGCTCATGCTGAAAAAATTATTGCACTTGGGGAAAAACTTCTTAAAAGTGGAGGCTTGCTGCTTATAGAACATGGCTATAATCAAGGAAAAGCCATGCGTAAACTTTGTGCTCAATATCACTATACGGCAATAAAAACACTTTTTGATTTAGCTCAAAATGAACGGGCTTTATATGCCATTAAAAAATAGATGTGGGTTTTGTTAAAAAATAAAGGCGGGAAAATTCCCGCCTCAATTCTTTAGGGTTAGAAATTGTTAGTTCGCTAAAAGCAATTCTCTGTGCGCAAAGAGATCTTGTACCATAGCTTTTGCAGTGTCCATACTGTTGAACTGGTATGTACCATTGCTGATCATTTGCTTGAGGCGCTGCACTTTTTCTGCACGTACTTCAGATGTTTCCATTGCTTCAAGTTTTGCCATAGTGTGATATTTTGCATCTTCAGAAAGAGAAACAGTATCTTGAGTTTGTGGGAGTGTGGCTGAAAGATCACTCGCTGCTTCTTCTTTTGCTGTCTTATTCAGAGAAGAAGTCTCATTTATACCGATTGGATATGTTTCAAATCCAGTATTGCTTATCTTCATAAAGAACCTCCATAGCCGTTTGTAAAAGAAACAGGAAGTCCAAGTTGGCGCTTAAGATCTTTTGGACTATTGCTTCAATAACAACCATATCGGCAAACATAAAAAAGCCTTTAGGAGTTTTTGAAATTTTCTAGACTTTTTTTAATTTTTTATAACTATTCAAAATAAAATAGCTTTTTGCCGATAATGAAATATTTGTTAATTATTTTTTATAAAATTCATTGCCTCTTGCAAGTCCAGCGTTCCTTCATAAATGGCACGTCCGGAGATAATGCCCTGCAAAGAAGAATTTTTTGAAAGGGGCAAAAGTTTTTTGACGCTTTCCATGGTGGAAACACCGCCCGCAGCAATAAGCGGAAGCGGGCAAAGCTTTGCCAGTCGTTCAATTTCAGCAAAATTGAGTTCACTGTGCATGCCGTCGCGCTCAATGTCTGTATAAATGATAAAGGCACAGCCGGCATTTTGCAGTTTTGGCAAAATTTCATCAATTTCTTTGCCGGAATCTTCAACCCAGCCGCGGGTTTTGAGTTTCTTTCCCTGCACGTCCAAGGAAACGCCTACTCTTCCGGGATATTTTTTGCAAATTTTTTCAAAGAGCGCAAAATTTTCCAAAGCCATGGTACCGATAATAATGCGTGTAACGCCTAAACCAAGCCAGAAATCAGCAATTTCTTCAGAGCGTATGCCACCGCCAAGCTGCACAGGAATGGTCAATTCCTGACAAATTTGTTTGACAATGTCTGCATTGACGCTTTTTCCTTCAAATGCGCCGTCCAGATCAATTAAATGCAGATATTCAGCCCCAAGGCTTTGCCAGTGTTTTGCCATTTGCAGGGGATCATCGGAGAAAACAGAAACTTCATCTGCCTTGCCTTGTTTGAGGCGAACAGCTTTTCCATTTTTCAAATCAACGGCAGGAAAAATAATCATATGCTATCCTATTGTAATGTAAGGTGAAAATCTCGTATCATCTTGCTGATGGATTCTTGTACGAAATATACAATGGGTTGGTGCTGGCGCGGGGTAATATAATCTTCACCTGACGCATTGACTCTGATAAAACTTATTTCTTTATAATGGGAGCGGGCCTGCAAGAAGCCGTCTTTTGAGTCCGTTGTGGGGTGGATTGCTTTGATAAAGTAAAAATCTGAAATAAGGCGGGCGGGAGAATAAACATCTCTGCCCGGACCGTATTTTTCTTCGTGTTCAAGGATTTGTGGAACAAGGATATAATCAGCGCCCTTATCCTGCGCAATTTTTGCCCATGTGGCAAGGACGTTGGCTCTGTCTTTGCTGTCACGCTGGATAGTGATATTTAAATCTTCTGATGTTAAAAAGATATAATGTCTGCGTGTTTTTGCCAGTCTTTCCTGCAAAATTGCAGTATAGAGGGCAAGATCATCCGGGGAGGCAAGTCCCTGTTCGCTGGGGATATAGCCGGCCAAAAGCTGGGCATCGTGGGTAGGTTGGTTATAGGGGGCAACTGCAATCACAACAGGTGCAGGAATAGCCGGGATCATGGGTTGTTCCTGGCAGGCAGTCAGCAAAAAAGTGAAAAGAATGAGGGGGAGGAAGAAAAATTTTTTCATAGGTCTAAACTTCCTTTTGTGCTTGTGGCTTGTTCATCATTAATAATAATGGCGCGCTGCAAGGCTTTGCCAACGCCTTTTGCGACGGATTCTAAAAGGTGATGCCCGTTTTTCCCGTAAAGGAATTGAATGTGTAAATTCATTTTTGCGCTGCTGGCAAAAGCTTTATAAAATTCACGCCAAACATCTTTTTCATCACCTGCAATCACAGGAGGAAGGATGTCGTCGTTTTGCCATTCAAGCCATGGGCGTCCTGAAAGGTCAAGACAGATTTCAGTGAGTGCTTCATCCATGGGGATTTTCGCAAAGCCCACGCGTTCAATACCATTGGCATTATTATGGCTGAGAAGTGCTGTATGCAAGGCATTGCCAAGGCAAAGTCCAATATCTTCCATGCTGTGATGATAATCTATTTGTGTATCGCCTTTGCAGGTGAGTTCAAGATCGAATTTTGCCCAAAACGCAAGCAGGGTCAGCATATGATCAAGAAAACCAAAGCCGCTTTGGATAGACGTTTTGCCTGTGCCGTCTAAATTGAGGCTCAGGCTGATATCAGTTTCTTTGGTTGTCCTGGTAATGGCTGCTTTTCGTTGGATAGTATTCATAATTAATCCATGATGTTATATGTTAATTCTTTTGTTCATTTATTTCTTGTTCTAAATTTTCAGTTTGTTCTGCCTGCTCATTCTGCTCTGATTGTTCTTCTGAATTTTCGTTTGCTTCTTCCTTGTTATCATTCTTTGCACGTGTTCTGCTGGCAAACTTTGTAATGTAAATACTTACTTCATAAAGGAAAATCATAGGGAATGCCATAAGTACCTGTGAAAAAACATCAGGAGGCGTTAAAATCGCTGCAATAATAAAAATCACAAGAATAGCATATTTTCTATAGCGGCGCATGCCGGCAGGGGTGATCAGGCGAAGTCTTGCCAGAAAATAGGAGAAAAGAGGCATTTCAAAAACAAGACCAAAAGCAATGATAAGCTTCAAAGCAAAGCTTAAATATTCTTCAACACTGATCATGGGGCGAACCATATCTGTGGTAAAACCCATAAAGAATTTGAAAGCAATAGGAAAAACTGTGATGTAACAGAATGCTGCACCAGCTAAGAAGAAAAAGGCAGAAAAGAAGGCTAAAGGCAGCACGGCTCTTTGCTCTTCCTTGTACAGCCCCGGTGCAATAAAAGCCCAAATTTGATAAAAACTATAGGGACTTGTGCCCAAAATAGAAAGCATAAGAGATACTTTTAAATAAGTGAAAAACGCGCCTTGGGGGGAAGTGTAAATAAGAGTGCTTCCCTCGGGCAAATAACGGGTCAGCGGCTCTGCCAAATAGGTATAGGCAAGTTCAGAGACGCCGTAAAAGCCAATAAAGCCAATAAGTACCATGATCACAATACGGGTCAGGCGCCAGCGCAGTTCATTTAAATGAGAAAGAAGCGGCATTTGATTTTCTTCCGGCTCATCTTGCATATTTCGTGCAGCTGCTGTTTGTGCGGGAGGAATAAAGGCTTCTTGGTTTATCTTGTCTTCTTCACTGCTGTTGGATATTTGTTCAGCTGTATCGTGACCGGAATTTGCTTGGGTATTATCAGTCTTATTGTCTGTATTATCAGCAGCTTGGGTTACTTCTTCAGAAACTTCTTCTTGCTTTTGTTCTGCTTCTTCCTTAGGCAAAGGACGAGATTCGGCAGGTTCACTGCCAAGAATTCGTTTGATATTGTTTTCTTCATCATCTAAGCACATGAAAAATCCCTATGCCTTTGGCTCTTTTGTTTCGTCTTTGGTATTGGTTGTTTCGGCAGCGGTTTCTGCTTGTTTTTGTTCAGCTTTTTTCTTTTCCTGTTCTTCTTCAAAAGCGATTTCTGTATTTATGCTGCGTTGAAAATCTCGTGATGCGCGTTGAAATTGTCCCATGGCTTTTCCCAAGGTGTTGGCAATTTTAGGTAAATTTTTAGGGCCTAAAACAATGAGGGCAACAACCAGGATGAGCAAAAGTTCTGTAGAACCAATTCCAAACATAAACAACCTCGAAAGCAAACAAATAATTTTTGTAAAGATAAACTATACATACTTTTCCCCATAAAGGCAAGTAAGGAAAATGTCTGTTTAAGAATGGTGAGACTTGAATAAAAGGGAAGATTCTTGCTCTTTAATTTTTTGCATATTGGCCGTGTAAACACCGGCAAGAATGATGACTGCACCGAGGATTTGAAAATTTGTGAATGGTTCGCCTAAAATTACGGCTCCGGTGATAATGGAAACAACAGTTGCTATGCCTAAAAATGATGAGGTACGATTGACGCCGATTTTGGCAATGGCGATATTGGACAGGAAAAATGCCAAAATGGAACAGCCGATTCCCTGATATAATACGGCAATGAGAAATGTTTTGTTTTGAAAAGGCAGAGCGATGAGTGCAGATAGATTTTTTTCAACGAATACGGCTTCAATGAGTGCCAAAAGGGTATAGACAAGTGCTCCTGCTGTAAGCATGCCATAGGTGATTTCTATTCCTGTGTAATTATTTGCTTTTTCCACAAACACGCAATAAAGAGCACAGGAGATAACAGCTATTAATAAAAATGTATAGCCTGTGAAAGAAAAGCTTGAGGAGGCACTGACGGCAAAAACAGTGACCAGCACACCGGCGAGCGTGATAAGTATTCCGGTTACCTGTAACGGGGTGGGGTTTTTATGTAAAATTGTTGCTGAGGCAATAAGCGATGCTACAGGAATACAGGCAAGGAAGACGCCGCTTTCTGAGGCTGTTGTATTTTGGATGCCAATGGTTTCGCCGATGAAATAAATAACAGGGCTGCATAGAACGATGAGCAGCAAGGGCTTGAGGCTTTTTCCTTTCAAATTGATTTTGAGCAGTCCAAGCGCAATAAAGAGGCTCATGATGATAAATGCAATGAGAAAACGCCAGCCAAGCAGAGATAAGGTGCTTGCCGTATCAATTGCCTGTTTGGTGAAAATATAGCTCATGCCAAAAAGCGTTTCACAGCCCAGGGCACAGAGACAGCCGGTGAGCAGGTTATTTTGTTTCATTAGCTTTATATTTTGTATTAATTTTTATTGCAATTTTATATTGAATATACGCTTATGCCCAGAAAGGCGGCAATAATGATCAAGATAATGGGCGACAATTTTTGTTTTTTCAGTTTTTTGTATCCAGTCATTGTAACAAGTAATGCTATGGTAATAATGATAGATTGTAGGCTTACATTTATGGCAGAGATTGTTCCAAAACAGTTACTTATGATCATGTAAATGCCTGTGGCAAGTACCATGCCCACAATACAGGGTTTTAGCCCTCGTATAACAGCTTGTATGTATTGGTTTTTGAGTGTTGATTTGAGTATTATGGTTATGAGCAGGATAATAATGAATGAGGGAAGAACGACGGCAAGGGTTGCAATCACAGCGCCTAAGATCCCTCCTTGCATAGTTCCGATATACGTTGCAAGGTTTACCATAATGGGGCCGGGGGAACTTTCACTGACAGCGATGATGTAGGAGAGCATTTCATCTGTTAACCAATGATGCAATAAAACTTCATCGCGGATGAGCGGGATTGCTCCGTAAGCACCGCCAAATGCAAAACAGCCAATTTTTAAAAAGCTTATCAGTAAATCAAGGTAAATCATTTGTTTTGGCAATCCTTTTGTTTTGGAATATCAAAACAAACAAAAATGAGCAGACTGCCCATACCTGCAAGTATCATTAAATTAATAGAAGAAAAATTCCAGGCAAAGAAATTGATACACAGCATGATGCAGCAAGAGCTCACCATGATTATTTTTGGCAGATTTTTTTTGTGCATTTTTTTTATCATGGTAAGGGCAGCATCAAGAATTAAAATTCCCACCGCAATTTTTATGCCTTTAAAGGCATTTGCAATAATGCTGATTTCAAGAAAATTATTGAAAAACATTGAAATCAAATAGATAACGATGAAAGACGGCAAAACTATGCCGATTGTGGCAGCTAACGCGCCGGCAAATTTGGCTTTTTTGTAGCCTGTATAGGTGGCACAGTTGATAGCGATGGACCCGGGGGTAGATTCTGCAATAACCGTGATGTTCAGTAATTCATCGTGACTGAGCCATTTTTTACGCTCAACACAAATGTTTTCTATTATGGCAATCATGGCATATCCGCCGCCAAACGTGAATAAGCCGATTTTGGCAAAAGTAAGAAATAAATCAAAAACTCTATTCATTTTGGCAGGCGGTTATGTCTCGATTGATATAAATGCTTTTTTATTCCCATTCAATGGTGCTCGGTGGTTTTGGAGAAATATCAAGCACAACGCGGTTGACGCCGCGGACTTCGTTGATAATTCTCGTGCTCATTTTAGCAAGCACATCTTCGGGAATACGGGACCAGTCGGCAGTCATGGCGTCAACGCTGTCAACAATACGCAGGGCAATGACGCTTTCATAGGTTCTGCCGTCGCCCATAACTCCCACAGTCTTGAGGGGAAGAAGCACAGCAAAGCCTTGCCATACTTTGCGGTACCAGCCGGAAGCACGGAGTTCTTCCTGTACAATGGTATCAGCTTTACGCAAAATATTCAGGCGTTCTTCGGTGATTTCGCCAATGATACGGATGGCAAGACCAGGGCCGGGGAAAGGATGGCGCCACAAAACAGAATCAGGAATGCCAAGTTCTGCCCCTACAGCACGCACTTCGTCTTTGAACAGTTCGCGTAAGGGTTCAATGAGAGCCATATCCATTTTTTCCGGCAGACCGCCCACATTGTGGTGGCTTTTGATTACAGCGCTTGGGCCTTTGTAGGAAACAGATTCAATAACATCAGGATAAAGGGTTCCCTGAGCAAGGAATTTTACGCTGACGCCGCTGGCTTTGATGGCATTTGCTTCCTGTTCAAAAACATCAATAAAGGTGTGGCCGATGATTTTGCGTTTCTTTTCAGGGTCTTCAACGCCGGCTAATTTATCAAGAAAAAGCTTGCTTGCGTCCACATATTTTAAATTGAGGTCAAAGTGTTCGCGCAAGTAATGCACAACTTCTTCGCCTTCGTTTTCACGAAGAACGCCGTTGTTCACAAAAATACAGTGCAGTCTGTGACCAATGGCTTTATTCAAAAGCACAGCCACAACGGTGGAATCAACTCCGCCGGAGAGTGCGCAGATAACGTGACCGTCGCCCACTTTTTCGCGGCATTCTTCGATAACGCGTTCAGCAAAGTTATGCATATTCCAGTCAGCGGTGAGGTGTGCCACTTCAAAGAGGAAGTTTTTGATCATGGCTGTGCCGTCAAGGCTGTGGTGTACTTCCGGGTGGAACTGCAAAGCATAGATTTTGCGATCTTCATCGCACATGGCGGCAATAGCGAGAGTTGCGGTTTTTCCGCAAACTTTGAAGCCCTTTGGCGCTTTGCTTACTTTGTCGCCGTGGCTCATCCAGACGCGGGAAGTTTTGCCAAGTCCCTGCCAGAGTGCGCTTGTACCGCAAAGTTCCAATTCCGCAGGGCCGTATTCACGGGTTTCAGATTGGGAAAGTTCACCGCCAAGATTGTGGGCAAGAAGCTGCATGCCATAGCAAATACCAAGTACCGGCACACCGATTTCAAGCAGTCCCATATCAAGGCTTGGAGCGTCTTTTTCGCCGACACTTGCAGGGCCGCCGGATAAAATAATGGCGTCGGGCTGCATGGCTTTTACTTTATCAGCGCTGATTTGGCAGGGGTGAATTTCAGAATAAACACCCAGTTCACGTACACGGCGGGCAATAAGTTGGGTAACTTGAGAGCCAAAATCGATAATAATTACTTTTGACATAATAACCTTTTCTATTTCTATGCTTTATATATTCGTTATAGAGTATTGTTCAGCGCGGTTAATGTTCTACGCGATAGTTTGGAGCTTCCTTGGTGATAATAACATCATGAACGTGGCTTTCACGAAGACCTGCAGAAGAAATTTCCACATATTGAGCTGTTTCATAAAGGGTAGGAATGTCTTTTGCGCCAAGGTAACCCATACCAGAACGAAGTCCGCCCATAAGCTGGTAAATGGTGTCAGCCACAGGACCGCGGGAAGGTACACGGCCAACAATACCTTCAGGAACAAATTTTTTGGATTTTTCCTGGAAATAACGGTCACAGCTGCCGTCTTTCATAGCGTCGATGGAGCCCATGCCGCGATAGGTTTTATAAGTACGGCCCTGATACAAAATAGTTTCACCGGGAGTTTCATCAGTACCGGCAAAAAGAGATCCTGCCATAATGGAATTCGCGCCCACAGCAAGAGCTTTGACAATATCACCGGAGTATTTAATACCGCCGTCAGCAATGAGGCATTTATCGTGTTCACGGGTGGCACGGCTTGTTTCCATAATAGCGGTTACTTGAGGAACACCAACACCGGCAACAACACGGGTAGTACAAATAGAGCCGGGGCCAATGCCGCATTTTACTGTATCAACGCCAGCTTCAATGAGAGCCTTTGCTCCTTCATAGGTGGCAACGTTGCCGGCAATGAGCTGTGCTTTTGGGAAAGAGGAACGGATATTGCGTACAGCTTTCAAAATATTTTCAGAATGGCCGTGGGCAGAGTCAAGAACAAGCACGTCAACGCCGGCAGAGAGAAGGGCACTTGCGCGTTCAATGCTTTCAGCGCCAACGCCAATGGCAGCGCCAACACGAAGACGGCCTTTATCGTCCTTGCAGGAATCAGGATATTTCTGAACTTTATCAATATCTTTCATGGTAATAAGACCGCGAAGTTTGCGGTTGCCGTCCACAACAAGGAGTTTTTCAATTCTGTGAGCGTGGAGGTGATGTTTTGCTTCTTCCAGGGTTGTGCCCATGGGAACGGTCACGAGATTGTCGCGGGTCATTACTTCGCAGACAAGAACTTTGGCAGGATCGGTCACAAAGCGTACATCGCGGTTGGTAAGAATACCAACGAGTGTATCATTTTTTTCAACAGGCAGGCCGCTGACACGGTAATCGTGCATAAGTTCCAGAGCTTTTTGCACAGTATCATCAGGGCCAACGGTCACAGGATCCAAAATCATGCCGCTTTCAGATTTCTTTACCTTTTCCACTTCCAGTTTTTGGTCGGCAATGCTCATATTTTTATGAATAATGCCGATGCCGCCGTTGCGGGCCATGGAAATAGCCATGGCAGATTCTGTTACCGTATCCATGGCAGCAGAAAGAAGAGGAATGGGAAGTTTTATTTCAGGAGTAAGCCATGCTTCAAGGCTTACCATATCAGGAGTAACATTTGAATATGCAGGAACAAGTAAAATATCTTCAAAGGTTAATGATTTACCTAAACATTTTGCCATAACAGAGCTCCTAAAGGCTTTAGATTAAACAAAAACGCTTATCCATTGCATATACAGAATAAAGCGTTAAGTTGAGGTTTTAATAAAATTGTAATCAATGAATAAAAATAACTTGTTCTTTATGCCTTTGTCAATAAAATAAATAAGAATTTTCTATGAAAATTTGATTTTTTCTTTGTTCTTTGTCTTGACTATGAGCGCATATTCAAATAATATGATAAGTCACGATAAATGATATCTTTGTGGAGTGATAAGTGAGTACCCCAAATCATCAAAAAGCAATTAAAATTGCCAGTCAGTCTGAACATGTTTCTTATTTTATGCCCATGCTTGAGAGCTTTCAAGAACGGGGTGAATTGAACGAAGTTATTAAAAACTGTGTTGCAAAATCCTGTGATATCTGGGATTCTGGCGTTCCACTTTTCCCTAATGGCTTTAAGAAAGAAGACAGCTGTGGGGCAGTTCGGGCTGAATTTGAAGGGTACAGTACTGAAGAATTAGAAAATATTGATACGGTTTTTGTGCTTGCAGGACGTATTGTTTCCTATCGTTCTTTTGGGAAAGTAATGTTCTTCCACTTGCAGGATAAAACCGGCCGTTTGCAGTGTTATGTTGATAAATCCCGTGTTGCAGAAGATGAATTTAAAGTTTTCAAAAAGCTTGATGTCGGTGACATCGTTGGGATTAAAGGTACACTCTTTAGAACCAAAACAGGCGAACTCACCCTTTCCTGTACCACGATTAAACTTTTAACAAAGTCTTTCCGTCCTCTTCCTGATAAACATGCCGGCCTGACCAATGTAGAAATGCGTTTCCGTCAGCGCTATGTGGATTTAATTGTCAATCCAAAAGCTCGTGATGTGTTCCGCAAGCGCTCACGCATTATCCGTGAATTTCGTAATTTTATGGAAGACTGCGATTTTACGGAAGTGGAAACCCCAATGATGCATCCACTTGCCGGCGGTGCCAATGCCCGTCCTTTTGTCACCCACCACAATGCCCTTGATATGGAACTTTTCCTGCGTATTGCGCCGGAATTGTATTTGAAGCGTTTGATTGTGGGCGGACTTGAAAAAGTGTATGAAATTAACCGCTGCTTCAGAAATGAAGGTACAGACACCAAGCACAATCCGGAATTTACCTCCTGTGAATTTTACTGGGCATATGCAACATTCCGGGATTTAATGGATTTGACCGAAGATCTCTTTTCAACCATTGCCCAAAAGGTTTGCGGCACTACCGTTGTGACTTATCAGGAAAATGAAATTGATTTGAGCAAGGGAAAATGGGAACGCATTACTTTCCATGATTCTTTGGAAAAATACGGCAATCACAAACCGGAATTTTATACTGATATGGAAGCGGTCAAGGCATACCTTGTTTCCCGCGGTGAAAAGAACCTCGAGAATTTAGGCATGGGCAAACTCCAGGCCATGCTTTTTGACCTTGATGTGGAACCAAAACTTATTCAGCCTACCTTTATTTATTATTACCCTGCTGAAATTTCACCTCTTGCCCGCCGTAATGATGAAAATCCGGAATTGACGGACAGATTTGAGCTTTTCATTGCTGGCAGTGAACTTGCCAATGCGTTTTCAGAATTGAATGATCCAGTTGACCAGCGCATACGTTTCCAAAAACAAATGGAAGCAAAGGCTCTTGGCGATGAAGAAGCCTGTCCTCTTGACGATGATTATTTGCGTGCACTTGAATACGGCATGCCTCCAACGGCAGGCGAAGGCATTGGTATTGACCGTTTAGTTATGCTTTTGACCGATTCACCTTCTATTCGTGAGGTTATTTTCTTCCCTCACTTAAGACTTGAAGTATAGCAATAATTCTATGGGATTTGAACTTTTTATTGCGCTGCGCTATCTTTTCTCCAAAAGACAGCAGGCATTTATTTCTGTTATTTCCATTATGTCTGTGCTCGGTGTTGCCATTGGTGTTGGTGCATTAGTGGTGGTTATGGGCGTGTATAATGGATTTACCGAAGATATCCGCAATAAAATCTTAGGGGCAAATTCCCATATCTTTATTCAAAGCGTTGTTCCGCAGTATTTGGATGTCAATGAAGAAGGGCGTGGCGGCTATGTTGATGTTGTGGAGAAAATAAGCAAAAATCCAGAAGTCAAAGCTGCAGCTCCCTTTTTGTATACAGAAGTGCTCTTTTCCAGTCCAAACGGAGCAACAGGGCTTATTATCCGCGGTATTGAACCCCATAAAGCTGATGAAGCGCTGACGATTTTGCAGCAGCTCAAAGAAGGTACGCTGGAGGATCTTATTCGTCCCAAAGGCGTGCAGGGTATTGTTATTGGGGAAGAACTGGCGTCTCGTTTTGGGCTCAAAGTCGGCAGCAGAATTAATTTGATGTCACCCAGCGGTGAACGCACGACAGCAGGCTTTGTGCCTAAAATTGTTGCTTACCGTGTTGCCGGAATTTTTAAAGCGGGCCTTAATGATTATGATAACCGTTTGGCCTTTATTTCTTTGCAGTCAGCACGGGAATTGATTGGCACGCCTGCCGGACGCGTCAGTGGCATAGAAATCTTTTTAAACAATCCCATGCAGGCAAAGGAAGTCAGTGCCCTGTTACGGGATGAACTTCCCAATTATCTCTATACGCGCAACTGGATTGAAACTAATGCCAGTCTTTTCGCTGCATTGCAGCTGGAACGTATTGGCATGTTTATTGTTTTAGCGCTGATTGTTCTGGTGGGCTCATTTTCCATTATTACCTCTCTTGTGATGCTGGTTATGGAAAAAACTAAGGATATCGCGATATTAATGTCCATGGGGGCAAGCAGTTCTTCTATCCGCCGAATTTTTATGCTCCAGGGTACAATCATTGGTTTTATTGGCACTATGATAGGCTATATAGGCGGACTGACGCTTGCCTTTTTATTGCAAAAATACCAATTTATCGAACTGCCTCATGGCGTCTATGCTTCTGACCATTTGCCTGTTTTGATTTCTTTTATGGATACGGCACTGATTGGCTGTGCATCCATGTTTATGTGTTTTCTGGCAACCATTTATCCTGCACGGCAAGCGGCAAAACTTGTTCCGGCGGAAGCCCTGCGATACGAATAGCGAGTTCTTATGTTATATACATTAAAGAATGTTTCAAAAATTATCAGCACGCCTCAGGAAGAAATCACGATTTTAAATTCTGTGAATTTTTCCGTACAGGAAGGGGAAATGCTTGCTGTTTTAGGAGCTTCCGGCAGCGGAAAATCCACCTTTTTGCATATGCTGGCAGGTCTTGATAATCCCAGTTCAGGGGAAATTCTTTTTTGTGGAAAAAATATCCATACCTTGGAAGAGAAAGAAAAAAATTTCATCCGCAATCAAGAAATGGGCTTTGTTTTCCAATTTCATCATTTATTGCCGGAATTTACCACAGTGGAAAATGTGGCTATGCAGGCCATGATTTCCGGTATGGCAAAGAAAGAAGCGTTGCAAAAGGCAGCAGAACTTCTTGAAATTGTTGGACTTTCAGAACGAACCAAGCACCTTGTCACCACGCTTTCCGGCGGTGAGAAACAAAGAGTTGCCATAGCAAGAGCTGTGCTTTTATCTCCAAAAGTCCTTCTTGCTGATGAGCCAACAGGAAATTTAGACCCCAAAACCGGCGAACAAATAATGCAGGTATTGACAAATTTAAATAAAGAAAAGAGAATGGCACTTGTTATGGTGACACATAATGTTGAAATTGCCAACCAAATGCAACGTGTTGTTGAATTAAAGTCTGGAGTCTTTCATGAACATAAAATGGATTAATGTACTTTTTGTTTTATTCTTATGTTTTTCTTTAGCTGGAAACAGCTTTGCTGCGCCCAAGTCTTCAGCGCAAAATACAGGGGCTGTTCAAGATATTGTAGTTCGTGGAACAGTGCTTATTGACCCGGAACGTGTCAAAAATGCTTTGGTAACCCATATAGGGGAAACTGTTGACAATGAACAGCTGGATGAAAATATTCGTTCTGTTTGGTCAATGGGATATTTTAATGATGTAACAGTCTTTCTTGAAGGCAGAACACTTGTTGTTGATGTTGTGGAAAAACAGAGAATTAATGCCATTCGCGTGCTTGGAGATGATGACGAGGAAGTTGGTGAAGAAGACGTTTTAGGTGCCATTTCCACGCAGGCAGGTACTGTTTTAAATGAAAAGAATCTCAGCAATGACCTTGAAGTTATTAAAGAATTATACCGTAAACAAGGCTTTTATCTGGTTGATGTAAAATATGATGTACACCCCTTGGAAAATAATAAGGGTGCAAATCTTCTTTTCACAGTTGATCCGGGAAATAAACTTTATGTAAAAGAAGTGAATATGATTGGCGTTGACGAGGATTTACAGGATGAGCTTCGCAGTGTTACAAAAATCCGTACCCACGGCATGTTTTCCTGGTTTACAAAATACGGTATTTTGAAAGAAGAAGATATTGACGGGGATACACAGCAAATTCATGCTTATTTAATACAGCATGGTTATCTTGACGCCGTTACTTCACGTCCTGAAATTTTCTATGAAGAAGACGGAATTATTGTTAATTTTAATGTTGCTCCCGGTATTCGCTATAAAATAGGGCAAATTGGTTTTAGAGGAGACCTGCTGGAAACAACTGATAAGTTATTTGAAAGAATCAATCTTGATAATGTGCAGAAAGAGGAAGAATATTTCGACCTTACTGTAATGCAGGATGATATTCAAAAGTTGACAGATCTTTATAAAGGATACGGTTATGCTTTTGCCAATGTTGATGTAGATTCTCCTCTTGACAAGGCAAAAGGTATTGTTGATATCTATTATATTTTACAGCCTAACGAAAAAGTTTATGTCAGAAATGTTATCTTGGAAGGCAATACTGATACTCGTGACAACGTTATTTTGCGTGAGCTTCGCCTTGCTGACGGTCAGGCCTATGATGGTACAAAAGTACAGCGTTCCATCGACAGACTTAATTCCACAAGCTACTTTAAAGAAGTAAACGTTGACCTTTTGCCTACCGGTGAATCCGGGGAAGTGGATTTAAAACTTTCTGTTGTTGAAAATGAAACAGGCAGAATTGGGGTCGGTATTGGGTATTCAACCTATGATAATGTTGGTTTCAGTGCGAATATCCAAAAGGATAACCTCTTTGGCAAGGGCTATTCTGTAGGTTTGCAGGGATATATCTCCAGCAAGAAAACTTCTATCCGCGGTTATTTTGTCAACCCGCGTGTGAACGACACAAACCTTGGTTTTACAGCCAGTGTCTACAGTGAAGATTATGAATGGTCAGATTATGATAGAAAATCAACCGGTACAGAATTTGGAGTTTTCTATCCAATAGGTGAATATACAAGAGTTGTTTTGAACTATCGTCTTGAATATTATAAAATGTATAATATCGAACCCGATGCAAGCTCCGCGATTAAATCCTATGAAGGCAAAAACTGGGCAAGCGTAATCAGTACAGGTATTGTTCGTGATACAACAGACAGTGTGCGTTTCCCCACACGCGGAACAAAAGAAAGCATCTATGTTGAATACGGCGGCGGCGTTATCGGCGGCAGTGATGATTTCATCAAGCTGCGCGGTTCCTATGGTTTTTATTATCAACTTGGAAAAAATCATGTTTTCCACAGCAGAGTTTCCGGTGTAGCTGTTTATAAAAACGGCAACAATCCTATCCCTGCTTTTGAACGTATTTATATCGGCGGTATGAGTACGCTTCGCGGTTATGATTATGAAGATGCTTCAACCCGTGACCCAAGAACCAACGAAGTTATCGGTGCAACAAGGGCAGCTTACGGTTCCGCTGAATATATTTGGCGCATCAGTGAAGAATACAGTATTTCTGCTGTGCCTTTCTTTGACTTTGCAACCCTTGTGGATGAACGATATGATTCCTTTTTTGACAAGAATTTTTATTCAACAGGTTTGGAAGTTCGTTGGAATTCTCCTCTTGGTGACCTGCGCTTTGCCTACGGTATTCCGCTTACCAATGGATACAATGGTGACAGTCTGAACGGGCGCTTTGAATTTACCATGGGCAGAGCATTTTAATCTATAAAATAAACAGGTTGAATGGGAAAATAAAAAAATATTAAAAAAAACAAAAATTTTGCTTTACAAGTCAGGTAAGTTTATATATAAAAGCACTTCTTGAAGTGAATACGAGAAAAAACGTAAGTTACAAAAAATAACTTGCAATAAATTCTCAAAAAGTATATAAAACACTTCGTGCTGGTGTAGCTCAATTGGTAGAGCACCTGACTTGTAATCAGGTGGTTGCGGGTTCAAGTCCCATCGCC
>CAJTRG010000011.1 GCA_910578585.1 uncultured Mailhella sp.
AACAATTTCCATTGTTCATCAGTTATTTTTATCGTGTTCATAACTGCTTTATATCATAACTTAAAAACAATTAAAAGAAAAATTTAGAAACACACCCTAATTGAATTAAAAAAGCACAAAGGGATCACCATTCAGAAGTATAGGTGCTGCATGAGTATCATAGGATTAAGCTGTATTTTTCCCGTTCCGGACATTAAAGAAACCGCAAACTTTTATGTTACAAAATTAGGCTTCAAGGCTGTTGAATACTTGGAGTGTGAAGATCCGCATACCTGCTTGTGTTTAGATGAGGTTGAGATCATTTTACTCCAAGCGAATACAAAAAAGATTGTGCCAAACAGAGAACTGTATGGATATGGGTATGATGCATATCTGTACACCAATCACCAGGAAAACTTGGAAAAAGAATTTATTTCTAAAGAAATAAAGATAGTCCGACATCTGAATATTACAAACTACCAAAACAACGAGTTCGTGATCGAGGACATGGACGGCAGATGGCTGGCATTTGGTTTAAAACAGCTTCCCAAATGATAAATTCGGATTCAGGCAGTCACTGACCATGAGCAGCTATCCGTTCAATCATTTTGATAAGGGTGAAATAATTTTAGAGAATTATCAACACGAAGGATAAAAGTGATTAAAAATTTTCATTTTTCCAAAAAAACATTTGACAAAGTGGGTAAATTTACATAAAAGACTTTTCACGGCATACGTCCTCATCGTCTAGCCGGCCCAGGACAGCGGCCTTTCACGCCGTCAACGGGGGTTCAAATCCCCCTGAGGACGCCAAATATTTCAAGGACTTAGTGAAAACACTAAGTCCTTTTTGTTTATCCTCCCCACACTATTCCCGCAAAGAAAATGATAAATACAAAATCTGTTCGTAATATCTTATAATAATGTATAAAATTAAATTTTTATATGTTTTTCTGTAATTTAATGCCCTATTTACATATTTTTCCGGCTTTTATGAGAAGATTTATCACACTTTTCTTTCATTTCTTTAGAGCAGCAGAGTAAATAATACGAAAAAGGCTATGGCACATGCCATAGCCTTTTGTTGTATAACAAGATGTATCAATTTTAGAAAATAAACTTCCACCATGGAATAGCCACTGCAAGCAGGAAGGGCATTACCATAAGAATTCTGACTGCCAGCACCTTGACCATCTTGGCAAAATGGATATAGCCAAAGCCGTAGAACAGTAAGAGCGGAGCTGTTTCATAAGGGAAGATAATATTGTCAAAACCGTATACAAAGGAGAAGTAGACAATTCTTGGTTCAACGCCAATATTCAGACCAAGTTCCGCAAGAGGAGCTGAGAAAGCAGCTGTTGCAGCAAGCGGAGTCAAAATAAAGTTGCCAACGACCCCAACAACATAGGCAGCAAGACCGGCACCAAAATCGCCAAGTCCATGGAAATAACCGAAAGTACCATCAGCCATCCATTGGGTTACTTTGAGGTAATTACCTGCAGCACCAATGGCCATACAGCCCATAATAAAGAACAGAGGGCCAAAGTTGACAGTTTTAATCTTGTCAGCATCCATAAGTTCCACCTTTGGCAGGAAGCTGATACAAGCAACAAGGCAAAGAGACATACCGGGAGCAAGGCCATGGAACTTATCAGTTACCAGCAAAATCAAGGTAAAGACAAAGAACGCTGTTGCAATCTTTTCTTCTTTTGACATGGCGCCCAGTTCATTATAACGGGAAACAAGAACTTGTTTTAATGCCTCTTTATCCAATTTTGAAGGAAGCAGCAAAACAACAATGCCGACGCTCATAATAGTATACACAGTTGCAGGTATCAGGTTCCACAAAGCATATTCAAACCAGGTCGTGGTTCCGCCAGTCACACCGTTCACCAGGTTCATACCAATAACAAGGTCTCCGCCGCCTGTCAGATAACAAAGTTTTGAACTGGTTACAGCCAAAAATGCTGCCATCATAAGCGCCGTTGCTTCTGTACTTTTCTTCTTGATATCAAGAGCTTCACAAAGGCTGATCACAATTGCGCAGAAAATCAAACTCTTGCCGTTTGCAGACGGAATAAAGGGAGAAACAATATAAATAGCTGTTGCCAGTCCCCAAATAACGCCCACAAAGGAACCTTTCATGGCATACATGCAGCCTAAGCCAATACGTTTCCCAAGACCGGTTGTCTGCAAAATTTTACAGAGAATAAAACCGCCAATAACAGTATTGGGAACATCAGAAAGCCAGCCGGCATAAATCACTTTAGCCGGAACATGGCACAGCGCCACATAAAGAACTGGCAGCACGATACCTGTTGCAATTTCATTGACAAGCCCAAAAGCCCAAATAACAACCATGAAAATGGTAATAGCCAGAAACATGCCCATTTCATGGGTCATTTCTTTGCCGTCTACAGGTAAAATAAAATAAACAGCGGCAGGAATACAAAAAGCAATTATCCATTTTATAAGCAAGGAATTTGAACTCAAGAAATCAGATTTTGCAGTTGCTTGTGACATAAAGCCTCCGTTAGAAAATTGCCCTGACAATTTTCACCATACGATCTAATTTGTTACGATTTTAAATTCACAATAAAAAGGTTAAAATAAGCCATTCTCCGCAAAGGAAAATGGCTTATATGATGTGTCTTAAACTAAAGTATAAAGAGGAAATTCAAAGCTGATTGCATCGCTTGGGCAGCTGATGCGGCAGTTGCCGCAATGCCAGCATTCAAATTTATATTCTTCAATCACGTATGGAGTTTTATCGTTCTTTTTATCCAAAGCAAGAATATATGCAGGACAATCTTTTACGCACTTTCCACAGCGAACACATTTTTCACTATTAAATACTGGGGGCATAGTTATTCTCCTTCTTATGCAGTCTTTTCAAGCCAAGTATAACTTGGTTCACCATTTTTGCATTGTACAACCAAACCTTTATCAAGACTTGGGTCAAGCTGTGGATAATCGGAAAGTTTATACATGCCGCGGCCTGTTTCCTTTCTTTGCAAACATGCACCCAAGTGGATTTTACAAAGTTCCAAAAGGTCAAAGCCTTCACGCAGGCGCATTAAGTCGTGCAAATTCTTTGCTTTCACTTGATCTTTATATTTTGTAATGAGTTCAAGGCGATCCAAAGCCAGTTTCATGCCGGGCATATTGCGTCTGAAACCTGCATAATAATCCATAACCTGACGGATAGGGCCTTCAAATTCCATGTAATTGAGACCTGTTGTCTTGGTATTTTCAAGAGGAGCCATATCTTTTGCCTTATGAGCTTCAATCACAGCATCATCAAGCACGCCTTGCTTTGCAGATTTCGCATCGTCAGCAGCATGGGTGGCAGCCACATAACCGCCACACATTGCACCTGAGAAACTGGTGAAGTTACAGCCGGCAAAAAGACCTTTGACTGTTGTTTCCATGCGTTCATCGGCAAGAAGCATACCTGAAAGAGCAATTTCGCCAATTTCCACTTCAAGAGGAGTTGTATGGAAATCAATGCCACGGGCAGCGCAGTAATCCAAATAGGTTTCCTTATCCGCAGGCATGAGCACATATTGCAAGTGGTGAACGTCTTCTTTATTCAAGTGACGCATATCCATGTAGAATGGAGGGCCATAGCCTTCTAATTGCTCCTGCTCTGTGCCCATGATTTGGTTGCGGCGTTTGCCGTTTTCCCACATGGGGTCGTATTTGCCCATGAAACGGTCACCAAGAGCATTGAGTTCATGGCCGCCCATATTGTTGATACCGTTCATGCCGGGAGCGCCCCAACCCTTTGGAAGCATGGTGGTACGTCCGGAAATATCAGCATTGATAATGGCAGCGCCAACTTCATAGGCTAATGAAAAATAACTGCCTGTGGTAAATGGAGTAAACCAGCAGTTGTAGGGATTGCCTGTGGAGTTATTGCCGGCTCTTTGTGCGTGCCAGCCGAGGCTGTTGATGGCAACTTTACAGGAAACAGCAACGGTTTCACCGGTCAAAACATTGAAGCCCATGCAGCCGGTAATGTGATTATCTTTAGCAAACAAGCGGGTAATATTGATATCATCAAGGACATGGATACCAGCTAATTTACGTACTTTCTTTGCTAAATTACGCTTAATGGTGCGGCCGTTGACAATATGCAGCCACCATGCACCGGGCTGACCAAAACCAACAGAACGAAAACGTCCGCCGCCTTCTTTTGGCTTAAATTCTGTGCCTACTTCATCAAGCACAGCAAGACAAGGCTTGAATGCATCGTGCCATTGTGCAAGCTGTTCACGCTTATAACCATAGGCTGATTTCATATAAAAATTAATAAAGGTTTCTTTATCATCATGGGGTTCATCAGTATCAAGCACTGCCATAAAGTGGTCGTTGCCGCCACCTAAAGAGCCAGAACTTTCCAATGTTCCCTTTCCTATCATCAACGCGTCACAACCCTTTTCAGAAGCTTTTAACGCAGCACCTATCCCAGAAGCACCAGTACCCAGTATGAGCATGTCGGTTTCATACAGCGTACCCCAAGATTTTTGGATTTTATTCATAGAGACTCCTTGCAATATTATATGCAGTTTATTCATCTTGATGCTGATACTAAAGCAATTATTGTGCCAAAAATCACATAAATAAAAATAATAAATAATTTCAATTGAATATAATATTATCACAAGAATATTGACTCTTTTATAATATCAGAATATTATCTGAAACAGATAAACATATGATTATTATCAGATGTATTTTTGATTTGTTCCTTTAAAACATCCTTTTTCCCCACAAAGGAGAAAATTTGATGAAAAAAAATATTATCTTTGCCACAGTGCCTGCAAATTACCGTTTTATACAAGTCAAAGAAATGCTTGACCAATGGGAACAATATATACAATTACTCAAGCTGCCCGACTTTCCCATCAGCCGGATTATCTTTTTTGTGAACCCAAGCAATATCAAGCATATTCCACTCTTCTTCCAATATGTTAAGCCACATCTGGGCGAGACAAGAATCCGTTTTGTAAAGATTAATTCCAGTTCAGATTTTAACGTTGAAAATTTCAATCAAATATACAGTATCTTTGCGGAATGGTTTACAAAATTCAATTTTTACACAGATCTGGAGGATTATTTTCTCTACTTTGCCCGCGGCAACCATTTTGCCCATTCTTTTCTTATCACCATGCTGATCAATATTCGCCATCTGCCTTGCCGCATTGTCTATGTTCGCCGCAATAGACAAGCCGCAGGCCCGCTTTTAATCCCGGAAATCCATGAGGCGAATTTTGGCAAATGGCTGACCGATATCAGTAAATATGAAAAAAAATATTATGATACCCAGTCGCTGCTCAAATCTTCCATTCCAACCAATAATGAAAATTTTAACAAGCTCATTTCCAATATTGAACACATTGCCATGCATTCCACTGCCCCCATTCTCTTTCTTGGGCCAACCGGTTCTGGCAAATCCCAGCTGGCAAAACGAATTTATGAGCTCAGGAAAAAGGTCGGCACTGTGCGCGGAAATTTTGTTTCTATTAACTGTGCCACACTCCATGGTGACTTGGCCCATTCCACCCTGTTTGGGCATATTAAAGGAGCTTTTACAGGCGCAACAACCAATAGAAACGGTTTACTCAAAACTGCAGACGGTGGAATTTTATTTCTGGATGAAGTTGGCGAGCTCAGTCTGGAATTACAGGCACAGCTTTTGAAAGCCATAGAAGAAAAGAGCTATTTACCCATGGGCGCTGACACAGAAGTTCAAAGCGATTTTCAGCTTATTTGCGCAACCAACAAAGTTCTGAGTGACGATATAAAGCAAGGGCTTTTCAGACTGGATCTCTATGCCCGTATCAATTTATGGGAATTTTCTCTGCCAAGCCTCATTGAAAGACCAGAAGATATTGAACCCAATATCAACTATGAAATACAGCGTCTGAGAGAAGAAAAAGGCCTGCTTGCAGACTTTACGCCGGAAGCAAAAAAAGCCTATCTGGATTTTGCAACCAGCCCTGAAGCTGTATGGAAAAACAATTTCCGTTCACTCAGCTCAAGCATAGAACGCATGGCTACTTATTCCCTGTATGGTTCAATCACTCTTGAAATTGTTATGCAGGAAATAGCCTTGCTCAAGAAAAAATGGAGCAAATGCAAAAACAATATTTTATCCCAGTCTCCTGAAAAAGAGCCTCAAAATGAACGTTTTCCCCTGCAAAATGCCCTCTTTTCCCTGCATAAACTTCCACCTGTTTGTGAACGGGATCTCTTTGACGCCGTGCAGCTGGAAGAAGTGCTGACAATCTGCAAACATGCAGAATCCCGTTCAGAAGCAGGACGCAAACTCTTTGCCCATTCCAGACAAAAGAAGAAAAGTGCTGACGATACCGCAAGGCTGAATAAATATCTCAAGGGCTTCAATCTCACTTGGGAAGACATCAAACTTCTGGCATAGCGTTCGATTTGACAAAATCAGGCAAGTTTTTGCAAATTTTGTGTCTATACGAAAAAACATAAATTCTCTATTTTACAGTTATGAAATTCATCTTTAACAATGAAATGGAGGCATTATGCTTTTTCCTACAATTAAAACCGCAGTTCGCATGAGCCTTTTCGCTCTTTCTATGCTTTTCCTTTCTCTTTCATCTGCCTATGCTGATGAAAACAAAATCCCAGCAGAACTCAACAGCCCCTTTGCGCAAGGCGAACCCAATACCAGATATGTCCAATATTTTATTGGCAACAGCTATTTGAACAGACTTTCTTCTAAAGGTGTTTCCATTGCAAACGTTACCTTTGAACCTGCCTGCCGCAACAACTGGCATATCCACCACGCCACAAAGGGCGGCGGTCAAATTTTGCTTTGCACCGCCGGACGCGGCTGGTATCAGGAATGGGATAAACCCGCAAGAGAACTTAAAACCGGTGATGTTGTGATTATTCCTGCCGGCACAAAGCACTGGCACGGCGCTGCAAAGGACAGCTGGTTTGTGCATTTGTCCGTTGAAGTTCCCGGCGAAAATAACAGCAATGAATGGCTTGAACCAGTCACTGACGAAGAATACAACAAACTTCCATAATACATAGTGTTCGTATAAAAACAAAAAGCCTGCATATGCAGGCTTTTTCATTTTAAATTTATTGTACGGCTTTCCACCAGGGAGAGAAATTGGCAGAAGAAAGACCGGCAAGAGAAAGGCGTTCGCCAATCATGGGAGTAAGCAGTGTATAGGGTTTATCCCTGCTTGCGGCTGTGATCCGGTCAAAGGGCTCAAACCATGGATGATAGGCAAGCGAAAATTTACCGATATGCATGGGCAGCAGATATTTTGCATGCACGTCAAGAGCTGCCTGACTTGCATCCTCAGGGTTCATATGCACGTATTTCCAGCGTTCATTATATTGCCCGCAGTCAAGCAATGCCAAATCAATATCAGAAAATGCCTGCCCAATTTGGGCAAAATGTATTTCATAACCGCTGTCGCCGCTGAAAAAGATTTTCTGCCGCGTCGTTTCCAGCACATAGCCAGACCAAAGCGTCTTATAACGGGTGAGCGTTCTGCCGGAAAAATGCTGTGAGGGCACAAAATGCACACGCAAATCATCAGCAAGATCAACAGCATCTCCCCAATCGCCGTCAATAATTTGCTCCCGGTCAAAGCCCCAATGCAATAAATGGGATTTCACCCCAAGAGGGCAAACTATTTTGCCAAGCTTTGGTGCAAGCTGCATGAGCGTTGGATAATCCAAATGATCCCAGTGATCATGGGAAATAAACACATAATCAATGGCAGGCATATCGTCCGCAGTGTAGGGAGTTGCACCGGCAAAGGCCTGCACGCTAAAGAACACAGGTGACGCATACGGGCTAAAAACCGGATCAATCAAAATCCTTTTACCGGCAAGCTGGATATAAAAGGAAGAATGCCCAAGCCAGACAAGCACATCTTCATTTTTATCAAGCCCTGCAAAAGCATCTTTTCTGGTAGGCAAAGACGTGAGCGGCGCAGGATTTTCCTTTTTGACAAACAAAGATCGCAAAAGTGCCATAACCGTTGAACTTTTATCACTCAAAACAGCATGTTCCACAAGGTTGTGAAACTCCCCGTTATAATAATGAGGGGAACGCATGAATTCCTTGATGAGCTCCTCATCGGGCAAGGCACCAAACATTTTTTTCTGCATAAAGGCATAACCGGCTCCGCCAAGTCCGCCGCTCACAAGCAAAGCGCCTGCCAAACACTGTAAAAATGCTCTTCTGGTCATAGAACCAGTTTCTCTTTATATGCTTTTGCCCAGTTCATAAGCCATGGCAGGGAATTTTGTTCTTTGCACAGAACCTTCAGTCCATACGCCGGGCGCAATCACTCTTCCGGCATCTTCCCAGCCCAAATAGGACAGCAATTCTTCATAATGGGTGACAATAGGAAGTTCATTCTGACGGGAATTATTGGCATAGCACATCAATAAAACTGCCTTTTTGTGCACATGAATTTGCCCGTTGATTGCATAAAATCTGTCAATCACCGCTTTCAATTGAGAGGAAATGCCGAAATAATACATGGGGGTTGCAAAAACCACAAGTTTTGCATCAATAATATGTTTGCGCACAAATTCAAAATCATCATCAAAAACACAAGGACCGTCCATGCCGCAGGAATTGCAGGCAATACACGGATGAACTTCCCTTTCTGCCGCGTCAAAACGCACCACTTCGTGCCCTTTTTCTGTGGCACCTTTAATAAAATTATCCGCCAGTGTATTAGAATTGCCATTTTTACGAGGACTGCCTGTCAAAACGAGGATTTTCATTTTTTTGTCTCCTTCTGCTGAAGCGGCATGCGCCATTTTATGGGGAAATAATACAGACTGCGCTGTCAGTCCGGTTCCTAAAACTGCCAGCAAACCATTTTTCATAAACATTCGTCTGTCCATATGGAACGCCCTTTTTATACGTTTCCCGATTTTAAAAGCAGAATATCAAAACGGCAAAACGAAAAAAAGTGCTAATCCTCGCGATTAATTGCCTAATCGTGTCAAAATAACGGTCAAAATTCCTTATCAGTTCCCGTTTTAATTTAATTTCGCCAGCTCCTGCAATTTACTGCCAATGCGCAAAATGGCGTTGGAATCTTCTTCTCCCAAAAATAATTCCATTTTCTTCTGCGCCTGTTCCCAAACAGGAATAGCTTCGTCTAATGCTTTTTTACCCGTTTCTGATAAGGAAAACGTTTTTCCGTGCCCATGAGTTTGTTCAATAAGCCCGCGAGCTTCCAATACCTTAATATTGCGAACCATGGTACTGCGCTCCAGTCCCACACGCTCCGCCCAATGGGTAATGTTGGCATTTTCCATTCTTTTCAAATTAATCAGCAAATAATACTGGGCGATTGACATGCCGGTTTCTTTCAATTCTTTATCATAAAAATCAGAAATGGCATTGGCACAGCACCTTAAATTCATGCAGTAACACGCGCTGTTATAGAGCTTGGCCATACATTCTCTCCTCACAGTATTTAATCATGGAAAATTCCTCTGTCAAAAAAGATATTTTTGCCTGAAATGGAAATAATACCCAGCCATAAACAATCCGGGACAAAATCCATTTCTGCGGCAGCCTTTCCAACAGTATACATAATGCGGCTATCCACGTTATCCAAAGCCGCTTTCAGCGCCAGTTTTTCTTTTTCGTTTGACATAACAGACTATTAAAGCTACAAAAATTAAAACTATGAGGATAAAGTTATGTCTAATTTTTCCTATGAAAGAAGAAAAGGAATACGCATAAAGCCTATTTATATTTTTATTCTTTCGCTTTTAATTACCTTTTCCTTTGCAGGCTGTTTTCTGTATTATTCCAGTCAAAAAGAATATCAAACAAAATTAGAGCACGTTAATATTTACGGTGAGTATTTCTCCCAAAAGACCCAACTCACCTTTGAAAATTTTGCGCAAAGTTTGCAGGTTTTAGCTTCTGTTATCACCTGGCAAAACGGGAAAACAGATTTTTATGAAGAAATTGCCGGGCATTTAATCAAGATTATTCCTGAAACCCTGAATATCAATCTGGCAAAAGACGGCATTGTCAGCCATGTTTTTCCATATGAGAAGAACAAAAAGGCGCTCGGACACAATTTACTGGCAAACAAAGAACGTAAAGACGAGGCAATGCTTGCTATAACTACCAGAGAAATCACCATTTCCGGGCCTTTTAATCTCATACAGGGAGGAAAGGGACTTGCTTTCAGACAGGCAATATTTCTTCCTAAAGACGCTGCTCATCAAGAAACACTGCCCATGCCGCATACCCCTTCAGCCAACGAATTTTCTGGGGACAACGAATATTTCTGGGGTTTTGTGCTCATCACCTATGATTTTCCGCAAATTTTAACCCGCCTCAATTATGATGATTTATCCCTGGCTGGTTTATCCTATAGTTTATGGCGTTATTCTCCTGTTACTGGTGAGCCGGAAACCATTATTGCTTCTGACACGCCTCTTGACACCAATATGCATACCTTTGCCATTCCTATTCGAAATGCCACCTGGTACCTCAATATTTCCCCTGTTTCCGGCTGGCTGAATGCTAAGCATCTAATTGTTCATATTGTGCTTTGCAGTATTATTTGTATTTTACTCTCCATGCTGGTAACTGCTGTTATCATCTTGAAAACAAAGAATAAAATCATTCAGCGCCAAAACCGTACAGACAGTCTGACCAATCTGCCCAACAGAAAATGGAGTTATACCCTTTTGCAGGAAGCACTTTTAAAACACCAAAATACCAGTTATAAGCAAGGTGATCCCGTGCTCTTTGTCTGCATGGTGGATTTTAACGACTTCAAGCACATCAACGATACCTACGGACACCATGTGGGCGATCAGCTGCTCATTGAATTTTCAAAGCGCCTATCCCATAGCCTTTTGCCCGGTGAATTTGCTGCCCGCCTTGGGGGCGACGAATTTTTAGCTGTATTCTATTGTCAGAAGAAAGAAGACGATTCCATGCCTGACCGCTTGCAGGAAATACAAAATTATTTGCAGCAGCCCTATCTGCTGGATACGGTTTCCTGCATCATGACCGTCAGCATTGGTTTTATTTGCCCTGATAAAAATATACTGGACAGAAAACCTCTTCAACAATCCGAGGAAGAATTCTTTATTGATTTAGCTGACAAGGTTATGTATCTGAACAAGAAGAAATACCATGAAAACAATGGGTATTCTCGAGGCAGAAAAGAATATAACCCACAAATATAATTTGCAAAGATCTAGCAGCAAGCTTTGCAGGTCTTATAAATTATACTTTGCGCAGTAGCGGTGAAAGGTTCTAAGGTTCATATTGAGCAGTTCAGCCGCATGGGTTTTATTTCCCTTTGCACTGCTCAGCGCGTGCGTTATGCAGCGCTTTTCCGCTTCTGTCTTGCAAAATTCAAGGTCAAAAAGTTTTTCCTCGTCAAAGCTGTTTTCCTTCTTTTCCCTTTCTTGCTTGGGCTCTCGCTCAAAAAGTTCCCCAGTGGCAATATAACGCAAAATAACATTTTGCAGTTCCCTGATATTGCCAGTCCACGGCGCCTCCACCAGCTGCTGTAAAATATCTTTCGGCAAGATCGTGGGTGTGTCTATCCCACTGAAACGATTGAGGAAGAAATCAATGAGCAAGGGAATATCCTCTTTACGTTCCCGAAGCGCCGGTAAATATAAATCCACAACGCAAATCCGATAAAAGAAATCTTCACGCAATTTCTTTTCCCGAAGCATTTGGTTTAAATTTCTGTGGGTTGCACTGATAATGCGAATATCACAGGCTTTTTGTACTGTGCTTCCCAGCGGCGTAAAAAACTTATTTTCCACGGCATGAAGGAGTTTTGCCTGCATGGCTGGAGATAATTCTGCTATTTCATCAAGAAACAGCGTTCCGCCATGGGCTGCTTCCAAAAAGCCCTGACTCACTGAATGGGCATTGGTAAACGCGCCTTTAACATGCCCAAAAAACGCGCTTTCCATGAGCGTTTCAGGAATAGCCGCACAGTTGACGACAACAAAGGGCTTGTCACGCCTTGCCCCGGCTTCATGGATAATTTTTGCCATAAGACTCTTGCCTGTACCTGTTTCTCCCAGCAGCATAATATTGATATCACTTTTCGCGAGCCTGAGCGCCTTTTCCATAACATTTTCCATCAGCTGTGATTCGCTGACAAAAAAGCCCTGTTTTCCCTGCAATTGCTTCAATAAATCCCTGTTCACAGCAAGCAGTTTTTCTTTTTCTTCTGTTAATTGTTTTGCCTTTTGAATTTCTTTGGTTTTATCAATAAAGGTACTGACAGCAACAACATCTGTATCCTTTCGAAAAATAGTAGGAATTTGCGTAACATAGCGGATTTCATTTCCTACGGCAAATTTCCATTGATATTCCCTGCCCGTTTGCATATCGCGATACTGATTATTCTTTATTTCTTCATACAAAGCCCGGTCAGTGCCAAAAAGAAAATTTTTGAAGGGCTTGCCCACTATTTCTTTTGTGGAATGACAGCCCAAGAGTTCAGCATAAAGAATATTCGCAATAGTAATATCTCCATTGAGCGTAATGGCAATGGGAAAAGGAAACCGCGTAATAACTTCCAAAAGCAAAGGACTGTTCCAATATAAATGCCGCAGTGAAATGGGCTGATAGGACATCATTGCCCCCACAAGTTTCTGCTCCTCATCAAAAATTCTGCCGGCAGTTATCCAGAGCAGACTCTTATCCTGCAAGCCTTTCTCAATCTTGAAAAAGCCAAAACAACTCCCGCCAGAAAAATTTAAACTTTGAAACTGATTTTCCAGAACAGGTTCTTTTATAAGGAGTATATCAAGAGGAAGAGGCTTTTTCGTCTCAAAAAATGCTTTCCAATATTCTGTTGTGTGCAAAATTTCTTTTTCACTAAGTCCGGTGAGCTCTTCATTGGCTTTGTTCCACCAAATCACTTCATTTCTGGTATTGATTGCAAAAGCAGGAAATTGCTGACTAAAAGAAAAAACATACTGGTCGAGAAGCATATAGACTCCACAATAAGCACTCAAGATATTTTTATAACGAACAATGTCAATTGTGACATACAGTGACAAGTTTGTCAATATCAAAGTCCAAGCGCTGTTTTACGTAATATACTAAATTTATCAACTTTTATACCATTCCTACACTGACAGAATTGTCACTATTCTTTGCCCTTCCTTTTGCTTCATTCCTTTTTCTATACAATAACTTACTAGAATAACAATACTTTTTGTGAACGGTCTCATCCTTGCAGAATAAAGGACATAAGACAACGTAAATACTTATTTCACAAACCCATGAATTTTTGAAAAGGAGATTTCAATGAATTTCTCAACGAAAACCTACGAAACAGATGTCCTCATCCTTGGTTCCGGTATTTCCGGCTGTGGTGCTGCCATTGCTGCCAAAAGAGAAGGCGTTGATGTTTTGCTTGTAGATAAAGGCGTTTTAGAAAGCTCAGGCAATATCGGCGGCGGCAACGACCATTTTATGGCTGTTCTCAACGAAGCTGAACACGATACCTATGAAGATATGCGCAAATATTATGTAACCCCAACTTCCGGCATTACCGACAATATTGCTTATAATCTCTATAAAGCCATGCGTCCCTGTCTGGAAGTTTTGGAAGATTCAGGCATTGAGCTCAAACGCAATCCTGACGGCACCTATGTTCGTTCCGCTGGTTTTGGTCAGCCCGGCCCCTGGTGGATTCACATCAACAAAGGCTATACTGTAAAACCAAAAATTGCCAGCTATATCAAGAAACTTGGCGTCAAGGTTGTCAATAACTGTTTTGTGACCAAACTCTTGAAAGACGGCGACCGCATTGCCGGCTGTGTTGGTTTCAACGTTTTGAACGGTGATTTCATTGTTATCCGCTGCAAGACCGCTGTAATTGCTTTTGGTTTGTCTGCTCAGCGCGTTTCCACAAACTCCACCCGCAAGCCTTTCAACTGCTGGTATTCTCCTTATATCACCGGCAGCCAAATTATTTTGCCGCTTGAAGCCGGCGCTGCTGTATTAAATATTGATATTGCTGACAAGGGTACCTTGCTGCCAAAGGGTTATGGCGCCCCCGGCATGAACGGCATCAACAACATGGGCGGCCATGAACTCAATGCTCTTGGTGAACGTTTCATGGGCAAATACGATCCTGAACACTGGGAAAACTGCAAACGCCGTGACCAGCTTATGGGCACATTCCAGGAAGCTATTGAAGGCAAAGGCCCGTTCTATATGGATATGCGCCACTTCGATCCGGAAGATGCACGCCATTTGCAATACGACCTTATGCCCGGCGACAAGGAAACGTACCTGGATTACTGCAAGGCCCGCAATATTGACTTCACCAAAGAACCTTTGGAAGTTGAAATCGGTGAACGCATGATCGGCGGCGTGATTAAGTGTGATGATGAACAGGAAACCCCCATCAAAAACCTTTTTGCCGCAAGCTTACTTGCTACATTCTCCTGCTGCATGGGTATTGGCTGGACTGCCGGACAACACGCTGCAATCCGCTCCAAATCCGTGGCTATGCCAAGCGTGGAAGAAAGCCAATTTGAAGCCCTGCATGCTGATATTTTCTCTCATTTCAAAGAAACAAAATCTGAAAAAGCTGTCACCTATACAGAATTTGAAGACGGAATCCGTCAGGTTATGGATTATTACCTTGGTTTCAGCAGATCAGAAAAAGGTATGCTCCAGGCACTCAAGAGCATGAAAACCCTTGAAGAATACGTTCCCCGCCTTGAAGCAACCACCTTGCGCGAACTGATGCGTGTGCGCGAAAGTATGGAACTTTTCAAACTGGTGCGCATTTACATTCAAGCCTGCATGCAGCGCAAAGAATCAGGACGCGCCATGTATCGCCGTGTTGATTATCCAAACCTTGACCCAAGCTTGAATAAATGCCTGATTACCACCCTTGATAAGGACGGTAACCCAAGTTTTGACTGGACAAAATAAATAATTAATTTTCACTCATAAACTAACATAACTCAAAGGAGTAAAGAGATGCCTCCTGTATTTGATGCCAATAAATGTAAAAAGTGCCGTAAATGTGTAACTCGCTGCCCTGGCTATTTGCTGGAAATGGGCAAGGAAAAGCCTGAAGTTCGTTTTCCTCAGGAATGCTGGCACTGTGGCTGCTGCCGTATTGCGTGTGAACACGATGCTATCAGTTTTGAATTCCCTCTCTACACAAGACTATAGCAAAATTCAAACAAGATACACAGCATAATACATTGTTCTAAAGTGGAGACTTCTCCATTTTAGAACAAAACATAACACCATAAAAATAATCCACTTTCAGGAGATGTTATGCAAGCTACCCTCGATGCGGATACTCTTCGCAAAAAGAGTATAACATATTATATCAACGCCGTTATTACCATAGTTATTATGTTTGGTTTTGGGCATTTGCCTGCCCCTGCTCCCATTACCCCTCTTGGTATGCAAATTTTAGGCATATTCCTTGCCCTGCTCTTTGGCTGGACTTTTGTTGATCAGGTATGGCCCAGTATTTTAGGCTTTATTGCCCTGAGCCTGACCGGTTATGCCCCCCTGGCAGGTCTGATGAAAGACGGCTTTGGGAACAATACAGTTTTATTGATGTGGGGCATGCTGCTCATTGCCTCTCTGGTGGATTCTGCCGGCGTCAGCAAGTTTATTGCAACCTACTTTATTTCAAGAAAACTTGTTTTAGGTAAGCCCTGGCTTTTGATTTTTACCTTCTTCTTTGTGGTTTTCCTCATGTCTGCCATGACCTCATCCGTTCCTGTTATTGTTGTAGGCTGGGGAATTTTATACTGTATTTTGGATCAGTTGGGCTATAAGAAAGGCGATCATTTATCCTCTTACATGGTTGTTGGGGTTGTCTATTCCAGCTTGGTTGGTTTAGCTCTCTTCCCCTGGAAAGTTCTGCAAATGGTTGTGCTTGGCATGTTTGCCAATACTGCCGGCTATCAGCTTGAATATTCCCTCTATATTTCCCTTTCCCTTCCTATCAGTATTGCCGCCATTATCGGCTATGTGTTCCTTGGCAAATTCCTTTTCAGACTGGATGTTGAAAAATTAAAACTCGTGACAAAGGATTCTTTTGACCCTAAGGATTTAGAAATCAACTATCAACAAAAAATTATTATTTCCATGCTGGTTTTATTGGTTGTTCTGCTTGTTGCTCCAAGTGTTATGCCAAAAGCATGGGCTGTTACAAAAATTTTACGCGGCATTGGTGCTCATGGTGTTGCCTTCCTCATCCTTGGTGTGTTTGTCTTCCTGCGCTTTGGCAACAAGGCCATGATCAACCTCAGAAAAGCCTCCAGTGATGTGCAATGGGACTGCATCTTCCTGACTGCTGCCATGCTTCCCTTCACCACAGCCCTCAACGCTGAAAGCACAGGCATCAACACATTTTTGATCGAAAAGTTCAGCGTGATTTTCAACGGACTTTCACCCCTTGTCTTTATTTTCCTTGTTATTGTTATTACTATCGTCTCAACCCAATTTATGAACAATGCCATTTGCGGCGCGATCATGTTCTCAATCGTTTACCCCTTTGCTGTGGCTATTGGCATTGACCCGGCTATGATTACCGTGCTGATGATTTTCTGTCTTGCCCTTGCCATGCTTACCCCTGCCGGTTCTCCCATGTCTGCGCTGATGTTCGGCAACACAGAATGGATAACTGCAAAGGAAATATATAAATATGTTGTTCCAGGCATGATTGTTATTTTCATCAGTGTTTGCGTAGTGGGTATTCCTTTGGGCTTTCTGATTTTCTAAAAATCTTTTATAAAAAAAAACAGAGAAAAGACCACTCCTTTTTGAGAGGTCTTTTTCTTTATCCATATGTAAAAAATATATTATTTCTGAGCATGCTTCATAAGAATATTAATCCCCTGTTCCAGAGATGAATCATTTGCCATTACTTCACTTAAATATTCCTGCACAGCATACTGCAGTTTTTTTACATCTTCATCACTAAAGGAATAACAGGTATCTTTAAAAAGAGTATTCCGCAATGTCAGTTCCATTTCAGAAACTTGTTCATACCATAAATTTTGTACTTTTCGGGCTTCTTCAAGAATGATTTTTTGTTCATTATCAGACAATAACTCCCAATTATTTTTGGACATTACCAAATAATCCACAATCGGATCAGCAAGGGGAGTTAAATTATATCATTTTGCTGTTTCATACAAATCAGCCTGCTTATATTCATATGCAGAACCCAGCACAACTCCGTCAAGTGTTCCGTCTTCAAGAGCCATATACAAATCCTCTGGTGCAGTGCTTAAACAAACAGCCCCAAATTGTGATAAAACATTTGCAGTTGTGCCGATAGCACGAATTTTCAAGCCTTCCAATTCAGCAAGAGAATTAATTTTCTTCTTTGTCAAAAGATGATAAGGAGACGCCCAGGTAATACCGACAAGTTTCAAGTCATATTTATTAAATTCCTGTTCCGCGAAATCAATAAATTTTTCCTCATAAAAAAGCGCGGCGGCATCTTTTGCGTCGTTTGTGACAAAAGGCATGGCAGCGATAATATTCCCTGCTTTTATTTTACTGTACATATGAGGTACAATATGTCCGATATAAACCATGCCGTTTTCAACACTGTCCAGTAAATTTTTTGAACTGACTATTTGATTGCCATAAAATTTTTGAATATTCAGCTGGGGTAATTTTGCATTGACAGCATCAATAAACGTATCATAGGCAATCGCCATGTTAGGGGCATAATACGTTTGAGCAATGCGATTTTCTGCTTTTGCAGAAGAAAAAGTAAAACCTGCAAAAGCAAAACAAAAAATCAATCCTGTCAGACTGCGGAAAAAAATATTTATTTTCATAATTACCTCAATCATTGGTGATATAATAGTTATAAAAAACAACTGTTATACAAATTGATATATCAACTAAAATTTAATGTCAATACTGCCAGCCCGGTAAAAGAGACAAAAGACTTTTTATTCAGCAAAAAGACTTAACCTGCTTTTTTGGAAACACCATAAGCTTTTTTGATATAATGCAAATTATAATCAATTCCCCAGTGAATCTGTTTAATAATATATTCTATTTTTGCGATATTCTTTTCTTTTATGGAATCAACAATTTGTTCATGCTCTTTAATGGCATTTTGATACCATTCTCTGGTAAAGTTCTTCCGTGGAAAATCCCAAAGTCTGTTTTTAATTGGAGTAATAATTCGTTCAGCAAAAACATTTTTCGAAAGTTCCGTAAAAACAGCATGAAAATCATAATGGCACTTATCATAGGTCACCATATCGTCTTCATCTAAAGCATTTTGCATTTCTTCATTTTTTTTATACAAATATTCCAAATGGTCCGGCGTATAAGCATCTATTGAACCTGCCACAAGCAGAGCTTCAATGGCGCCGATAGTCCCATATAAAAAGGGAAAATCCTCATATTCCAAAGAATTAATCACAACCTTGCTGCGCGGATAAATAGTTAAAAAACCCTCTGCCTCAAGCTTAATGAGAGAATCCCGCAGCGGCGTATTACTCATGGCAAGTTTTTTGCTGATATCTTTTAAATTTAATGTACTTCCTGGAAGAAGCACTCCCTCCCGCATTTGTTTTAACAAATATTCATAAACTTTTTCCCGTGCAGACTTTTCAGCATGCGTTGAATCCATTACATATCTTCCTTTTATTATTATCCTTTTTTTCAAACTATATCAAATAAAATATCAAGTCAACAAGAAAATCCGAAAATATGATAAAAAATATTTTATAATTATAACAGGTTATAATCTTTTTTGTTAAGAAAATCACAATTTTTTTAAAAAAGTCTTTCCATTTTTTAAAAAGTTTTATATAAGAAAATTAACTGATGCATCAGTTGAAACAACATTTAACATTTTAGCTGCTCTTTGGGAGGAACTATGAAAAAATTATTAAAACAAGCCCTGGCAATATGCGCAGCCGTTTTATTTTCTGCTGGCATTTCTCAAGCTGCCGAGTACAACCTCAAATTGCAAACCTATTATCCGGCAACCACTCTGCAAATCGCCCAGGGGTTTGCGGATAATATAAAAGCCATGTCAAACGGCAGAGTAGAAATCCAAATTTTCTCCGGCGGAGAACTTGTTGGATCCAATAATATTTTGAAATCTGTAAAAACAGGCATGATTGATATTGGTCACGGCATGGGTCACCATTTTGCAGAAATGAAAACCGGTACTTTGGAATCTGGTCTTCCAATGGCCTGGATGGATGCAACAGAAGCACAAATATTGTATAAACACAGAGGATTAAAGGAAATTTTTGAAAAGCAGTACGAAGATGCCGGTGTTGTTTATCTTGGACCAACCAGAGCATCTGCTTATCAGCTTTTAACAAAAACTCCTGTAACATCCCTTGATGAACTCAGAAAATTAAAAATCCGTGCTGTTGGCGCTGCTGCAAAAATGCTCACAAACCTGGGTGTAAGCTGTGTCAACCTTCCTGTTGAAGACATTTACATGGCACTTTCAACTGGTCAGGTTGACGGTGTTCTTTACGGCAATGCTTTTGAATATGAAGAAACTAAATACTATGAAGTTGCCCAGTATATCAATGTAACTCCTCTTATTGACCCCATCACTGATACCTTGATTATCAATAAAAAACTCTGGGATTCCTTCCCTGCTGACATTAAAGCAATCTTCAAGGCTGCTGCTGACTGTGCTGTCAACGATTACTACTTCTTCACCGCCAATGAAAGCATGCGTATTATCGGCACAATCTTCAAAGATAAAGCAACCTCCTTCTCCCTTGAAGACCAAAAGGAAATTCTTCAGGCTGCAATTAAAGTCTGGGACGATGAAGCAAAACGTTCTCCGGAATTTGCAAAGGGCGTAGAAATCTTAAAGCAATTTGCCAAAGAAAAAGGAAGACTTTAATCCTCTAACATCAGGGCAGCCTGCCTGCCCTGATTTGCCCAGACTATTTTAACATCAGCAAAAGATAATGGATTAATTATGATGATAGTAAAGAAAATTGTGGAATGGATTGACAACACCAATAATTTTATCAGTTCATTCACAATGTGGCTTATTCTTCCACTGATTGGCATTATGCTTTTTGAAGTTATTATGCGTTATGCTTTCCATTCCCCCACTGTTTGGGGTGCAGAGTTAAGCTCCATGATTTTTGGTATTTATATGATTTATTCAGGTCCTTGTTCTGTCTATGAAAAGGTCCAGGTTGGAGTGGATTTGTTTTCTTCAAAATGGAACCCCAGAACGCAGGCTGTTGTCCATTGCATCACCTATATCTTTACCATGGTATTTTTTGTCAGCATCATTTCTTTAACCTGTAAATATGCTGTAGAATCATGGGAGTTAAACGAAATTTCCACCTCCGCATGGGGTCAGCCTATTTATCACTGGAAAGCCCTTATCCCTATTGCCTATGTTCTTACTTTTGCACAAACAATTTCTGATTTTATCCGTAACCTCTGGCTTGCAGTAACTGGGGAGGAATTACAATGAGTGCATATTCAACCACAGCTTTTATGTTTCTTTCCATGCTGCTTTTAATGGCTACAGGCCTGCCTATTGTTTACTGTCTTGGAGCTGTCGGCTCCCTTGCCGCAATTTTTCTTTGGGGCTTTGAGGCATTGGATATTGTTTATTTTGCAACCATTGACCTTATGAACAACCTTGTCCTGAGTGCTGTGCCTCTCTTTATTTTCATGGGCTTTGTCCTCCATGAATCAAAAATAGGCAGGGATTTATTCGACACCGTTTATTTATGTTCCGGCAGACTTCGCGGAGCATTAGGTGTTGGCACCATGCTTCTTTGTGCATTAATGGCAGCAATGCTGGGAGTAAGCTCTGCAACTATTTTGTCCATGGGGGTTATTGCTGTTCCAGCCATGCTCCAAAAGAAATATAATAAGTCTCTCGCTGTTGGTATTGTTCAGGCTGGCGGAGCATTAGGCTTTTTAATTCCGCCCAGCATGATGATGGTTATGTATGCTTTTATCAGCGGTGTTTCAGTTGGAAAACTTTTTGCAGGCGGCATTATTCCCGGTATTTTGCTGTCCCTGATTTATATTCTTTACATTATTATTCTTGCATGGATTAAACCTGAATATGCTCCGGCTTTGGAAGCAAAGAAAACTGTCAGTGTCAAAGTAAAAGCCAAGGCTCTTTTAGAACTGGCTCTTCCTCTGGCGCTTATTTTTTCTATTTTAGGGACAATTTTTATGGGACTTGCCTCTCCGACAGAAGCAGCTGCCATCGGCGCAGCAGGTGCCCTTGTCTGTGCTGCCATCAAAAAACGTCTTACTCTTGAAATGCTTAGGGCAAGTTTAAAGCAAACATTTTCCATTTGCGGTTTTGCGGCCTACCTTATTATAGCAGCACTTATTTTCAGTAAGGTTTATACTGGGCTTGGTGCAACAACAATGATTAAATCCCTTGTTCTTGGGCTTAATCCAAACCCCATTGTTGTTATGGCGCTTATCCAGATTTCATTTTTCATTTTAGGAATGTTTATGGACGATATTGCCATTTTATTCATGTGCATGCCTATTTATATTCCTATTATCATTGGTTTGGGCTTTGACCCTGTATGGTTTGGTATTTTATTTGTTGTCAATATGCAAATGGCATATATCACTCCGCCTTACGGGCTTAATTTGTTTTATATGCGGGCTGTAGCACCAAAAGAAGTTACATTAAAAGATATTTACCGGGGAGCTGTTCCATTTATTTTCCTGCAGGCATTCCTCCTCATTCTTTTAATTTTGTTCCCTCAAATTGTGCTTTGGCTTCCTAATTTGATTTTTGGATAAGAAAAAGGATTAACTCATGAAAGCAGTAAATTCTCTTGAAATACCACGTTTTTCTGGAATTAGAACATTTATGCGCATGCCTCAGGCAGCGGAAGATGATTTAACGGATATTTCTATTGTTGGCGTTCCCTTTGACTCTGCAACGTCCTTTCGCGCGGGAACACGTTTTGGACCGGCTGCCTTGCGTGAGGCATCACTGATTTTAAAGCCTTATTGTCCTGTCCTTGATGTGGATATTTTAGAAAATCTGACTATAGCTGATTATGGAGACAGTCCGACTATCCCCGGCTATACGGCTGAAAGTCTGGATGCAATACAAAAACACTTAGTTCCTTTTTATAGGAAAAAAACAGTGCCGATCGTTTTAGGGGGAGACCACTGCATCACCCTTGCAGAACTGCGGGCAATGTATGAAGCCAAAAAAGAACCTACCGCACTTTTGCATTTTGACGCACACAGTGATACTATTCCAGAATATTTTGGCAAACCCTATAATCATGGTTCACCTTTTTATCATGCGATTAATGAAGGATTGATTATCCCTGAAAAATCCATACAAATCGGCATACGCGGGCATTTGTATGACAGGCATGTTTTGGATTACCCAAAAGAAAAAGGCATGCGGATTGTCTTAGGCGATGAACTGCATCACCGCGGCTGTGATGAAATCATTGCAGAAGCGCTGTCCAGAGTCCAGGGAAGTCCAGTCTTTTTGACTTTTGATATTGATTTTCTTGACGCCGCCTTTGCTCCCGGCACAGGTACGCCGGAAGTGGAAGGCTTTTCAACCCGCCAGGCTTTGTATATGCTGCGAAAAATTTGTACAAAAATTAATGTGATTGGCATGGATTTAGTGGAAGTTCTGCCTGACAGAGACACTTCAGGCATAACCGCACTTGCAGGCGCAACTGTCATTCATGCCTTTTTAGCCAGCTTTGCCTGGAAAAAAAGCAACAAACTCTGCCAAGGATATTTCCGGTAATTATTGAGAATCTCCAAAACCTTTCGAGTAAGATTAAAACCGGAAACCATTTAAAAACAACGTGTAAAATGCATCATAGACTAAAAATATTACGACAGCATATTTACAGCGTGATTATTTTTCCGTATAAATCTTTGCTCACAGAACAAAAAGACCGCTCACCATGCGGTCTTTTTGTTTTAATGAAACTTTTTACATAATGGCATATTACATTATTTTTTATTGCGTTTTGACAAAAAGAAAATTATAAACGTTTCTTCCATACTGACAAAGGATAAAAGCCATGCTTGCAGAAGAATATAAAGGACATTCAGCCGCATTTTTCACTGTTTTTCTTTGGGGAACGACCTTTATTTCCACCAAAGTTTTGCTGAATGATTTTCAGCCTGTGGAAATTTTATTTATTCGCTTTTGCATAGGCTGGCTGATTTTATTTCTGCTCTCTCCCCGCGGCACGAAACAAGCCATTAATGTTCAGCATGAACTTATTTTTGCCGGTGCAGGCTTTACCGGAACCTATCTGTATTTTTTGCTGGAAAATATTGCCCTGACCTATACCATGGCTTCCAATGTGGGAGTTCTTGTCTGCATTTCGCCTTTTCTGACAGCGCTTTTGGTTTATTTCTTTATGAAATCAGAAGAAAAATTACAGCGTAACTTTTTTATTGGCTTTATTGTTGCCATCAGCGGAATTTTTTTGATCAGTTTTAATGGTTCCAAACTGCAATTAAATCCCCTTGGCGATATTCTGGCTCTTTCAGCTGCTCTTGTTTGGGCTTGCTATTCCCTTTTTACCAAGAAAATAAGCAAGTTTGGACTTCCTGTTATTACGGCAACGCGAAAAACATTTTTTTACGGAATTCTCTTTATGCTTCCCACACTTTTTCTTTTTGATACCCATTTTGAAATTGATAATTTTAAAAATATGACAAATCTTTTCAATATCCTCTATTTAGGCATTGGGGCTTCTGCTCTTTGCTTTGTCACCTGGAATTATACAGTTAAAGTACTGGGAGCCATAAAAACCAGTGTGTATATTTATTTAATCCCGGTTATTACCGTGATAACTGCGGTAATTATTCTGGACGAACCCATGAGCCTGCTTTTAATTGCAGGAACACTCCTCACCATTGCCGGACTTTTTATTTCCAATTTCAGCAGAGAAAGAATACAATTTCTGCTGCAAAGAAAAAAACACAGAAAATAAAAGTACCTACATATTGTTTAACTTTATTTTTACGCCGGCAAATTTTCCTTGTCATTTTTGTATAAAAATTATATAGTTTTTATATGATTTTTGAATACGACATCAACAAAAGCATATCAAACAAAGCAAAACATGGCGTTGATTTTGAGGAAGCTAAAGCTCTCTTCAAAGACGAAAATTTGCTTGTACTGCCCTTGATATTTGAGGACGAAAAACGTTATGCTTATGTTGGAAAACTCAATAATAAGATATGGACGGCAATCATTACATGCAGAAATGATACCATAAGAATTATCTCTGTACGCCGGGCACATAAAATAGAGGAAAGACTGTATGAAAGCGAGTGAATTTGACAAACTTTTTGATGAGGGGGAATGTGTCATTCCTTATGCAGAAATGGACAAGGCATATCGCCCCAATAAAATGAAGCGTATCAATATTGATTTTCCTGCCTGGATGGTGGAGAGCATTGACAGTGAAGCCCAAAAAATCGGTATTACCAGACAATCCCTGATAAAAGTCTGGATAGCAGATTGCCTGAAAGAAAAAGCCGTATAACCAACAAAGCACAAAAAAACGGCTTGAAATTTCTTCAAGTCGTTTTTTTACCTTTTTCAAACCTGTCTCTTTAGTAAATTTTTCCTTATTTTCTGCCTGTATACTTAGGACATTTTTTTGCATCAGCCAAAGGACAAACCATATATCCTCTGATATTTGAAATCCCTTTTCTAATATTAATTTTAGGAGCTTTCCCACCTAAAGATTCAGAAATTTCTCCAACTCGAACACAAAGATCATATTGTTCTTTGTCAAGATACACACAGCCACGGCTATCATGCAAAACGACAGGCAATTTCGGCAGCTGATAAAAAGTACCGTCAACATGCGTTCTATGATTATCGGTTTTCATTAAATTTTCACATTCACACGTTTCAATCTTATTATCCATTTTTATTCTCCTTGATTTTGTTTAATTTTGCTTATAAAATCAGTTAGATAAATACTCATTTCATATAGCTGATCTGTATAGTTAAGATGTTCTTCAAATTCGCTGCTGAAAACAGGATATTTTTTTATAATTTCCTCAATCAGACAGTCAGATTCCGCCTTGCCGTATGCGTTTGTCAGTTCCTCCAGTTTACTTTTGAATGTAATTAATTTCCGTATGCACACGTCATCAGACATTTCCTGATACACTTGAAAATTCTGCAAAAGCAGACGAATAACTATTGACTGGGTAAAATTTCTTTTGAAAATATTATTTCCTTTTAAACTCGCAACAATTTGATCCAGTCTTTCTTTATCGCTATGAGAAATGGAATAACTTTTCCGTATAATTTCACCTGCCTGCGGCTGAAAAAATACGCTGTCAAAAAGCAATATCATTTCACTTTTTTTATTTTTTGCAATTTCGAGAATAAAGGCATTAAATTCTTCACCGGAAATTTTTTTATTGAAAAAATCGACAACCTTTTCCAGGAACTCTTTTTCATAAGGCACGTTTTCCGTTGTATACCGTTCATGCAGCAGATAATGTAAAGCTCCTTTTTTCCCTTTTATTGTATCAAGATTTTTGAGCCTTTCGAGTTTTTGGATTTCAGTATACGTCAGGGAGAGCTTGATTTTTTCTTCCCGATTATCCTTATTTATTTGTGTCATAACTCTTTTTTTCCTCATTATGTATCGTTATTTCCTGCTCATCAGGCTTTGCGTTTTCATTACAGGTGATAAAAAGTTCCCGCATGACAACAGGGCTTGAAAAAAAGCCAAACTGATTAAAAGTTGCTGTGGAGCCTTGATTTTGCCCTATTATATTCTGCACCGTGTAGCCGTGAGGACAAAGCTTTCCTGCTTTTTCATAACATTCAGCCCAAGTCATCATAGTGCCGGAACAATTAATATGATGAAATTCCCCTCCGTCAGGCGCCATCAATGTTTTAGATGTTGCACATCCGGATAAAAACATAAACAAAAAAAGAAAAGCTGTTTTTTTCATAAATCCCTCTCCATTTTTGTTTTAGTCTATCATAAAATATAATATCGTCAACAGGTTACAAAAAAAGTTGTAGGTAGACACTTTCAAAAAAAAAGAATTTATTCATTAAAAAGAGATTAATTATTTTTTAAAGGACACTTTTTTAAAAAAGTAGACAAAAAGGAATTTTTAGTATTTTTTTACAAAATAGTATAATAAAAAAAGCAGGTTATTGTGTGAAATTTATTTTCTTACAAAAATGCCATTGAAATCAACGGGGAAGAGACCCGGAACGTGAACAATACAAAGACTGTCTTTCATGGTGAGCAGATAGAGTTTTTGTTCATTGACAGTGGAAAGAGCAAGCCAAAGTTTACCATTTTCAGGAAGTTCTGCCCTAAAAAGCAATTGCGGCATGGTCTGAAGATTTTTTGCAGCTGTTTCGCCAGAATTTTGAGATACTTTGTCCGTTTCTGCCTGCTCTTTTGGACTTTGTTCATCAGCTTGGGCGGATTTCTTATCGCTTTCTTTGCTTGCAGAACTTGTTAAATAGGAAATATTGCCATAACCCTGCAAAATAGTTTTTTCTTCTTCCTGCGTCAGGGTCACAAAGGTCTCGCCTTTGCCATAACGCCCAAGCACAGGTTCATGCCAGACATCTTGTGCCAATTCCTGCGTTTTTGCCACAGCTGCCAGCATAAAAGCATGATATTCCGGAATTTGCGAAACTTGCTTTTTAAAACTGTTTGCAACTGTATTTCTGCCTGTATCAAGCCAAACTTTATGCGTCTGCCAAAGCTTGCGATAGGCTTTCTTATCCAGTTTTTTGACCAGTAATTTCCAAGTCTGATTGAGCATATTGTCCGCTAAAGCATATTGCTCATTTTCCACTAAAAACTGATCATGTTTTTCGTCAGTCAGGAAAAATTCGGCTGATTCGACTGGTTCGGCTGGTAGTACTTTTTCTGTATTTTCAACAATGGCATTTTCTGTAACTTTGCCTGCAATTTTCTTTTCCTGAGTATTTTTTGTTTCGTCAGCAATTTTATTTTCTTCCAGTTTAAATTCAATTTGCGGGTCAAATTCTTCATATAAAGAAAGCTCTTTGGCAAGGGCCGTCCCCTGCACAAAGAGCAAAACAAAAAGAAAACAGAAAATGTTTTTCATATATACCATAAAAACTATTGTAAAAAGCTAGTTTGGCAGCGCCGTCTTAGGATAGCCGGGCGCATTTTCATAGGCCTGCATGGCAATGCTCATATAGGCATTATCAAAGCTTTGCGGCTTAGCAGGCAAACTCTTGGCCACCGCATACAGCCCTGCCAGCATATCTCCAAAGTCCACATACCCCATATGCGCGAGGCGGATCAGCTCATCTTTCATAGGATCTTGTCCTGCCGCAATAATCACGCCAGTTTCCTTGGCTGCAACACTCACCAGTTCACTGCCTGTCACGCCCTTAGGCATTGCCACAGAAGTCAGCCCCCATGCGTAATGGGTTTTGGCAAAGGGTTCAAGACCCATGGCTTTAATGCCGGCTCTGGTCATTTGCGCCAAAGCATAATGCTTTTGATATAAGCCATCCAAACCGCCGTAACCGCCGTCTTCTTCATCTTCAAAAATCATGGTCAAAGCTTCGCGAAGTCCCACAATAAGAGAAACCGGAGAACTGAAATTGGTTTGGTTTTTGAGCACATTTTTGAGTTCTGCTTTCAAATTGAAATAGAAGCAGCTGGGCGCAACACTTTCCGCCTTTTTCCATGCTTTTTCAGAAAGAGCAAGCAGGGAGAGCCCTGCCGGCACCATAAGCCCTTTTTGTGAGCCGGTCAAAAGTGCATCAATGCCCCATTCATCCATGGGCGCAGGAGAAATTCCCACGGAGGAAATGCCGTCGCACACCAGCAAAACATCATATTTTTTCGTAACCTTGGCAATCCCGTAAATAGGGTGCATAACGCCGGTTGAAGTTTCGCAAATTTGTATGCAAACGCCTTTTGCGTCAGGATTTTTCTTCAAGGCTTCTTCAACGTCGTCTGCTAAAATTGCTTCACCCCAGGGCTTTGCAATTTCAACAATATTAAGCCCCTGCACCTTGGCAATTTCCCGCCAGCGTTCGCCGAATTTCCCTGCCTGTGCTACAATAATCTTTTCACCGCGGCTGAACAAATTGGTAATGGCTGCTGTCATTGCCCCTGTGCCGGAACTTGCCAAAGGAAGAACTTCCTGTTCTGTGCCAAAAAGTTTTTTGAGGTACCCGCGGGTTTCTTCCATAATTGCCTTAAATTCCGGCTTTCTATGGTGGATCATGGGCATAGCCATGGCTAAACGTACCCTGTCAGGAATGGCAGTAGGGCCGGGGGTCAAAAGACGCAAGTGATTTTTCATAGCACACCTTACTTATTTATATAAAGTTTAACATAGTCAGCAAGTTGATAGAGTTCAGGCAGATAGACAAGAGACTGCACAAAAATGTTCACCAAAACCAAAATAAATACTGCTGCAGATCCCATGTCTTTGGCAGCTTTTACTTTTGTGGAATATTCGTGGGTGATTAAATCAAGAGCTTCCTCAATGGCAGAATTGAGCAGTTCCACCACAATCACGAAAAGCCAGGTAATAATGGATGCAGCCACCAAATACCATGCTTTTTGCGTATACCAGCCTAAAACTCCCAAAAGGATTAAAACAAGAAATTCCTGTTTTATGGCAGTACTGTACCTGAGACCTGTGAATAAACCCTGTATAGAATAATTAAGCGCATAAAAGACATGAAGTATTCCGTTAAAGAAGCCGGTTTTCTTTTCCATGGGAGTTTCCTTTGATAATCCTTAATTGCAGTCTACAGTTTGAAATTTTGTACCTTATTGCTGGAAGCCAGGCAGTTCTACAGAGTGGAAATTATCGCTTTGTCCATTGGCTTTTGGACAATTTTCACGTAAATAGCAAATTTCACAGGCACCTCTAAAGGGCAGCCCGGTCAACACGCTAAAACGGCGAATAAGAGTTGGTTCTCCGTCAATATAGGGAATATTTTCTGCTTTGAGAGCTTCGGCAATGGCATCGTTAGGCTCAGGACAAGGAGCACAGCCAGCCAGTTCCACTTCCGGCAAAATTTGATACACAGTATTCATAATAAGGCTTTGTCCCACACAATTGAAGCGAAAACCTTTTTCAGCGTCTTGTTTAAAAAGTTCATCCGCCTCGTTTTCAACACTTTCATTGAGCCAGACAGCGAGATAATCACCCTTTTCTGTTTTCAGCATAATGCTGTTAAGTTCTTTTGCAAGACGTTCAAAGGTATTGACCATATCTTCCAAAACCTGTCCGCCAAGGCGAGTTTCCTGCAAAAGCCCCATGACAGCTTCCATATCAAAATAAGGTTGAATTGTGAGCACTTCTTTTGTATAATTTGCCATATAATCCTCATATATTAACGTTATCAATAGTATATACGCTTTATACGAGGTGTCAAATACTATATATTTACATTCAAAGGCTGACAAAGTACGATAACCCAAAATGAAAGATGAAAAGGTTTGGCAGAAAATGATCCATAAAACACAGTTACCCAGTAAAATTCGCTATGAATACCAGGAAGATCCGGGTCTTTCCATGAAATATGCCCACGGTGTCTGGGGCGGAATCAACCCTCAGGGAGAAATTGAAATCAATTTTTATACTGAACAGGATAAAATTCCGCGCATCTCTGAACGCTATCTTAAACCTGACGGTTCTTTTGGTGCGGAAATGACTTTTGCAGAAGAAGATACAAGGGTTGTCACTCGTAAAATTCAGGCAAAAGTTCTCATCAATCACCATACTGCCAAAGCGCTGCTCAGCTGGCTGGCTGAAAAGATTGAAAATCTGGAAGCAGAAGAAATGCGCAGTTTTGAAATGCAAATGAATAAAAACGATCGTGAACAATAGGAATAAGTATGGCGAAGAAAAACAAATACTTATACGATGAAAATGCAGACGGTGAAGAAAAACGCATCAGCCGTTCACAAAAGAAACGCGACAGTACTAGTCTACAAAAAATTGGTGAAGAAATTGCCAATTTAGCTCCGGCAAAACTGGAAGATCTTCCCCTGACAGAAGATTTGCAGGACGCCATTGCCGAATACAAAAGAATAACAAACAGAGAAGCAAAAAGACGGCAGCTCCAATATATTGGCAGGCTTATGCGAGAAGCCCAGGAAGATAGTGAAGAAGATCTCGTCAGCGCGTATCTTGCCATGAAAGAAGAACTATAGGCCGGCGATTTATAATTTGTCTGTTGTATTCTTTTAAAGACGTTCTCATATTGTCGTTTATTCGTGTTGACAATGCGCTTTTCCTTGCGTATTATTATATCAAATATTATTTGAGAGGTGCAAAATTATGCCATCATTAAAAACAATTTTATGTGCATTAGATTTATCCGAACACAGTCAAGTGGTGGCAGAACATGCCTGCATGCTTGCCAAATTGTCCGGAGCAAAAATTTTCGCCATGTATGTTGCTCCAACCATGACCCAATACACTGGCTTTCATGTAGCTCCAAACACTATTGACGGTTTTGTTGGTGAAATCGTTTCCGGTGCTGAAAGCAGTATGGCTGAATTTGTGGCTAAACACTTTGAAGGTGTTGAAGTGGAAGCAGACGTTGTTGTTGGTTACGCAACCGAAGAAATTCTTGCTGCTGCTGATAAACATAATGCTGATATTATTGTTATGGGTACTCATGGCCGTAAGGGCATTGACAGAATTTTGTTTGGTTCTGTTGCAGAAAAAGTTGTAACCCAATCCAGAATTCCAGTTCTTACTATTCGTCCTGCCGGAAGCGCTGGCGCGGAACAAGAATAAAAATATTTTTCTGTAAAAATATATTAAAACATACTAAGGCAAGTTTTAGCGGCTTGCCTTGGTATGTTTTTTTATTTAAAGGGTTGCCCTTTTACCCTGACAAAACTTCTATGAGGAAACTCCCTCACATAACCTTTTGTAGGGGGAAGCTAACGGGGGCTTTGCCCCCTTGCCCCTTTTACATTCTGTTAGATAACTCGAAGAGTTTTAAATCTTACAGAATGTTAAAGGTTCACGTACACAGCGTGGCTGCAAAATGAAATTTTAGCAGCCTAAGTCGGGTGCTCCCCCAGCTCTGCTGTCTATTTGCGTAAAGCTCATTCTCCGCTAACAGAAACGGCTTCACCGTCCGTTGGATAGCCCCTTTATATCCCCTTTCCTCAATCCCTTTAACTCACTTCTCGAAAGAGAGCTCTGCCCTCTTTCTCGGAGTTCGTCACAAGTTATTCCCTGCCCATTTTTTAGTCAGTTGTTTCTTGCCCCAATTAAGCTTCTTTTTTGCCGTACTGCTCCGCAAAACGGCTTTTCCTGATATTTTTTCAAACTTTTAGCTCGTTATTTTAATTAATAATACAACATGTTATTTATTGATTAAGCACAAAAAAGGGGAGCATTGCTCCCCTTTTTGTTCTACGTTATTGCAAAAATTATTACTGCTTAATCACGAATTTGCCGTTGGCGTCAACTTCATACAATCTGTACAATGGGCCAACTCTGTCGCCTTTTTTGCTGAAACCAAAAGTACCGGTAATACCTTCGTATTCGCCAAGGTCGTTTTTCAAATAGGCTGACAATGCTTCTGCATTGGGTTCAGCATGGCGGAGGGCTTCTGCAAGAACATTGAAAGCATCGCCGGCTAAAACTGCCCAAACGGATTGAGGCAGGGTGTTATCATATTTTGCTTTATAAGTTTGAATAAAAGCTTTGCCTTGAGCTGTGCTGAAATCTTCCAAAACTGGAGGGCTGACAAATAAGAAGCCTTCTGCAGCTTTTCCGGCAATCTTCACAAGATCCATGTTATTGACTGCATCACCGCCCATCATAGGCACGTTCCAGCCCATTTCTGATTTTTGACGAAGCAATAAACCAGCTTCAGGATAATAGGCTGTGAAGAAAATAAGATCAGGATTAACCGCTTTGATCTTTGTCAAAATCGGAGAATAGTCACGTTCTTTTGGAGTAAGGGCATCATAGAAAACAACCTTAATGCCGCGTTTTTCAAGTTCTGCACGGCTTTCTTCAGCCAGACCGCTGGCATAGGAAGAGTTATCATGCACAATGGCAACATTCTTATAGCCAAGCTGTTCAATATAATTTGCAGCCACAATACCTTGTTCATCGTCGCGAGGGCAAGTTCTAAAGAAATAATCAAGGCCTTTTTCTGTCAAACGCACGTTGGTGGAACCTGTGCCGATTTGCAGAATTTCTGCTTCATCATAAATATTTTGGGTAGCTTCTGTTACCGCTGAACCGTATGTGCCAATAACTGCAATAACCTGATGTGAAGCAAGTTTTTGGGCAGCAAGCGCAGCACTTCTTGGGTCGCCGGCATCATCTTCAATAACGAGTTCAATTTGATTGCCGTTAATACCGCCGTTTTTGTTCACTTCTTCAGCAAGCAGGCTGACAATGCGTTCCATGTCCTTGCCTTCGCTTGTCCAGCCGCCGGTCAAAGGACACATCAAACCAATTTTAATATTTTCAGCAAACGCTGTTCCAGACAAAGAAAATGCAAATGCCAGGGCAAGTGCAAACAATTTTATCTTCTTCATATAACCTCCAAAAGATAAGACCTGTTATTCATATAATGGATTTGAAAAAAATGCAAAATGCTTTGTTCCGGTATGCGTTTGATTTTATCATTGCAAAATATTGGCACAAAAGTTTCTCAAAACTTATTTTTGTCAGGGGAAATAATTTTCATCAGCCCTGCACCTTTCCTATTTTTATTTTATAAAAACAATAGGTTATAATTAATATGTGCCAGAATTAAATTTTTATCCAAGCCCCCCGCAAAATCTCTTTGCCCATCCAGTTCTTTTTAGAACAAAGCGAAGCAAAATAATTTTATTTTCTAATGCATACATCAGTATTGTGGAAAAAAATTTTACATATTTATTTTCCCTCGATTTTCAAGCATATTAGCCAAAAAGTTTTTGCTTTTCCATAACTATTCTTGACGTGACAAGCTTTTGCTGATACCGTTGTACTATTCCTTTATTAAGAAGTTATACTTGAAATAAAACTTGGATACTTCTTTCCTTTTCATAAAACTTATACGGAGGCTACTTATGCGTTTCTCCATCGGACTTGGAAAAGACGGAGTTGAAGAACGTCTTGAACAAAATGGCGTTTCCCGCCGTGATTTTCTTAAATTCTGTTCTGCTGTTGCTGTAGCAATGGGTCTTGCCCCTTCTATGGCTCCATCTGTTGCAAAAGCACTGACCCAAGGTAAACGCCCAGTTGTTGTTTATCTTCATAATGCTGAATGTACTGGCTGCTCTGAAGCTTTGCTTCGTACCTATCAACCATTCCTCGACGCAATTTTATTTGATACCATTTCTCTTGAATACCATGAAACCATTATGCAGGCTTCCGGTGAAATGGCTGAAAAATCCCTTGAAGAAGCTATCAATCATCCTGACGGCTTCATCTGCCTGGTTGAAGGTGCTATTCCTACTGCTGACGACGGTACCTTTGGTACTATTGCAGGTCATACCATGTATGATAACTGCAAAAAGATTCTTCCTAAAGCAAAAGCTGTTGTTGCTATCGGTACTTGCGCTGCATACGGCGGCGTGCAGGCTGCTGATCCAAACCCAACCGGTGCAAAAGGCATTAACGAATGCTTTGAAGAACTTGGTGTTAAAGCCATTAACATTGCCGGCTGCCCACCAAACCCACTCAATATGGTTGGCGCATTAGTTGCCCTCTTACAAGGAAAAGATGTTGAACTCGATGACAACGGCCGTCCGCTTATGTTCTTTGGCGAAACAGTTCACGACCAATGCGAACGCCTGCCTCACTTTGAAGCCGGCGAATTTGCTCCTTCCTTTGATTCTGAAGAAGCAAAGAAAGGCTGGTGTCTCTATGAACTTGGCTGTAAAGGCCCAAGCACCTACAATAACTGTCCAAAAGTTCTCTTCAACGAAGTGGGCTGGCCGGTTAAGGGTGGTCACCCATGTATTGGCTGCAGTGAACCTAATTTCTGGGACGACTTGTCACCTTTCTATGAATCCTAATTTTAACAACAATTTTTCACGCCAAATGGCATAACGAATAAGAGAGCTTATACTATGAGTCAAGTAACTCCAAAAAGTAATTACAGTGGACCAGTTGTTGTTGATCCACTCACCCGTATTGAAGGTCACCTTCGCATTGAAGTTGAAGTAAAAGACGGTGTTGTCAGTGAAGCAAGAAGCTGCGGTACACTTTTCCGCGGTCTTGAAAATATTTTGGTTGGCCGTGATCCTCGTGATGCACAACATTTTACCCAAAGAACCTGCGGTGTTTGTACCTATACCCACGCACTCGCTTCAACCCGTGCTTTAGAAGATGCCATGGGTATTGAACTTCCAGCTAATGCTACCCATATCCGCAACATTATGCTCGGTATGCTCTTTGCACACGACCACATTGTGCACTTCTATCATTTGCATGCACTCGACTTTGTTGACGCAGCAGCTGCTGTGAATGCCGATGTAAAGAAAACAGCTGAACTTGCAAAATCTATTTCCAAGAAACCTACTTCTGAAAAAGAATTGCAGGAAGTAAAAGAAAAAGTTGCAAAACTCGTTGAAAGCGGACAGCTTGGACCTTTCAGCAACGCATACTTCCTGGGCGGTCACCCATCTTACTACCTTACTCCTGAACAAAACCTGCTTGCAGTAGCACACTATCTTGAAGCACTCAAAATTCAAGTAAAAGTTGCCCGCGCAATGGCAATTTTCGGTTCTAAAAACCCACATCCGCAAACCCTTATAGCCGGCGGCGTAACCTGCTACAACAGCCTTGAAAAAGAACCTCTCAAACAATTTGAAGAACTCTACAATGAAACCCTTACTTTCATTGAAAATACTCTTATTCCTGACGTTCTTCTTGTTGGCGGCGCTTACAAAGACTGGACAAAAATCGGCGGCGGCGCTGTAAACTACTTGTCTTTCGGCGAATTCCCAGCTCCAGGCAAAGAACGCGATTTGAACAGCCGCTGGTTCAAGCCAGGTCTTGTAAAGAATCGTGACCTTTCCAAAGTTTATGACGTTGATTTCAGCAAGATTGATGAACACGTTCGTCACAGCTGGTATGAAGGTGAAACCGCTCGCCATCCATACGAAGGCGAAACCAAACCTAAATTTACAAAGATCGGCGATACCGACCGTTATTCATGGCTCAAAGCTCCACGTTACGACGGTATGGTAATCGAAACCGGCCCTCTTGCAAGCATGGTTGTTGCTTATGCTCAAGGCCATAAAGAAACAAAAGAAGTTATTGATTTTGTTTTGAACGCTCTTGGTCTGCAAGCTTCTGATCTCTTTTCAACCCTTGGCAGAACAGCTGCCCGTGCTGCTGAATGTCTGATCATTACCCGTCAGGTAAAAGTATGGTTCGAAGAACTCAAGAAAAACATTGCAAAGGGCGACACCAAGATTTGCGTAAATGCAGATGTTCCTGAAAGCGGCAAGGGCGTTGGCGTTGTAAACGCTCCCCGCGGAGGTCTTTCACACTGGATTGTTATTGAAGACAGCAAAATTAAGAACTTCCAACTCGTTGTTCCTTCAACCTGGAACCTTGGTCCACGCGACGCGAAGGGCAATATGAGTGCAGTTGAAGAATCCCTTATCGGAACTCCTATTGCGGATCCAAAACGTCCTGTTGAAATCCTCCGTACTGTTCACTCCTTTGACCCATGCATGGCTTGCTCTGTTCACGTTATCGACAACGAAACCAACACAAGCCGTGATTTTAGAATTCTCTAAAATATAAACAATAAAAATTGCGTTCCTGCCTTTTGGATTTTCAGGAGCGCAATTTTTTATTTAATATTGTAAAAATTTATTGCTTCTCTTTATTGATTTCTGATAAATCCTTTGAATTACGACTAAAATTTATAAGCAAACAAAATCAACTCTGCCAATGAGCATATATTTTTCCAAATTACGTATTCAAGGCAATACCATGAAACAAGCCATTTTATTTCTTTTTTGCTTATGTATACTTGCGGGCTGCAGTCAGCCGCGCCATGAAACGCTTATTTACTATTATCCGGTTATTGCAGAAACAACGCAGGCGCCTGTCACCGCGCCCCAGACAGCTCCTGCCGCAAAAGCAAATGCTGCTGCTCAGGCAAGCCAAACAGCTGCTCCTGCACAAAACACCACAGCACAGGCTCCTGTGAATATCACAACTCTTTATCCCGCACCGCTTCCCTATACGGGCACGGTAACAACGTATTCTGCCCCTGCTCCTCAAACCTATTTATTTATTGCGCCAAGTTTTGGCTACTATCATCATCACTATCGGCATCTTTATAGAAGACATCACTACAGAAGACACCATAGAGGATTTCATCCGTACATAGGATTTTCCGGCTGGTGGTGGTAAAATGCAACAAAAAAAGGTATCGCAATGATACCTTTTTTGTTGGTGAAATTTTTACGGCATAGCTGCCTTCACATTTTCTTCTTTATACATTTTATCATTATACACATCGTAGGCAACCTGATAATAGGCAATTGCCTTATGAATAAATTCATTTCGTTTTTCAGGCGTATCCTTTTTCGGATCTTTGGCTGTCAAGGTATATTTTTGGGATGGGTCAAGCACCAGAAAATACTGTTCATCCTCATAGCCTAAAAGCTGATAGGTTGAAACAAATGTTCGTGCAGATTTCTGATCCAATTTCAAAATATCTTTGCCAAAAAATGGAGAAGTATAGGCAAAGCCCACAACATCAAGCAAAGTAGGCGCAATGTCAATTTGTGAGCAAAGCAAAGAAATATTTTTCGGTGCAATGTGTTTTGGAGAATACATCATACTGACAACGCCGTAAGTTTCATAGGGAACTTCGGTTTTGCCCGCAATGGATGAGGGATGATCCCCCACAAAAACAAAAACCGTATCCTCATACCAGGCCCTTTGGCTGGCTTGTTCCATAAATTTCTCAATGGCATAGTCCGTATAGCGAACAGCAGAAGTCCGTATGCCCTGCGGCAAATCAAGCTCATTTTCAGGGAAGGTGAAAGGCCTGTGATTGGAAGTTGTCAAAATTACATGCAAAAATGGATTGCCCTCTGCATAGCTTTCATCTGCCAGACGCAGACTTTCCGCATAGGAATCCCCGTCACATTGTCCCCAGGCATTGGAAAAGGTATCATTTTTAAAGGATAACTGGTCAACAATCTGAAAGCCAATGCCTTCGAAAAAGGAATTCATATTATCAAAAAATCCAATTCCGCCGTAAATGAAATTCAAATCATAGCCTCGGTCTTTAAACGGTGTGGCAAGGCTGTATAAATCCGCGTTATCATTGCGGCGCACAATGGAGTTGCCGGGCGTTGGCGGAATACTGAGCATAATCGCTTCCAGCCCGCGAACTGTGCGCGTTCCTGTGGATTTCATATTGGTAAAGTTGAGGCTTTTTTCAGCTAAAGAATTGAGAAAAGGTCTTTCATTTTGGTACTTTATATAACCTAAACTCTCGATAATCACCACCACAACATTGAGTTTTTTCTCTTCCTGGCCTGCAATTTTGCGCACGGTATTTTGCGGTACAGGAGACACTGCCGCAATATTCAAATCATCACGCACAAGTTTAAAGGCCAATTCCGTATCCATGGTTTCATAAAAGCGGCGATAATTGAGCTGATTATGCAAATAGGCAGAAAAAAGTGAATACACACCGTTTTTCGCATATTCATTCCAATATCTGTTTTCACTGTGATTGAGCGGGGAAAAGCCATAATAGCTGCCTGCCACAATCAGATAAAAACAAAGAATTTGTGCAAAACGACCAAAGAAACGTGTTCCGCAGGCAGCAGTCTCAAGTTTTTTGGTGAGGCCCTGCCAGGCAATAGCACTCAAAATCAAGGCAAAGGCAAAGACCGCCATAAAGAGCCAGAAAAGCGGATAGGATTCAACAATATTTTGAATAACTTCAGTAGTATAAATAAGATAGTCAATGGCAATAAAATTAAAACGACAGGCAAACTCGTCCCAAAAGAAATATTCTGCAAAAGCAGTAAAAACAAAGATTAAACTAAAAACAAAAAGAATACACCAGGAATAAATTTTTCCGACTATGGATTTTAAAAATTTATCCCCCGGCAAAAAAAGCAGAAAGACGGGAACAATCAGCGCAAATAAAACAGTAAAAAAATCATTGATAAGCCCATAAAAAAGCTGAGCTGCTGTTGCAAAGGAAAAAGGCAAAACATCGGGGAAAAAATACTGAAAAGCAAGGCGCGTTACAATATTAATAAAAAAGAAAATAAACGCTAAAACACACAGAAAAGAAAATCTATAGGAAAGCATGGAAGAGCGTGAGGGGGACAAAACCATGAACAAAACTCCTTAATAAACGCTAATGCGAAAAATCCATAAGCGCAGGACTGTCTTCTAATTTTAAAATATGTCTAAATTTTTCAACAAAATACACAATAATAAGATTAATCATCCACGCAAAACAAATAGTAGCAAGCGTGTCAAAAAGAAAGTGCTCACCGCGGACAATTTGATAGCCGCCCATGAGAGAACCAATTGTTAGTCCAATCAACAAACCAAGATACCGGTAACGGGGATACGGAAGAGCAAAGAAAAGCATCATCAGCGCGTATCCGCCGGAACAATGTCCCGCGGGGAAACACCTTGCATGCCTGTAAGCTGCCTTATCTTCCCCTAACAGTTCAAAAATCCTGTGCTGTTCATAGGTTCCATTAAATTCTACAACCTGATTGGGGCAATACACATTGGCAATCTTCTTCCCTGCTCCCACCAGAAGCGGCACAAAAAGCAAACTTAACAGGAGCAGCACCATGCCTTTACGCCAAATTTTTACTTTTTGCACAAAAAAGGAAAGAAAAAGGATAAAAGCGCAGACACCGGCAAAAATGGAAATAGCCTTTTTTGCTCCCCCATACCATAACCAGCGGGTAGCTTCAAATTCTTCGGGCGTCAGCCACCATTTCCTTGTACTTTCATTATACCAGAGACGCTGAAAATCAATATCAAGATTTGTCCATGTCTGCAAAATACAAATCAAAAGGAAAAGAAAAAATGCCAGGCAAAATTGCAATTGCCATTTCTTTTTAGAAAGCAAAACTTCTTTCATTCAGTAACTACCTTAAAAAAGTTTTCTGCCCGAATGAGCAGAAAACTATACGATTATTCTGAAGCGACAACGACATTTCGTCCGGAAGTTTTTGCTTTATACAAGTTATCATCAACCCGCTGCAGAAGATCTTTTATGGTTTCATCTTGATGGTAAGAGACAACACCAATACTTACGGTAATAGGTCTGCGCATAGGCGTTGACATGTTTTCTTCCATAAGGATTCTGATACGTTCAGCAATACGGCAGGAGTTTTCATAACTGATATCATGCAGAATGATCAAAAATTCTTCTCCGCCAAAACGGACTACATAGTCTCTGTCACGCAAAGTCTTTTTGAGCAGCATAACAAGAAGCTGCAGAACCTGGTCACCAATCAAATGCCCATAGGTATCATTAACTTTCTTGAAATGGTCAATATCAAGCATGAGCAGAGAAAATGGACTTCCCTTTTCTCTGCTGCCTTTAATAGCTTCTTCCAAAAAGCCTGACAAAACCTGTCTGTTATACGCGCCGGTCAGCGGGTCAAGGGTAGACGTTTTAATAATATTTTGCTGTTCTTGTTCCAAATCAACAATTTTTTTATTCAATCTGTTCAAAATACTTTGGAAGAAAGAATCATCATAATAAACAGAAACCAGACCGCGTTTTTTCGTTGCGGTTTCAAAACCTGTCAGCCAGTAAATGTAGTTCTGTTTATCATCGCCATTTCCAAGGGCAAATTCCTGCTGGACAATGGCACAATGTTCTATGGCATAAGTACAGTTTTCAAGGAAAGACTCAATTGATTCATCAGAAAAATAGGCAATATTTGCAATATCAAAATTGGAAAGTTCATCGGTCATGTTAACAGACTTTACTTCTTCCCCATTTATTTCTGCTTGATTTTTTGCACTTTCCAGATGCATTTTGATAACACGTTTATATTCTTTATTGACAAACAATAATTTTTTGTTTTTGTCTTTTATTGCCATGGGCAAAGGCAGTGAGTCAAAGGCACTGAAATAATATTCATTTTCATTTTCAAGATTTTGTACTGCTTCCTGTCTGGCAAGATTTTTCTTTCTTAATTCCGCAAAATGAGCCTGATCCTCTTGAGAAAGTTTATTCCAACCCTCTTCCTCTTGAGCTGGATCATACATATTCATAAGCCATTGATAACAATTTTCTGAAATGTTCATAGCGCTACTCTATTATTTTCTATAAGAAAATGACTAAATGTTGATACTGATTTTGCAAGATAACATTTTGTTTTCTCTTGCTTTAGCCCAAAAACTTCACTTGAAAACTCTTTGAGTTCACCCTCAATTTGCAATTTATGGTCAAAAGCTGTCTTTTGCCCTTTTCCTGTCAAGACTAAACAGGAAAACGCAAAACCAGCTTGTATTCCAAAAAGGACATCTTCCTTCTTATCGCCAATCATGGCACATTCACATGGATTTATGCCATGCTTTTGGGATAAATATTCCCACATGCCAAGCTGTGGCTTGCGGCACATGCATGCATCCTCCGGGGCATGGGGGCAAAATGCATAGTCTAAAAGCGTGACATCTGCAAGGTGCAGCTGCGCCTCTAAAGCATGATGGCAAGCCAAAAAATCCTGTTCTGAAAAATAGCCTCTGCCAATTCCAGACTGATTTGTTACGACTAATGTTTTTATACCATTATTTTGCAGCAACTTCAAGGAATTTGCAACACCTGAAAAAAGTTCCACCTGCGCCGGGTCAGATAAATAATGCTTATCCACAATCAGCGTCCCGTCCCTGTCTGCAAAAAGATATTGTATCATGTTGTTTCCTATATATTTTTACGACGCATACGCCGTTCTTCCACAAGGAATTTACCGGTCACAGATTTGGGATCTGCCATAATATATTCGGGGCTGCCCTCGGAAATAACTGTTCCTCCATAATCGCCGCCGCCGGGGCCCATATCAATCACATAATCAGAAGCAAGAATCACATCGGTATTATGCTCAATCACAACCACGCTGGCGCCCCGTTCCACAAGCTGGTGCAAAACCGTCACAAGCTTGCCCACTTCATGCATGTGCAGGCCTGTTGTGGGTTCATCCAAAATATACAGCGTGCCTGAAAGCAAACGCTTGCCAAGTTCACGGGAAATTTTAATCCGCTGTGCTTCCCCGCCGGACAAGGTTGTGGCGGGCTGGCCTAAACGGATATAGCCGAGCCCCACACTTTCCAGCATGGAGAGACGACGCTCCAAAGACGGATAATTTTCAAAGAATTGCCGAGCTTCACTCACGGTCATATCCAGAACTTCAGCAATATTTTTATCCTTATAGCGAACTTCCAGAGTTTCACGGTTAAAACGCTGTCCCTTGCACACATCACACTGTACAAAAATATCAGGCAGAAAATGCATTTCCACACGGATTTGCCCGTCACCCTTGCAGGTTTCACAGCGTCCGCCTGAAACGTTAAAGCTGAAACGCCCCGCCTTGTAGCCGCGCCGTTTTGCATCTTGGGTCATGGCAAAAATATTGCGGATTTCATCAAAAATTTTGGTGTAGGTGGCAGGATTGGAACGGGGCGTTCTACCGATAGGACTTTGGTCAATGGATACAACCCGTTCAATTTTATCAATATTTAAAATTTTCTGCACAGTTCCCGGCTGGTCAACCTTGATGCCGCAATGCATGGCAATATGCTTATACAAAGTGTCAATCACAAGAGAACTTTTGCCGGAACCGGAAACCCCGGTCACACATGTCAGCACTCCCAGCGGAATGAAACAGTCAATATTTTTGATATTGTTGGTTGTGACGCCCTTCAAGGTTAAAAATTCTTTGGGTTCGCGCCGTTCATCAGGAATGGGAACTTTCATATCCCCGCGCATGTATTTAGCCGTGAGTGACTGAGAATTTTTGAATAATTCCTGTACATTGCCTGCAAAAACAAGCTCTCCTCCATGCTCACCGGAACCGGGGCCAAGCTCCAAGATTGTATCCGCTTCGCGGATTGTGGCTTCATCATGTTCCACCACCAAAACCGTATTGCCCCGTTTTTGCAGACTGCGAAGAGTTTGGATAAGCCGCTCATTATCGCGGGGGTGCAGGCCAATGGAAGGCTCGTCTAAAACATAGGTCACTCCCACCAACCCGGAACCAAGCTGAGAAGCCAGGCGTATGCGCTGCGCCTCCCCGCCGGACAGCGTAATCATGGAACGGGCAAGGGAAAGATAATCAAGCCCCACATTGAGCATAAAAGAAAGACGGAAAGTCAGTTCTTTCAACAAAGGCTCAGCAATCACAGCATGGCGGCCTGTAAATTCCAGACTGTTCAGCCAATCTAAAGCCCTGGTAATAGACAAACAGCAAAATTCATGGATATTGTACTCCGCCTGCGGAGTTTTGACATGCGCTTTGCCCACCTTGACGCTGAGGGCTTCCGGGCGAAGCCGAGCGCCTTGACACTGCGGGCAATCCACAGCATAACTGTATTTTGAAAGAATTTCACTCCAGGCATCGCCGTGCTGCATAATCCGCTCAAGCAAATACATAACCCCTGGCCAGTGACTGTTGCTCATTACGCTTTCATTTAAATCTCGGTTCAGGCTTGTACCGCCCATAAAATTACGGCGCAAACTGCCTGTTCTGTTGATGCCTCCGGCTTCACCATGGAAAAGAGCTTTTCTTGCGTCCTCACTGAAATCTTTAAGGGGCGTGTCAAGGGTAAAGCCATGGCGCTTGCCCAGCTCCTCTAAGGGCTTTTCTATCTGATTCCATGTATATTTGCTGGAAAACGGCGCAAGAGCACCGTCAGCAAGGGAAAGACTTTCATCCGGCGCAATCAGCCCTGCATCAAAGGTCGCAACCGTGCCAATGCCGGCACATTGCGGGCAAGCTCCCTGCGGACTGTTGAATGAAAATAACTGCGGAGAAGGCGCTGGCATGGAAGTATGGCACTTGGGACAAACATTGCTCGTAGAATGGATAACATCATCCATGCCTTCACAGAAAACAATGATGCGGCCTTCGCCGTATTTCAGCGCCAATTCCACAGAATCAGCAAGGCGAGTACGCATATCTTCTTTAATAATCAAACGGTCAACAACAAGATCAATACTGTGTTTCTTATTCTTATCCAGTTCAGGAACTTCATCAAGGGTGTAAATTTTCTTCTCTTCTCCAAGCGTTGCCACCCGCACACGCACAAAGCCCTCGGCTTTCAGCTTTTTAAAACGATCCTGATGCGTGCCTTTCTGCATTTCCACAAGCGGTGCCAGCAAAATCAGACGTGATCCCTGGGGAAAATCCATAATATCCGCAATAATTTCATCAGCCGCACGGGCTTCAATGGGCGTGCCGCATTTTACACAGTACATGCTCCCAAGACGTGCAAAAAAGACGCGCAAAAAATCATAAATTTCCGTGACAGTGCCCACAGTGGAACGAGGATTGCGCCCCGTGGTCTGCTGCTCCAAACTAATGGCAGGGGAAAGCCCCTCAATTTTATCCACCAGAGGTTTATCCATTTTAGGCAGAAACTGACGGGCATAGGCAGAAAGTGATTCCACATAACGGCGCTGCCCCTCAGCATACACAATATCAAAAGCCAGCGTGGACTTGCCGGAACCGGACGGCCCGCACACAACCACAAGCTCATTGCGGGGAATACGTACATTGATGTTCTTTAAATTATGCTGCCGTGCCCCTTCAACAATGATGGCTTCATTCTTATCTGCAATTTTATCCGCTTTTGCTGAAGTTTTCTTTTGCTCTGCCATAAATTTTCTTCACTCCTTGTACAAATATTAATATCATTTTCTGCACATTTGACAAGTAGGAAAGAAAAGACAAAAAAACCGATAATTTTAAATAATTGCATTTTTTATCATTTCAAGATAGTTATATTTAAATTTTACTTCATAAAAAGGTAATTAAATGGATCACAGCAACAAACTTATTTCAATAATCATTCCTGTAAAAAATGGGGAAAATTATTTGGCAGAAGCTCTTCAAGGCATAAAAAATCAAAATATGCATGTTGAAATCATTGTTGTTGATGATGGTTCAACAGATAACACAGCTCAACTGGCTGAAAAACTTGGCTGTATTGTTCTCAAGCACGAAAAATGCCTTGGCCCCGTGATTGCAAAAAATAATGCATTAAAAATTGCTCAGGGTGATTTGATTCTGTTCCACGACCATGATGATATCATGAACCCAAATTCGCTTGCAATGCTCTATAATGAACTTGAAGCAAATCCACAAATTTCCGCTGTAATGGCAAAAGTGCAGGATTTCTATTCACCAGACATGCCTGAAGAAGAGCAGAAAAAGACGATTATCAAAAAGGATCCCTATTGGGGACTTTTTACCGGCGCGGTTTTAATGCGAAAATCTGTTTTTGATACTATAGGGCCTTTCAATGAAAACATTACTGCCGGAGAAATCATTGGCTGGCAATCCAGAATGCAGCAATTTAATTTACAAATCAAAAAAATAGATTATGTCAGCACCCAAAGAAGAATACATGCTTCCAATTTTGGGAAAACACAAGCAAAAAAAGAATTCAAAGATTACACACTGTTATTAAGAAATAAACTTGGAAGAAAATAAAATATATTCTTCTCCCCAGTTAATTCATTCACATAACAATTCAAATAATTATAAACAAAAAAGGGCAATCATGCCCTTTTTATTTTGATAGATTACCTGCTATTTCCTTGTTCCAGTAGGAATAGCAGGGAATTTTACTGATATCACATCTGTCTTTATATTTTTCCGCAATATCTCGTATTTCTGTCAGCAAGGATGTTTCCAGTTTATGAGGATTTAAACCAAGTGCCAGGAAGCAGGCATTTGAAACATCTAAATCATTTTCCTTTGCTTCATTACGAGGGTTTGCAATATATGCAATTTCAGCGCCTGTGAGCTTGCTTACGATTTGTGCTAAATCTCGTACTCTATGGGTTTCTGTTATTTGATTTCGAATGCAGACTCTTTCCCCATTTTTAGGCGGATTTTCAACAGAAAGCTGCAGGCATTTTACAGTATCTTGAATATGAATAAAGCCTCGTGTTTGCCCGCCGGTTCCGTGCACAGATAAAGGATAATTCAAAACAGCCTGTAATAAAAATCTGTTCAAAACTGTTCCATAATCTCCATCATAATCAAATCTGTTCACTAAACGCTCATCCAAAGCAGTTTCTTTGGTTTGCGTGCCCCAAACAACCCCCTGATGCAAGTCTGTAATGCGCAGCTTATCATTTTTTGCGTAATAATAAAACAAGAGCTGATCCAAAGTTTTCGTCATATGATATACGCTGCCAGGGTCAGCAGGATACAGAATTTCCTGTTTTATTGTTGTATTTTCTGCAGGAATTTCAACAGGAAGATAGCCTTCGGGAATAACCATTCCATGGGAAGTATAGCCGTACACGCCCATTGTTCCAAGGTGGATTAAATGCACATTCAAGCCGGAGCTTGTTATGGCAACTAAAATATTATGCGTAGCCGTAATATTATTATTAACAGTATAACGTTTTGTTTCCGGATTTTTCATGGAATAAGGGGCTGAACGCTGTTCAGCAAAATGGATTACTGTATCTGGCTGATATTCCAAAAGAAGTTGCAGCAAGGCTTCATAATTTTGCGCAATATCCAGCATTTTAAATTGAATTTCTTTACCGGAAACTTCTTTCCAGGCTTTTATGCGATCATAAATAGAGCTGATTGGCGTTAATGACTCTATTCCCAATTCAATATCAATTTTCCGTCTGGAAAAATTATCAACAATCAAAATTTCATGCCCTAAATTTGAAAGATGAAGTGCTGTTGGCCAACCACAAAATCCATCTCCGCCAAAAACTATAATTTTCATGTTATTCCTAGTGCTAATAGTATATTTTAATTTTCGTTTATTTTAATGTATACTCTATATTAAAAAAGATTAACTAACATCTTTAGTTAACGGATGAATACTAGTCTTAAAATTTTTAAGTTGCAAGATAAATTTTTTAATTTTCAAATATTTCCAAGTTGTTATTTTTTCCTTTTAAAGCAAACTTAAAACTCTATATTCTTACAGTTTCGTAACTTAAAAAATAAGATAAGGCAAAAATATAAAAATATCAAAATAAAGAAGTAATTAATGTAATTTTATTTATTACGAATAGCAGATGAAACCTTTTTTAACATTTTTATTTTATGTCTCTTATATAATACATCAAAATCTTTTTCAATTTCTAAATCAGGATAGATAGTTAATAATTCAATAATTCCTTGTTTCATAGCAAGTTTGCTGTCTTCTTCTTGAATTGTGGAATATTTTGAAAAAAGAATTGGTAATAAATATTCATTTAATACTAAAGAACAATCTTCTTTATCTTTAAATTTTAATAATATGGATTTAAAACTTTGCACACGACTTTTCGTTATTGCTAAACAATTGTTATGTCTTTTACTTTGATTATGAAGAAAATAATTATAAAAAGCATTTTCAACAATATCTATTGTCTTTACTTTCTGTATTACATTCGCATTAAATAACATATCCTCAAATCCCAATGCCTCTTCTACAAAAAATAAATCTTCCTTTATGAAAAATTCTTTATTATAAATTGCAGTAAAGAAACCGGGAAGAAGATAAACTTTACTTTTTTTGATTTTTTCCAGCTGTTGATCCACAATACTGGAATTTCCATAAAAAGTTCGCAAATTACCTTTTATCAGATCACTATGCGTTTTTTGAGCTACAGTATACAATTTTTCATAAAAATCTAAATCAGGATAATCATCGGCATCGACAAAACCTAAATATTCACCAGTAGAATGTTTAATTCCTGTATTTCTAGCTTTTGATGATCCACCATTTTCTGTATGCGAAATCAAATGAACCCGCTCGTCTTTTGCCATAAACTCTTTTACAATATTAACGGAATTATCTTGAGAACAATCATCAACACAAATAATTTCAATATCTTTTAATGTTTGATTGCATAAACTCGTCAAACATCTTTCTAAAAACTTCTCAGCATTATAAACAGGGATAATTACAGAAACTTTTATCATTCTTCTTCCTACTCATAAACTATTAAAAATAAAATTCCCAAATTATTTTTTACAGTCCGCATGATTATCTTTTACTTTACCTTTATGTAAAGCTCTCAAATTTGCTGAAATAATTTTAATTTTAGAATTATATTTGTCAACTAATTTTTTTAACTGATTTCTATCAGCATTTCTTAATGCACTAATATATTCAGCAGAAAAATCTATTGTATTTTCTTGAATATATTGAGATACCAATTGATAGGTTGAAATGATTTTATCTATACAATATTCTCGAGCTTCATCTGTCATACTTTTATAATATAAATTTACTACCGCTTTTAAATTCCATGTAAAAATAAAAGTTAAACTCTCTCTGGAATAATTTATATTGGTTTTTAAAATATTCAAAATCATTAACTCATGAGCTCTTACCCCAGATTTTATTTTTTCAAAATCTAGAAATTGAGAATTGGCACTGCCATTTCTTCTATTATAATGATAAAATACATCATCAACTACTGAAATTTGCTTTTTTGCGGCTAAAATGCTTGTATTTAAAAATAATACATCTTCACCAAGAGTAAATTGTTCATCAAACTTTATTTGATTCTCAACCAATAACGTCTTTTTATAAATTGCTGTCCAAAAATTTGTATAAAAATATAAATTACTTTGCTGTTCTTGAATAAGCTTATTTAAAGGAGAAATAGATTTTGAATTATCAGCATAATAAAAAATAAGATTTCCTTTGACAATCTCACTATCTGTTTCTGCTGCTCTGCCATACAATTTTTCATAAAAATCCAAATCAATCCAATCATCTCCATCGACAAAACCAATATATTCACCCTAGAAAAATGTCTGCTCCCTGTATTTCTTATTTTTGATGTCCCTTTATTCTTTGAATGTTTGATTGCACCAATTCGTTAAACATCTTTCTAAAAACTTCTCGCATTATAAACGGAAATGCTTATGAAAACTTTAAACATTGTTATTTCTTTTTAAACCTTTTTTAACTCTGGCATAATACATAAAAATTTAAAGGTATTAAAATCTTTAAATTTTTTTATATAGAGAAAAAACTGTTCTTCATCATCTGGTAAAAATCTCAAGAATTTTTTTAAAATAGTATTTTTTTCTACTAAATAAGATACCTTTTCCTCATGTATTTTCTTCAAAAAAAGAATAATGTTTTTTTGCTTTTCAGAAAGATTTTCTAATAAAAAGATCTTTTCTAAAATATGCAATAAAAATCTTACTATTAAAGTTCCATATTCTCTTTCTGATATTTCACTCTCAGGGGCATTTATCAATAAGTTTAGTATTTCATTATCAGCAGAAATTGAATGAAAAAGAAGTTCTTGTTTTCTTTCTTTTGAATTTAAACTATTACTGTGTCGGCAATAATAATAATGGACATGATCAATCACAGAAACTTTATTTGCCTTAAGTACACAATGAACCAGAAAAACAATATCTTCTGTACATTGAATACCAACTAAAAATTTAATTTTGTTTGTTTGAATCAATGTATTTTTATAAATTGCAGTCACCCACTCACTTAAAAAATTAAATTTGTTTTCTTTAACTCCACTATTTATATCTACAATTTTGTTTTCACCAGAATCAAGTATTTCACATTTTACAGCTTTTGCTATATCACTTTTTTCATCTTGAGCTTTATGATATAACTTTTCATAAAAATCCAAATCAATATAATCATCAGAATCTACAAAACCAAGATATTCTCCTTTTGCTATTTCAAGCCCAGCATTGCGTGCGGCAGACACACCTTTATTTTGTTCAAAATTAATAATTTTGATCCTGTTGTCAAACTGAGCATATTCCTGTAAAATATCTAAGGAATTATCTGAAGAACAATCATTTACACAGATAATTTCAATATCTTGCAAAGTTTGGCAACAAACACTGTCAAGACACTTTCGCAAATATTTTCCGGAATTATACACAGGAATAATGATGGATACTTTAAATTGTTGTTTCATTCTTTTTCTCATATAAGCAAAACGAATATTTTTTTCAGAAGCCTCTTGAAAAGATACACTTTTATCAATAAGTTGCAATGCAAACTTTTCAAAATCAGTTAAATAAATATATTGTTTTTCAAAAAGTATACGCCTCGCAATTTTCTGAGCGACCTCAAATTCTTCTTGATTCGCAGGCAATAAAGAAAAACAAAGATACGCAAATCGAATACGATATTTTAATAAATAATCATTTTGCTGATAAAAATCAAGGAGTAAATTAAGTATCTTCGCTACGGGTATTACTTTACTTTTGCGAGAACTTATAAGACTGCCTTGACGTTGTCTATAATAATAAGATCCTCCATAAAAGCAAAAAATTTTCTCACACTTTATTTTGCTAATATGGTGAAAATAGTTATCTTCATGAAGAAGATATCCTTCTGGAAATCTTAAATGATATCTATCCAAAAAAGATTTTTTGTATAGATGTGCCCAAATCATAATTTGAGATAAATTTATTGCATCTGTAGTCTCTAAAAACTCACCTTCCGGCAAATTTTTTGAATATCGTTTCCAAACAAAAGGAGTTATCGAATCATCAAGCACACTTTGAATATTGGTATTTAACACTATATCTGTAGTATTCTTTTCAATAGCCCAAACCATTTTTTCAATATAATCCGGATCAATCCAATCATCAGAATCAAGAAAATAAATATACTCACCGGCTGCAGCATCAAGTCCGGAATTTCTTGCAGCAGAAATTCCTCCATTTTTTTCACGATTTACGATTTTAATTCTGGTATCTCTTTGGGCATATTCCAGTAAAATTTGCGCTGAATTATCTGGGGAGCAATCATTAACGCAAATAATTTCAAGATCTTTATACGTTTGATTGATAACACTATCAAGGCATTTTTCAATATATTGTTCCACGTTATATATGGGTATGATAACAGAAACTAAACTTTTCACAACAATTCTCCAACTGTATTCAATCTATTATCTTTTACACATCTTAGTTCGTCTGAAATATTAGACAACAACAAGCAGGTATAATAAATACTCTTAGCTTTTATTTTTAATATTTTTCTTCAATAGCGTTAGGGTATTATTTATCCTCTTCTTAGCATAATAATTTTTACTTTTTGCAAGATCAATATTTTGAATGATATCTGTAAAAAATTCATAATCTACTTTATCATATAATTCTTTATCTCTCTCAACATATTTTTTTATTTTTACTAAATATGTCAGCAACAGTTCATAGATCTTATCATTATTGTTTTGAAGTGCGGGTAAAATAAAATCTTTAGGAAATAACCTTACACGATGATTTTCTATATAGTTAGTTTTTACAAAAAAATCAAAAACAGTGTTATAAACAAACAAAAGTTTTTCTTTTACAGAATAATCATCCTCATTTTGCCTGCAAAGACTATTCTCACGAATTCTGTAATGATATGCAGAAGCTGCTATTGCATAAATTTTATCCATATAAGAATACGCTACAGGAGGAAAATGCATATCCTCATAAATATGCCCATCAAGAAATCTCAAATGATTTCTTTCCAAAAATTTTCTATCCCAAAGCTGAGCCCAGCTCGCCCACATGATATTGTTAATAGCATTATCAGCGTCTACAAAAGCATTCTCTTCTATTTCCAAATCTCCAAAAACAAGTTTTTTGCTAGGTTTATTCTCAAACTCTTGTATAACATTGGTATTGACAACAACGTCTGTTTTGCTGAATGTAATTGCGCTCACCATTTTTTCAATATAGTCTAAATCAATCCAATCATCAGAATCGATAAAATAGACATATTCGCCTTTCGCCATTTCAAGCCCAGCATTGCGTGCAGCAGAAACCCCTTTATTTTGTTCAAAATTAATAATTTTGATCCTGTTGTCAAACTGAACATATTCCTGTAAAATATCTAAGGAATTATCTGAAGAACAATCATTTACGCAAACAATTTCAAGATCTTTATACGTTTGATTGATAACACTATCAAGGCATTTTTCAAGATATTGTTCCACGTTATATATGGGTATGATAACAGAAACTAAACTTTTCACCACAATTCTCCAGCAATATTTATCTATTATCTTTTTTGCAAACGATGAGCCAGTGCAGCCTTAAAATGCTCTTTATGCAGCGATTCTGTAGTCTGATACTTGCAATTTTGTTCTAATATATCCAAAAATTCTGTTTTTTCTGCCACTTCCCAAAATTCTTTTATATGCCTAATCATGCTCGTGTTTAAATTTTTACGAAAATGCCATGGTTTTATATCTGTATTATAATGCCTGATTACTATATCAGACTGGATATTGTTTTTATCTGTCATATAATTAAATTTATAATCAAACGTTTTATAATTATTATCAAATACAATATTTAAAATATCCTGATCCGCCCATTTTATTTTATCTCTGTACTTTTGTTCACATTCACATAATCTACTGAAAATATCTTCTTTAATCCATTTCTGTACATCAATCAAAAGTACTCCTGCATTAAAATAACTGTGCAGACTATTTAAATTCAGATTTTCTCTTCGTTCTTGAGCATTTCTTGGATTTGTTTGTTCTTCTGAGACTGCACCTAATGCATAATTCTCCAAATCTGTTTCATATAATGCTTTTATATCACCCAAAGCGATAATATCCACATCCAAGTATAAAATTTTATGGAAATTTTTAAATAGTTTTGGAATTAAGAATCTATTATACGTTGATATTGTTACATGGGAGCATTGATTTTTATATTGAATTGTTTTTAATTCTTTTTCAATATCAACTTTAATAAATTCAAGTGAAAAATTATTATATTGCTTTTTTAATGTACAAATTTTGTCTTTATTTTCGTCTGTAATGCCGCCGTCAAGGACATAAAAATCGCAAAAAGACTGTGTATTGCTGCAAATGCTGGCAATTGTTACAGCCACAAATGGAGCATAATTATTATCTGAGGATAGCACAATTGGAATATTCATTTTATTACCTCAATAACAGCAGAATAAAAGCTGTGACCATTAATTCCTTTTGATTGTATACAGGACTCATTTATTCTATACCTGTTATCTTTGCCTGTAAATTCTGTTTATACTTATTTTTTAATAATTATACACCAGAATTTTCCTGTGTTGCCAAAGTATCATCAACAAAATTTATTCCATTTTTATGGATAAAAGCCTTATAATTCTCATATAAAGGCAAATACGCTTTGTTCATCTCTGAAAAGTCTGTTTTTTCATATAGTTCTCTAATATCAAGTTTAGTAATATCTATTTTATCCCATCGAATATAGGGAATTTTAAAAAACTCTGCAATTTCGAGCAAACGCATATCATGTACAAATAAAAGCGTCGGAACACCTTGTTTTAAATGGACAATGGCCCCATGTATTCTTGTTCCAAAAGCTAAATCTCTTGTTTTTGCAAAGCGAGACCACTCATCAACATCTAGAAAAAATTCAAATAATTTTCTTACCTTAGAATTAAAAAATTGATCTTTCATGGAAATTCCATATTCATCTTTAAGAATTTTAGCAGCTCTAAAATAATCCAAATTTCGGAAATATCTTCTAATATATATATATATATCATTATTCAAAAAATAATATGGAATTATATCATACTCTTGCTGTATAATAAATTTTGGATCAGTATATTTTAAAGCTTCTTTTATCAAATATTGTTTTCCTTTCAGCCAAGAACCGGATGAAAAGCAAGAAACTTTAAAATCATAACTCCAATCTTTTTTTACAACATCAACTTGATTGATACCGTTAACAAACCAGGAAGGACAACCAATTACATCAACATTTTTAATTCCAAGAGCCTTTAAAACATCTCCTGTATACTCTCCTCTGACACCAATAGATATTGAACGATCTGCAATTTCATAAACAAATTTTTTTACTTCATCACAAAGATCTTTTGCAAAATTTTCAGGAGAAATATAATTTAATGGAACCTGTGCACCTATACTTGCAACTGTCAAACGAAACCTGGATTTCTTCAAAAAATCATTCCACCATTTGCAAACGTCTACCCACTGATTTGCGATAACATTTGCCGGCAACAGCACATAATTGTTATCAGGATTTTGTAAATATTCTGAATTCTCAAAATCATGAACATCATATAACGCCAGAGGTTTTATCGTATAAAGATTAAAGACATCATTTCCTAAATTATTGGCTAAATTTTGGTATTTCTTTTTACTTAATTTTCTTTTATCCTGCACATTTCTTAAATATGATCCACCTGTTAAATTTAATCCATTTTGTGGATTATACATTAATTTATTGGGAATATTAACCATTTTTCTTTCCTATTTTATTTCTCAGCATTTTAAATAGATTCGCCTTTGCAGAGTTATTAAGAATTATCACATTTTGTTCTGAATAGCTATACTTACGCTGCACGAGCAGGTAGAGAAAAAAACCTGTCAGGCGTTCCAAAGCAAAGGCTTTTGCTCTTTTTTGATACAATTCAAAGAGAGCTTCACTCTCAAAAATAACAGTTTGCTGTTTGAAAAATTCTATAATAGCTTTCCGTTCTTCCCCTTTTGGAAGGAGTTCATCATCGTCCAGTTTCATAAATTCAAATACGAGAGGGAAAATCCATTCACAAAATTCAAAAAATAAATTTTTCTTTAACACATAAATTTCAAACATATATCCAGAATCATTGGACAAATATTTTTCATACTCATAAAATTCATGTGGATACTTGCATGAAAAAATATCCATCATTGCCTGATAAATATTTTTGCCATGGGAGGAAATAAAATATTCTTTTAAACTTGGCCGCTGAATATCTCTTTTAGGCAAAATCATATCATATTGTTTCAATTCGGACAAAAAAGATGGTTCAAACAATCTTCGATAGCCCATGGAGCCAAAATATTCAGGACTTCCTAATTTTTCATAATTTTTCCATGCCCAATATGTTCCTGTCAGAAAGCCAATGCCTCTGTTTACTGATGAAATATTCCCTTCAAAATCATCATCCCCTATGCAGTTTTCATGCAGCCATTGAATATCTTCATCCTTTAAAACGCCATCCTTGGATATTTCCCGTTCCACAGCACGTCCTAAATGAATGGGAGTCAGTATATCTGTTTTAAATAAACAGGATGGTTTAATATAACTCACTAATATTTTTATTAATGGATTTTCTAAATTTTGATTTATTTCTGCATATGCTTTTAAAAGTTCATTTTCATGCATGAACGAAATCTCTCCAACTACCTGTCTTTTACGCTAAAATTATTTTTTAACTCCATGAAACGTTTTTTCTTTTCAAGCTTGTTTTGATCTTTTTGCCTCTTATAAAAAAAATATTGTATCGCATCTTCTTTATATTTACAATTTAATATCATAGAGGAAAATAAATCTGCAGCCTTTTTATTCATCTCAATCGAAAATTCTTTATTAAAAATAAAAGGATGCAAAAAATTCAATAAAAAATCATACACAATAATATAATGTTTTTTGTCAACATTAACTTGATTTAAACTCGTATAAATTTTTTCTATTGATTTAAAAACATCTGAAGAAAATTTCTTTGATAAGGAGACCTCACAATCAACATAATGATAATACACATTATGCACTAACTCGACTTTATTATAATAAAAGCCTGCAAAAATACTAAAATATGGGTCTTCAAAATAACTCAATCCATCCGGAAAATGAATATTATTTGATTTTATAAAGTCAGTCTTATAAATTGCAGAGGTAAATGAATAATAAAAATATGCTTTATTGATTTTTATATCATCATTAATATCATAAAAAACATCTTTCTCAATGTTGGGCGGATCAGAATGTATTTTAATCTTTCCTTTTGCAACATCTGCTCCGCTTTCTGCAGCTTTTTGGTACAGTTTTTCATAAAAATTTAAATCAATAAAATCATCACTGTCAACAAAGCCTAAAAATTCTCCCCGGGCCTCTTGTATCCCTGCATTTCTTGCAGCCGAAACCCCCTTATTTTCTTTAAAATCAATTATTTTAATACGGCTGTCTTTTTCTGCATATTCCTGCAAAATTTGTAAAGAATTATCTGGGGAGCAGTCATTAACACAAATAATTTCAATATCTTTTAATGTTTGCTGACAAACACTTTCAAGACACTTTACTAAATACTTTTCAGTATTATACACAGGAATAATAACAGAAACTTTGGACATACTTTTTCCATAAAAGAAGGCAGAAAGAACATCAAATCCTTTCTGCCCGTTCTATTTATTTATTCTTGAATTTTCTTTTCTCTTTCTTTTGTTTCTTCTTTTGTATAGCCAATGGAATCTTTTTCGCCCGTCCAGCCTGTCTCTTCTTTTACTTCGTGAATGGGGTCAGCAAGGAGCAGTTCCTGCGCATCATCGTATTCATCCACAGTAATTTCAAAACCATCCGCATAATTTTCTTCTGAGAAACTTGCTTCCTGGTCACTGGCATCAGCAGGAATAACTAATTCTTTTTCTTGGATTTTATTTATAAATGCATTAAACGTATTTTCAATATCTTGAGGAACATTGGGCAAGGCTTTCAGCGCTTTTAAAATATTTTCTGTTGAAACCCCATTTAAAAGATTTTCAAAAACAGCGGTTCCCAATGCGTTCATACCATAGTAAATGCCTGTTTCACTGTTAATAACGATAGCAACACCATCGGTAATGTCTGCAAACATTTTTTCATCATTTAATGCAAAATTAGACATAGTTACTCCTTATTTTGACTGACTAATTCATTTGTTTTATCTTTGGCAAATTCCGAAACAGATAGTATATAGTTATTTTCTTTTGCAAATTCCTCATTGATATCTAAAGGTTTTTGCTCGTTATTGAATTTAATAAAGTTATGTTTTTCTAAAAGCTCTGCAAAAAGATCAAAATCAGCACTAAGATGAGGCTGCTTTGTTTCGAATTTTTGCAGTTCAGCTTTAATTTCTTCTTTGGAAACTCCATTCATCAAATTTTCCAGCAAATTCGTCGCAAATTTATTCATGGAATAAATTGTAAATGTTTTCGTATCAAGAATATTAGCTAAATTAAAAGTAATATCAAGCATTATTTCAGGAGATTTAATATTATTTGCAGGATCAGGCTGCCACGTATGCAAAAATTTCCGCAGAAATTCAGTATTTTTTTGAATATCACTGCAAAGATTAAATTTATAAAATTCTTTGCCGTTAATCATCGCAAAGATTTTTTTTATTACATTTTGATCATTAATATCCTGTACTTGAGAAACAGTTGACTGAATAAACTGCACAATGGCTCTGCCCTTTTCTTCAGCTGTGCATAGCCGCATGCTGGGTTCTTTATCAGAAACAATTTCAGGGAAAATACAAAGTTCGATGGGGTATTTGTCTTTGAATTGCTGATGATAGCCTTCAATATTGATAACATATTTATCTTTACGGGCATTATTGGAAACAAACTTTCCTTTCATTTCGTCGTAAAGCTCTGTGTACATGCGGGGAGAAAGCGTTATGATAGAGTAAACAGGATAAGAATACAGTTTATTCTTTTCTGTTTCTAAAATAAGATAATCATCAGAAACATATTCAAAACCTTTCATCATGGAAAGTACAGTCAGGGTTGATTTTCCGCGCTGTCCTCTGGCACAGAACAAGACACCTTTATTTTCCAAGCCAACAACGGCTCCATGCACAAGATTTGCATCTTCAGATTTAATAATTTTATTAAAGAACTGAACAAAAATATGTCCTTCTTTAATAAATTCTTCTGGTGACAAATCGCGGACGCCATAATAATATGTTGAATTTTTTACATCATTTCCAATAATAAAGCCGCGTTCGCCTTCAATACTTAACACGGGGTAAATTTTAGAATACGCGTCATCAAAGAGAAATAACTGCGCTCTTTTTTGACCCGTTCTTATGGCTTCATGCCGCAAACGCATGGTCAATGGGATATTCCCTTTTACTATTTTTTGAACATATTTTTGCACATCATTTTCTTGCCATATCACAAGGGTCGCATCATAGTGTTCAGCATGTTCCAAAAAAGTATAGGTCAATTGCTTTTTGATATGGGCAAAAAATTCTTGTGAATAGCAAAGGATACGCACAATTTTGCTGCCCAGTTTTATATAACAGACAGTAAAAAGTTCGTAAGAAGAAACTTCATTTTGAATATTTTCAAAATATTTTTTTATTTCCTGCGCATTGCTTGCTTTATAATACATGATACTACCTTAGTCTCAACTTGAAAAATTTTTTGATTGCCCAAACATTATTACGTATGGATTTTAATAACACATATTTAGGCTTATACTTGAGATACTGTCCCATCACTTTTACTGAGGTTAACGCCTTACCAATTTTTATTTGCCGGCATGTTGTGCGTATGCCTTCCAAATAAAAACGATAATACATTAATTTATAGCAGTAATCTTCAAAACAGGCAACAATGTTATTATGTTCAAAAAGCTGAGCAGGCAGCAATGAGGGAATAATTTTATTGATAAAATTAATAGCAAAATAAATATGCATTTCTGTATGGGTTGCTTTGGCGTTATTAATCACAATATTCCAATCAAAATCTGCATTTTTTTGCAAAAGATATTTACAATCAAAAAGCGTATACAATATCCCATTCATACTGGTTTTTCTTGTCAAATTTTTAGACATATTTACAAGGGCAACAAAAACAATATCCTCGGCGCGGGGAACATAAACATCAGCCCCAAAAACTTTTTGCAGTTTGGCTCTGGTGAAAAATGTATCTGTAAATTTATGATCATACTCGGCATTTAAATCCAGCCAGCGATGGATATCCAAAATGCCGCTTTCATCTTCTGCTGAAAGGTGCAAATCAATGGCATGCATTTCTTTCTTTTCTTCAAAAAAATAGCCTAGTTCTCTGGCTATTTCACCCGCAGCTGCATATTCTTCCTGATGAACTAAAATATCAATATCTCCCATAACGCGAGACAATTCAGGGCGGAGGAACTTCATGGCTCCCCCTTTCAAAATCATGGGAAAAATTTGTTTTTGATTAAGGGCTTTGCAAACTTTTGTAAAATGGGAAATTAATCGTAAATTTTGAAAACGATAAAATTTGAGCAAACCCGTCAGGCGGGGCTGCATATCTTTTGGAAAAACAAGCTCAGGATGCAGCTTCATTGCATAGGCAATCAACATGGCTTTATGGGCAGTATTTTCTTCTATATCCCAGGATGCAAGATAAGAGTTCAGCTCTTCCTGCGTAAGAGCATCATTAAATGCTACAGATAAAATTTGCTGACTTTGCTCAGTAACAATTTCCTCATAAAAATTATTTATAAGTCTTTCAATTACATTGCTAAAATCAAAATTATCTTTAAGTAAACTGTCTCTAATTTCATCAGAATACACAACAACCCCCTTTATCTTTTTACTTTAAATTAACAACTTGTCAACCGTAAAAAAAAAAAAAAAGGAAAATAAATACAATATGATAGATGAAAAATTAAATAAAAACCCTCATCTTCAAAGAAGATGAGGGACAAAAAGGAGGCAGTTTATTTAAGGAGAGTTTATATAAACGGTGTTTTTAGAGGGGTGCCGTTGCTCCCCTTGCTCTTTAGCTATATGAACATATCAAATCAGAACTTTGATATGATACTCTTCTATAAGCAAACACTGTGCCAAACATTGTATCAATATAAATATGCAACAAAATCAATAAAATACATTTTATTCATATACTTTCCCTGTCCGTTTCCTTTTGTGCCACTGTAAACTTTATACACACCGGGCAGCACCTGTATAATTTTTATACGCCAGAGAATTTTATGCTTTCTCAAAATTTCTGTTCGCACAGCACAGACATGAGCAACAAAAAAGCCCTGCTCAACATGAGCAGGGCTTTTGTACAGGTATTATGCGTAAAACTTACTTCACATCACGGTTGAATTCTTCATAGGCCATGGTTACAAACTTACCAAGAGCAAAGAGGGCAATAATGTTTGGCAGAACCATGATACCGTTAAAGAAGTCGGCAAGGTTCCAAACAAGGTCAACCTTAAGTACAGAACCCATTACAAGGAATGCAATAACAACGATCTTATAAGGACGAACAGCCTTTGTGCCAAAGAGGTACTTGATGTTTTGTTCACCGAAGAAAGACCAGCTCAAAATAGTGGAACCGGCAAAAAAGAAAAGGCAAACAGCAACAAAGGAACTGCCCAAGGGGCCAAGGCCGATAGTAAATGCCTTTTGAGTCAGGGCAATACCTTGCGGCACAGCATTGGCGTCAGTACCAAGAGCGCCGGTCATAAGGATAACAAAAGCAGTCATATTGAGAACAACAAAGGTATCAAAGAACACACCAATAATTGCAACAAGACCTTGTTGAGCAGGATACTTTACCTTGGCAATAGCGTGTGCATGAGGGGTTGAACCCATACCGGCTTCGTTGGAGAAAAGACCGCGGGCAACACCATAACGCATAGCTTCCTTCACGCTGGCTCCAATAACACCGCCGGTTGCAGCCATTGGGTCAAAAGCACCGATAAAAATCATCTTGAATGCAGGAATAAGCTGGTCAACATGGATAATCATAACAACAAGAGAACCAATAACATAGAGAAGAGCCATGAGCGGAACCATTTTTTCCGTGGTGTAGGCTAAACGGGAAACACCGCCAAGGAAAATAAAACCAACAAATGCAGCTACAAATAAACCAATGGCAAGCGGAGGAACACCAAAAGCAGTATAGAAAGAATCAGCAATGGAGTTTGCCTGAACCATGTTTCCGATAAAACCAAGAGCAAAAATAATGGCAACAGCAAAAAATCCAGCCAGTGCTTTACTGCCTAAGCCTTTGGAAATATAGTAAGCAGGGCCGCCAACGCTGTGGCCCCTGTCGTCTTTTGTTTTATAAATTTGGGCAAGCACTGCTTCCACGAAAATGGTTGCCATACCAAAGAAGGCTGCAATCCACATCCAGAAGATAGCCCCAGGACCACCACATGCAATAGCTGTTGCTGCACCTGCCATATTCCCTGTACCAACTTGAGCGGCAACCGCGGTTGTCAGGGATTGGAAGGAACTCATACCTTCCTTGCCGGCTTTTTCGCCTTGCAGGGACATATTGCCAAAGCCATAGCGCATTGCTTTTGTAAAGCGTTTGACTTGGACAAATCTGAGTTTTAACGTAAAATAAATACCAGCACCAACTAAAATAGGAATCAAGCAAAAAGGTCCCCACAGGACATCATTCAGGCTTGAAACCAGTGCATTAAGTTGATCCAAAATTTGGTTCATCTGAAACCTCTCGAATTAATTGTTAAACAAAAGCCACAGTCATTTTTACAATTTTGTAAAAATAAATAGTACTCTATTAAATAAGAATACGCAAGAAATATCTTCCTAATTGTTAAATTATTATTTAATACTTTGGCAATTTTTGTAAAATTCAGACAATACAATTCAATCTCTCCAACTTTGCCTGCACTAAGAAATTTTACAATATTGTCAATTTACTTTTCTCACAACATACCGCTAACCATAACAATTATATCAATATTAATAAAAAAGAGCAGTACCAAAACTACTGCTCATTATTTGATAAATCTTTTCTGCCGCTCTTAATACTAATTATAAAATTTAAAAAGAAAGTCCTTAATAATCAACTCAAAAGATTAAAACGTTTTGAAAGAGGTCAAGGAGAAAACTTTTGAAAAAGTTTTCTCCTTGAAAATTTAACATATAAATTAAAGATTAAAAACGCTGCTTACGCTTGGAAGAAGATGGAATATTCAGGGCTGTGCGGTATTTTGCCACAGTTCGGCGGGCAATATCCACACCAATTTCCTGCTTCAAAAGTTCACAGAGTTTCTCATCAGCAAGTGGATTTTTGGGGTCTTCCTTGCTGATCATCTTCTTGATCAGCGCCTTTACGCTTTCAGAACCAACGGAATCGCCGTCGTCAGAACTCAGGGCACTGTTAAAGAAAAATTTCAATTCAAAAACTCCATGGGGTGTGGAAACATATTTATTGGTGGTGATACGGCTGACAGAAGACTCATGCATTTCAATATCTTCTGCAATATCCTTTAAAATAAGCGGTTTCAGTTTATCCACACCTTCTTCAAAAAACGGTCGCTGGAATTTGACAATACTTTCCATTACCTTGTACAGGGTGCGTTTTCTTTGCTCAAGACTCTTGATCAGCCAGGAGGCAGAAGCAATTTTCTTATTGGTAAAATCTTTTACTTCCGCAGAAACATTATTGCTGTTTTCCAAAAAATCATTCAAGCGCAAATTAGGGATATCTTCATCATTCAAAACAATCACAAAATCCCCGTCACTGGCAAAAACATAAACATCAGGACTGACGTATAAAGGTTCACTTTCGCCAAAGCTTGCACCGGGCATGGGGTCAAGGGACTGGATAATATCCAGATATTCCTTGAGCGTATCCATATCCAAATGGAATTTGCGAAGCAGTGGTTTATATCTGTGGGTTTCAAGATCTGTGAGATGATATTTGATTAAATCAACGAGAATTGGATCACGATCGTATTTTAATACTTCAACCTGCGTGAGCAAACATTCCTGCGGCGTGCGCGCTGCAACCCCCACAGGGTCAAGACGCTGCACTTTATAGAGCAGTGCTTCCACTTCCTCTTCTGTGCTTTTGGAACTTTCCGCAATTTCAGAAAGCTCTGCCCGCAAATAGCCGCAGCTATCAAGATTTCCTATAATATTTTCGCAAATTTCAATTTCTTTTTCATTTAAGGAGGAGAGACGCAATTGCCACATTAAATGCGCGTCCAAAGAACTTTTTTCTGCATAACGCGTTTCCAAAAAGTTATTATCTTCAATGGATTCGTACTCATGCATAGTGGAAGTTCTGGGGGCAGAAGAAAGTTCCCCTAAATAATCTTCCCAATCGCCGTTTTTCGCAACTTCTTCATAAGAATACCCCTCGTCCTCATCACCTTGTGAGGGACGGCTTTCGTTATTCAATTCCGCAAAATTTTCCTCACCCTCAGAGAGTTCAGGCGAACTTGGTGCTTCCTCTAAAAAAGGATTTTCTAAAAGTTCTTGTTGAATATGTTCCACAAGTTCAAGCCTTGACATTTGCAGCAATTTAATTGCCTGCTGCAACTGCGGTGACATCAGAAGTTGTTGTGTTTGCTTTAGTTGTTGCCTAAGCTCTAAAGCCATATTCCGCTCCAACATTTAGTTTTATTATGTATGCATTTCTTATGCCATAATTATTTTCCTATTGCAAGTCTTACGCCAAAAAAATCTATTCTATAATAAATTGAGTTTGTTATGGGTTTGTAAAAAGAAAAAACCTTGCTTAAAGGGCAAGAGTATGGCAAAATAAATGCAATACAATTTCGAGGATTATTATGGATATAAATCAAGTACGCACCCAGCTTGCCACAGCAAAAGCCAATGTTTTAAAAGGCGATATTACCACTTCGCTGAAACGCTTTATTTATGCCCTGCATGAGCTTACCAAATCAAGCGCCCCCATTCCTGTTGAACTCAAAAGCATGATTCGCGATATCTCCGTGGAATATAACTCCTTTAAACAAATAAAGGATGAACTCAATATCAATTTTGCCTACACAGCCGGCGAAGAGAAAAAGCTTCTTGTGGTCTGCATGAAAGCCTATGAGCATTTAGCCAAAGATGCCAATAAAGAAGAAAGCTATGAAGACGCACTCAAACGCAAAAAATCACTTGATCAGCACCTTATTGCCGTCAAAGATTTTTTGAGCCGCAATTTTCTTGAACAGGCAGACGAAGAAGTGGAAAAAGCCCTTAAATTTTACAAGGACGAACACAAAGTTTTTGCCTATCTTGGTGAACTCTATTTGCAAAGCAATTATATCACGCGCGCAAAGCACTTCTACAAAAAAGCAACCGAAGTGGAACCCGACAATCAGGACGTTGCCCGAAAATTTATTGAAGTCAATAAAATGCAGGCAAAATAAGAGGAATTATGCAGCAGTTATCCTTTATTCATGTTTCTGATTTGCATTTGGATAATTTTCCGCCTGTAAAGCCAGAAAATGATGAAATGGCAATGCGTTTGCATGAAGCACCCTATGAGGCATTAAAAAATTTACTGGAACTTTGCAGGCAAAAATCACCGCAATTTATTGTTTTTTCAGGTGATATTCATGAACACGGCGTGCTCAGCCTCAAAGCTCGTTTCAGTTTAATGAAATTTTTTAATGCCTTAAAAGCATTAAATATTCCTTTTTATTATGCCTGCGGCAATCACGACCACCTTGGCCAAAACGATAAATTTTTTCAAAATTTTGATTTGGTTTTTCGCTTTACTGAAACATGGACAACCTTTTCTTTTGTTCCGCAAGAAAATTCCGTTGAAAACACTCCCGAAAGGACTGACGAAAATTTCAGCGAACACATGGACGACATGCCGGAAGAAGAATTGAGTGAAGAAACAGAACGTGAAACAGATATTGAGCTGAAAGAATATTTAGACGACGCGAAGAACGAGACTCAAGACGCCGCAGATGAAAATGCGGATGAAGAATTGGGCGAAAATTCAGGCGAAGAACTTGTCAAAACTGAAATTCCTTTTTGTCATATTCACGGCATCAGCCACACCAACCGCAAAGAATTGAAAAATTTGCTCAAAGACTTTGTCTACGAGAAAAAAGCCTTCTTCAATATCGGAGTGCTCCATGCCAGCGTGCACAATTCTGAAAGCGTCAAAAACACCGACAAACATGTTGTTGCCCTGTGCAGAGAAAAAGACTTTGCACCTTTCCCTCTTGATTATTGGGCCCTCGGGCATATCCACGAACTTTCCATAGTGCATCAGGATCCTTTTGTTGCCTATTCAGGAGCCATGCAGGCAACCCGCATGAACGAAAACGGCGCACACGGCGCCTATTTTGTCACTATTGAAAAGAATGAAAAAAATCCTCGAAAAGGCCCCAAAATCCATACGGAATTTTGTCCGCTCGCACCGCTTGAAACGTATGTCCTGAACCTGGAACTGCCTGCCGCTGAAACTGAAGAGCTGGAAAATATTGAGCAGTGTCTTGAATATTTCCTTTATACCTTTAAAAAGGAATACACAAAATTTGCCAAAAATCCAAAATGCAGCACAAGGATTTTTACAATTCTTCTGGAAGGGCAGCACGATCTGTCTCAGGAACTGCAAAGCGAAGATTTTATCCAAAATCTTAAAGATAAACTTGAAGAATTGGATCTTGGCACCCGTATTTTTATCAATAAAATAAAATCTCTTATCCGGCCAAGCTTTGGCTATGAAAATGCCCATAAGCGCGATGATTTGCTGGGGGAAATATTCAGAACCCTTGAAAATCTTCGCAACGATCCCGAAGCATGCAAAGAAATTCTCAAAAAAATTGAAAACGATTTTAAAATCAAAAATGAAATAGATCTTGGCTTTTTCAGCCACAGCGATAAACCAAGTCAAGAACAAGTTGAAAAATATCAAAATGCACTCTTGAATGCCTGTGAAAATATTTGTGTGAACATTTTAGAACCCAAATAATTTGGTGACCATATGTATATTAAAAATTTTCATATAGAAGAATTTGGCCCTTTAGAAACTATTGATGTGCAAAATCTGCCTCAAACCATGGCGGTTTTTCTGGGGGATAATGAAGCGGGCAAAAGTTCTTCCATGGAATTTATCCGCAGCATGCTCACCGGCATTCCCAACAGACGCGACCTTTTCTCCCAATCCCTGAAGAAATTTAAAGGCGGCTCTCTGTTTTTAGATGATGAAAAATACGGAGAAATGCTGGTAGAGCGCAATTTTTCTGCCCGTTCCAACCGCAATTTAAAAGTTTATAACAGCAGTAAGAAGAAAATTGACAACAGTATTTTTTACGATGTTACAGATAATATTTCTCAGGATGTCTACAGACTTATTTTCGGTTTCAACTTAGCAGAATTACAGAACTTTTCTGCTTTTCAAGATACCAATATTTTTGAAAATATTTTAGGCGCAAGCTATGGACTTGGGCTGATTACCCCTGAACTTGCCCTGCAAAAAATTCAGGAGCAAATGGAGCGTCTCTATAAAACCAAGGGCAAAAGCTCTCAATTACAAAATCTCTTTTCTCAATGGAAAGAAGAAAATGCACTTTTCGAAAAGACCAATCAACGTATTGAAAAATTTGATAATTTACAGCAAAAACTTGAAAGCGCAACCCTTTCCTATGAAGAACTAAAACAGGAAAAAATCAATATCAAGACCCATGAAGAAGAACTGCGCACCTTTATTACCCTCTGGAGTCAATGGAAAAAATGGGCAGATATTCAGCAGGAATTTATCAGAATGAAAGCCTTGACAGGTGACGTTTTTGATGAACAGCCTGAAAATGTGGAAATTTTATTTACTAAAATTCTCGAGCAGCGCAGAATTAAACAGGAATCTTTAACTTCACTGCGCGACGCCCAGCAAAAAATTGAATTTCGTCTGAAATCTTTTAACATCAGAACAGGACTTATTTCTCAATATTTGCCTATTAAAAATTTAGCTCAGCAATTTGCCGAAGCCAGCAAAATTATTGCAGAAATTCCTACACAAAAAGTACAGATCGAACAATCTTTTATTGCCCTGAACAAGCAAAACAAAAAAGTACTGGATACCTGGGCAGCCTTTAATACCAGCTCCCGTCTGGAAGAATTTGAGAAGCCGGAACAGATATTAACCCATTTCCAACCTATTTTGGAAGACAGCCTTTTCCTTGATGATTTGGAAAAATTTGCCGTACAAATCCGAGAATCCAAAAATCATATCCAGAATGCACAAACAGCTTTGGAATATGCAAAACGCGACGCCGATAAAGCAAAACAAAAATATCAGGCAGTGTTGCAGGAAAAATCCGAAGCCATCAAAAATTTCAATAAAAATGCCCTGTTGAGTAAGGATGAAATTGCCTTTGAACAGGAACTGCAAACATGGCAAAACCGCCTGCAGGAAACCCAGGAAAAAGAAAACGACTATCTGGAAATTTCTACCACCAAGTGTACTGAATTTTTAAATCAAGCCAAAGCTCTTGGTTTTACGGTTTTGCAGGACAGCGATATCAATAAGGATAATGCAAAAAAGTTCCTCAATAATTACATGCAATTAGCACAAATTGTGCGCGATATCCACGGCAAAGAAGAGAAAATCTTATCTGACCTTAAACGCTATGAAGAAACCACCGAGCACCTGCAGCGTCAGGAACAAAATTATCACGAACAGCTGCAAAGAACGAAGCAGCACAATGAACAAGACAAGAAACGCATTGAGAAAATCAATGCCATTGATAAAGCTACTCATAATATTATCCAGCAATTGGAAAACATAGAACAAAAACAAAACGAAGCTAAAACCAATAAGCAGAAAAAGCATGAAGCCCTTGAACTGCCGAAATGGGCATGTATTCCTGCAATCCTATGTTTTGTGGGCGCCATTCTATTATTCCTGCTGCGTCTCACCAGTGACAGTTCCGAAGTTGCCACCTTTTTCGGCACGCTCAATATTCCCTATGCACTTCCTTTTATTCTGCTGATTTCCGGCATTGGGCAGGCAGGCTTCTTATGGTATATCAAGCAAAATAATACCCAGCCGGAACAGCCTGCGGAACTCAATTCTGACAGTGAAAAGATTGAGCAATTAGTCCTCGATTTGCAGGAATTGCAAACCATTCAGGAAAAACTTCTGCAAAACTTCTATCCTGAACAGGCAAAGGAACAAATTCAGAATACCGAAGAAGAAAACAGTGTTGATTTACTGCATTTTGATAAAGAGCTCATGTTAAAAATTGATGAGCCAAAAAGTTCCTGGCTTGCACAAGTTATTGCCAAAGCAAAGGAAAAAGCCTCACTCTACAGCCATTATGCAAAGAAATTTGATGTGGAGACTCAGCAGGATCAAAAGAAAGCTCCTGCTTCACTGACGGATTTGCAAAATGAAGCTGGTAATTTGGAAAAACAAATTCTTGAGACGCTTGCCGATGCCCAGTGCAGGGTGGAAAACATTGCCCAGATTCCAAACTTTATGAAGATGATTGCCCGCCTTGATTTGATTGTGGAAGACATCAACTCCATGAGCGTCAATGTTCGGGACTGCCATGATGTGTATGCGGAATTTATGCACTGGCTTGAGGCAAAAATCCCCGCGCTTTTTGAGAAAATATCATCCCTTTCCAGTGATGAGTATTTGCCCCATTTAATTGAATACCGCCACACAATCCGCGAAGAACAATTCAAACATATTCAGGAAATCCACGGAGCGATTTTTGCAGAAAGCCTTGCCAGCCTCGAAGAAAGCACCGAGCATTATGCCCATGTGGAAAAATCCCTTGCTGAACGCAAACTTGCTCTGGAAAAAATCTATTATGCTCTGGCGGATTTCTTACGGAAAAACGGCTTCTTATATGAAGAAACCCGCAATGATTTTGTCTATGCCCTCAGCAAAGAAGAGCAGGAACAAGATATTTTTACAGGCACTTTTGCCAGTGTAAAGCACTGTGTTGAATATCTCTACCATCTGCATACACTGTATACTGAACAGGAAGAACGCAAAGAGCAGCTCGGAACCCAATATGCGGCACTGAAAGATTTTATTGAGCCTTTGCGCACCATTTTAATGCGCGTGGACTTTGAGCCGAAGACTCCTATTCATGATGAAAGCGATTATATCCAAATTTATCAAGATCTTACCAAAGAACTGGAAGAAGAATATGTTCTTTTCCAGCAAAAAGAAAATCTGCTCAAAGAATATGAACAGGCAAAGCAACGCTACAATACAGCCAGCAAAGAAATTCAGGATGTGGAAAATACCCTGCAAGAGCTGTATTCTTCTGCCAATGTGGAAAATGAACAGGATTTGCGTACCTTGTTTGCAAAAATCAAAGAGAGCGAACGTTTTACTCAACAAGCTGTTATTATTGAAGAAAGCTTACGGGAAGAAAAACTGCCCCGCTTCCTCAAAAAGAGTGCAAATCCCTGCAAACGCGAATACAGGGAAATGCCTGACCAAGCTCCACTGCCTGAGATTTTTGCCTATTTTGATGAAGAGGCAAAGACTCGTTTTGAGGCAGAACTGAAAGATTTACAGGAAGAAAATGCCGGACTTGACCGCATTGAAAAACACATCCAAAACCTCAAAGGTCAAGTGGAAGCAGAAAGTTCTTATATGTATGAAGAAAGTCTGGATAATGAAGCCGGCTATCGCATGAAAAAAACAGAACAAGCCATTAAAGAAAAATATAATGAATGGCTGGAATATGCCTTTGCCAAGGAAGTTTTAGAACGCGCGAAAAAGCATTATGAAGAAACGAGCCAGCCGCAAATTGTGCAAATTGCCTCCACTTTCTTCAATAAAATAACGGATAACGCATGGCAGGGCATCAAAGTTAATTTAGACGATCGAAGTGTCAATGTGCTGGATGAAAACGGCAAGCTTTTGCAGGCTGAAATGCTGAGCCAGGGAGCAAAAGAACAGCTTTATCTTTCATTGCGTCTTGCTCACATCAAAAACCGTTCCCTGACTAAGCGGCCTCTGCCTATTCTTATGGATGATATTTTGGTCAACTTTGACGAACGAAGAGTAAGAAATACAGTAGAAGTTCTGAAACTCATGGTACAGGAAACCCAGGGCATGCAGAATACGCAGCAGATTTTATTCTATACCTGCCACGAACGCACTGCCCACATTTTACAGGAAATTATTCCAGACACGAAAATTTACCACGTGCAGAACAAGAAAATCTACGAAACTGCGTAAAATTTTTTTCAATTTTTTCTCTTTTATGGGGGAGATGATCTCCCCCATCCCCCACATCGCAAAACGGTTATAGACTTTATCTATAACCGTTTTGTTGTATTATGCAATTTTAATTAATTTACGTTAGAAAAAACAACGAGAAAAGCGAGGAAAAATCCCCCGCTTTTTCATTTAAGAAGTCACTTCATTTGCCGATAAAGTTTGTACGCAAGAGACTGACAGCAATTATTTTTTGCTGTGTGCCTGAAAGAAGGAAGCAAGCAAAATTGCACCTGCCTGTGCTACATTCAGGGAATCAAATTCCCGCAAAAAAGGAATGGAAAGAGCAGCAGAGCAATGGTTTTGCACGCCTTGACGCACCCCTTTTTCTTCACTGCCAAGAACCAAAAGGGCTGGAAACTGCAATTTGTTTTGAGTTTCACAGGTCAGGGCATTTTCTCCATGCATATCAGCATAATAGGTTGTATAGCCGGATTTTGCCGCAAGTTCCACAGCACGCGCAAGGTTGACAACCTCTGCAATGGGCAGTTTTTCCAAACTTCCTGCAGCTGAACGCGCTGCCCCTGCCCCTAAAAAGGCACTATTATGCTTTGGCACCACAAGTCCTGCGGCGCCAAGGGCATACATAGTTCGCACAAGTGTGCCCACATTGCCCGGGTCAAGCACCTGGTCAAGGGCAATAATCAGTGGAAGCGGAGCAGAAAACGCTGTTTCCAGTAAGTTTTCAAAAGGAGTATAGCTTACCTCACGAAGACGCACGGCAACGCCCTGATGATTGGCATTATCACAAAGGCGCGCCAAAACCTCGTCCTCAACCAGAGTATGCCGCACTGAGTGTTCCTTACAAAGTGCAAGGAGGAGATTTGCTTCTTTAATATTTTTACCTTTTCGAAGGTATAAGTGGTCGATTTTACTGGGATCATTTTGCAGAAGTTCTAAAACAGGCTTGTAACCCGGTAAAATATGTTGAGAATTTTTTTTATTTTTTTGCAAGTTTTTTTCTTGTTTATGTTTGCCATAGGGTGTATAATTTTTTTCCTGCATTGCAATATTCCTTATGGAAAAGATATAGACTTTGTAAAGCATAGTAAAAGAGAAAACAAGTATTTTGTTATGCTTTAAGGAGATAATTGTGCATTTTTCATTCCCCAAACTCAAACAAATGGTGCTTCCCTTTGCCTTATGCGCCGCCCTCACTGCCTGCGGAACCAAAACCTATCAAACCGAAGATTATATTTCCACCCATGATTCTTTATATGAAGATTATATGGTCAGCGTTGACGAAGAAGCAGGCCCTTTGCTTGAACCGGAACTTCATGCCTTTCTTTCCGTGGGCGATATAGATAAAGATATCACTGCTGAACAATTAAAACTCATTGAACACGAATATAAACACTATGTAAAAAATCCCCGCGGGCGTGTCACTATTGAACGTTTCATGTACAGAGCCATGCCCTATCTCAAATATACCAAACAAGTTTTCCGTGATAAAAATATGCCTGAAGAATTGGCATATCTTGCTTTTGTAGAAAGCGGCTATCATCCTTTTGCCCGTTCCAGCGCAAATGCCCTTGGCATGTGGCAATTCATGGCACCTACTGCCCGTCACTGCGGCCTGACTATCAATTGGTGGCTCGATGAACGCCTTGACCCATACAAAGCAACAGCCGCTGCGGCTGATTATTTGCAGGAAATGTACAATGAATTCCATGATTGGTATTTGGCGCTTGCTGCCTATAATGCCGGTCCCGGAAAAATCAGACGTGCGCTTTCTGAAACCGGCACAGACAATTTCTTCGACCTCATGGCTGCCAATGATAAAATTACCAATTCAAAAATAAAAATCAAACAGGAAACAGCAGATTATGTTCCCCGTTTTCTTGCCATGACAAAAATTATGCGTAATTTCCATCTCCTTGGATTTACAGCAAAAGAACACGACCTTGGCAAAGGACACTCTGTTATCACTGAACAGGCTGTGGCAATCAAAGCTCAGCGTGGTACAGATTTAAAAGCCCTTGCCCGTAAAATGGATATGCCCTGGCAAACCTTCCGTGATTATAACCCAGCCTTTTTGCAGGCCGTCACCCCGCTTGACGCTGACACCTGGTTCTATGTTCCTGTCAGCATGCAGGCAAAAGGCCTTGAAGCAAGCAAAATACAAATGCTCGCCGGCTGGTCTAATTATACCATTAAAAAAGGTGATACCCTTTCCGCTATCAGCAGAAAAACCGGGGTGCCGGTGCATGTGCTCCGTCAGGCAAACACCATCAGCGAACCTTTAAAAGTTGGCCATACGCTGAAACTGCCTGCAAAACACACCTATATTGCTGATAATTCTGTCAACGGAAAAAGCAAAGCAGGCAACGCAAAAACAAACAGCAAAACAATAGAAAAACACAGCTATACCTATAAAGTAAAATCCGGCGATACATTTAGAAAAATCGCCACAAGCCACGGTTTGACTGTTGCAGAACTCAAGGCTGCCAACCCAAAGATCAAAGATATTACGAAAATTTCCCGCGGACAAAAAATTTATATTCCGCAGAAGAACGAAAATCTGCACACTTCCATTGCTGAAAACAAGAAAAATGCAGTAGATAAAAACAGCAAAAAAGCAGCAAAAAACCAGGAATTGGCACAAGAAACATCCAAACTTTCCAAAAAAGCAGCCAAATACACCATTCAACGCGGCGACACCCTTTATTCTGTAGCCAAGAAGCATGGACTCACAGTAGCTGAGCTGCAAAAAATCAATAATGGCTTATCTCCGCAAGGACTTGCTGTGGGACAGGAAATTTTTGTGAGCGCAAACAAAAATACCCTTACCGCAAAAAATGATACTAAACAAAAACAACAAACAAGCGTAAAGAGTAAAACCTATACCGTAAAACAAGGCGATACCCTTTATTCCATTGCCAAAGCACACGGCTATAGTGTTGCAGAACTCAAAAGCCACAATAAAAATCTGACCACCAGCCTCAGCATTGGTCAAAATATCACTATCCCTGCCAAGGGTAATCATAACGCAAAGGCTGCGGCAAAACCCATTATCCACATTGTGAAAAAAGGTGAAACACTTTACAGCATAAGCAGAAGTTATAATGTCTCTGTAGATGCTATCATTGCCTATAACAAGTTTTCCGGCAACAGCATTTCCGTTGGACAAAAGGTTAAAATCCCAAGCTCCAATTACACTATGGCTAGCGCAAACGACAACGACAATATCCAATAAAAAATATTTTTGTAACATTGCAAAAATGGTACAAAAAAAGGTGCAATTTACATTGCACCTTTTTTGTTTGTTGTTTATTTATCACGGTAATGGAAACCGCATTGAATAATAAAAAAATTATTGAAGATCTGGATTTGAAAACATGAGTGTGATATTAAAGCCCGCGGCGGACTGAAATTCTATCTCGCCATACTCACACACAGGAAGCTGACGATTATTTTTATACCGCTTGTCCGGCTCGCCTGATTTATTCGCATGTTCCCAAATTTTATCGACTATCTTTGTATCAGTTGGAACACTGTCAGCCTCTGCAAACTGTGTGGTTCGAGCTGTTATTTCCACATCAGAATAACTTATTGCCCCAATATTGTTAGCCTGGAGGATAAGAAGCTTATCTGGAAGAAAGACAAGCGTTTCCATTCCTGCCTTGAAAACTGCTGCCGGAATATTTGTTTTAAAAGGAAATGGAACTTCCTTGCTTGTGGAACAGGCCATTCTTTTTGCAGAGTTTTTTTCTTTTATGAGCCAAACTTTTTGGCTGTCCATAATTCTGAGCACAGGGTTCATATACTGATCAATTTCCTTTTGCTGATCAGCGTCAATGAAATACTCCAGGATCACTTGTCCTGCTGTCTTTGCATATATTTTCAGGACAATACATCCAACAAGAAGGACAATAAACGCCAAGTGAACAAAACAAAGCAATACGGAAATACCAATTCCAACAGTTGAAATATTGTTTGCAAGTTTAGTTCTTCTTGCTGCGGCAAGGATATCCCCCATTCCGTCAGAGACCATATCACTTACATTTGCTGCTGCTTCATTTACATTTTCCTCGCCTGTCACATTGCTTACAAGATTATTGACTCCGCCTTCAGCAAAAGAAGAAAGAGAAGCCGCAGAAGAACCGGACTTTTTGAAAATTTTTGAAAAAATATCTTTCAAACCTTTGAAGCCGCCCTCATCCACATAGGAGATGCCAGTGCCCGGAATACTGATTGTCTTGCGAATTTTGCCTTTGGCTGTTTTGGTTAATCGAAAACCTTTACCGCCCCAACTGTATCCAATACCGGATTTACTCAAATTAACTTTAAATCCGCCGCCCAGATTAAAACTCTTTCTAAATCTAAACCCCATAATCCCCCCTTATAATTCTCTTATAACTTTTACTATCAATTCTTTAAGTTCGTATCAACCTGTAATTTTATATTTTAATTTCAATATGATTTATAAAAAAGCTTGCTCCCATGTCTATAAAAGCAAGCTTTCTCTATTTCATATTTATTTTTCATATATTACAAATAAAACCATTAATTAGGCGTGGGAATACGCTTAATGCGGCCGCCAAGTTCCTGTAATTTGATTTCCATACCTTCATAGCCGCGGTCAACGTGATAAATTCTGTCAACCCTTGTTTCCCCTTCAGCGCAAAGCCCGGCAATAACAAGAGCAGCACCGGCACGCAGATCACTTGCCATAACAGGAGCACCGGTGAGAGAAGGCACACCGCGCACCATGGCAGAATTGCCTGTCAAGCGAATATCAGCACCCATGCGCACCAGTTCAGGCACATGCATAAAACGGTTTTCAAAAATGGTTTCTTCCACAATGCCGGAACCTTTGCAAAGCGTGAGCATAGCCATAAATTGTGCCTGCATATCGGTTGGGAAGCCCGGATGCGGTACAGTGCGGATATCAACGGCATTTAATTCCCCGTGCGGCTTTGCCACCACAGCATTTTCTTCAAAGGAAAGCTTTACATTGGCGGCTTCCAGCTTGCTGCAAAGGGCTTCCATATCCTTATAGGGGCAGTCTTCCACCCGAACTTCGCCATTGGTCATGGCTGCTGCAATAAGATAGGTTCCTGCTTCAATTCTGTCCGGCATAATTCTATAGGGCTTTTCCTGCCTCAAACTGGTTACGCCCTGGATTTTGATTTGCGTTTGCCCGGCTCCTTCAATTTTTGCTCCGCAGCTATTTAAGAAATTCGCTAAATCCACAATTTCAGGTTCGCGAGCGGCATTATCCAAAATAGTTTCCCCGTCCGCAAGAGCCGCAGCCATCATCAAATTTTCTGTGCCGCCGACAGTCACTTTATCAAATTGGACATGCGCGCCATGCAGTTTTTTGCATCTGCCCTTGATATAGCCTCCATCAAGGGTAAATTCCGCACCCATTTTCTCTAAAGCAGACAAGTGCAAATCCACAGGTCTTGCGCCAATGGCACAGCCTCCGGGAAGTGCCACGCTCGCTTCTCCAAGGCGCGCAAGGAGCGGCCCAAGGCAAAGCACAGAAGCGCGCATGGTTTTGACCAAATCATAAGGCGCTTCGGATAAAATTGAACCCTTGGGATCTATTTCCATGCGATTATTGACAAAACTCGTTTCAAAACCCAATGTTCCCAAAAGTTTTTGCGTTGTTAGGATATCTCTTAAATGGGGCACATTATCAAAGACAACCGGTGTATCAAATAAAATTCCCCCAAACAGAATAGGCAAAGCAGCATTTTTCGCACCGCTTACCTTCACCGTTCCTTTGAGCGGAACACCACCATAAATCAAAAGACTATCCATATATTTCTCCAAAAAATTATTTTCAAAAAAAACTTGACGAAGCACAAAATTTAACATACAAGTTTCTTTCACGGCGGAAGTAGCTCAGTTGGCAGAGCACCTGGTTGTGGCCCAGGTGGCCGAGAGTTCAAGTCTCTTCTTTCGCCCCAGATTTACCCAGACATAGTCTGGGTTTTTTATGTACTTTTTATGTTTTCTTTTGTTTTCATCCCTTTTTATTTTCAATTATTTCAACAAGTTTTATCTTTCAATAAAACCGCTATTCCAATGGCAAATCAAGCGCAAGCCCTATAGGGCAATGGTCTGAACCATAGACAGTATCTTCAATCCAGGCATCTGCAATAACAGGCTTTAATTCCTCTGAGACAAAGAAATAATCAATGCGCCAGCCAATATTCCGATCTCTTGCTTTTGTCTTGTAAGACCACCAGGTATACGCCCCCTCTGCCCCGCCATGCACATGCCGAAACGTATCCACATAGCCAAGCGCCACCATTTTATCCAAAAACGCACGCTCTTCTTCCAAAAAGCCTGTATTGTAAATATTATCTTTTGGACGTGCCAGATCTATTTCCTTGTGGGCAATATTGAAATCACCGCAAACCACAATGGGCTTCTGCCTGCGGCATTCCTCAGCATAGTTCAAAAAGCTCTCAAAAAAGCCCATTTTATAAGGCACGCGTTTGAAAACACCTTTAGTAAGTTCCTCGCCGCCATTGGGGAAATAGCCATTAAAATAATGGAAACGAGGAAATTCCAAATGCACAATACGTCCTTCCCCTTGATAGGCAGCATCAGGCAATTCAATTTCCACATTCAACGGGTTCAAATGCGTGAAGACAGCCACCCCGGAATAGCCTTTTTTGACAAGGGAATTTGCCCAATAGCTTTTTCTGCCCAAAGGATTTTTATCTGCCTCGGGGATTTGCTCTTCATGGGCTTTTGTTTCTTGAATGCCAATAATATCTGCTCCGTTTGGGTTCTCAAACCATGCCCAATCCTCTTTCTTGCGCACCGCGCGGATACCATTCACATTCCAGGACTGAAAACGTATCATTATAACTCCGTGCTTTGGGGCTTTTTGGCTTTGGGCTGATTATCATCCGTTAAGCCCTTCATAAAGCTTTCAATGCCCTGTTTCATGCCCTTGCCCATTTTCTTGGCGTCTTCATTGAATTTATCAATATTGCTTTGGAAGGAATCAGAAAAACTTTCTTCACGGGCGTAATCACTGATCATCTGACGCACAGAATAACCCTTTGTCTGCAGACTCTTTTCCACATTTTGTTCAAAGGCTGCAAAATCTTTTTTACTGATTTTTTCCTGTGCAAAAAGCTTTTGCACATGGGGAAGCACACATTCTTTGTACACAGCATAGGGAAGCATCTCTTTTACCATACAAATGCCAGCATATTCTGCAAAACCAATATATTCGGCATCATTATTTTCAAAACCAAATAAAGCCCCCTGAGCCTGATCTTTGCCCGTCAAAAAAGAGCCAAAACCCACAAGAACAATAAACAGCACCATACACATCATCACTATATTTTTCTTCATTATTTTCTTTCCTTTCTATGTTTATTTGACCCAGAATTCTGGATGTTCCTGATAATACTGCAAAGCTTTTTCCAAATCTTCCGGCGTATCAACCCCGTGGGGAGCTTCGCTGATCAGCCGAACATGCATGCGAATGCCATTTTCAAGTAAACGCAACTGTTCCAGCTTTTCCGTTTCTTCCAAGGGACTTGGCGGAAATTCTGCCATTTTCTCTAAGATAACACGCTTGAACGCATAGACGCCCACATGCCCGGCATAGGGAGCTTTACGCACAGTATCGCGGGCAAAGGGAATAGGTGAACGAGAGAAGTAAAGTGCCTCACCATTTTGCGCCAAAGCAATTTTCACCTGATTGGGAGAAGCAATGCGGTCTTTATCCTTTTCCTCATCCAACACCACCCCAAGGGTTGCACTGTCGCAATGGGAATTTTCAAAAGGCTCAAGCAATTTTTCCAGCATTTCTTTGCGGATAAAAGGTTCATCGCCTTGAATATTGGCAATAACAGCATCGCCGTCCAAATTCAAAATATTAACGGCTTCACGCACCCGGTCTGTTCCGCTTTGATGTTCCTTTTTGGTATGCACAAAGGGCACGCCAAGAGCCTGCGCCTTTTCTTCAATACGTTCATCGTCTGTTGCAAGCCACACATCATCAAAAACTTTTGCTTCCTTTGCCCGCATATACACATGCCAAAACAAAGGTTTTCCGCCAATTTCCGCCAAAGGCTTGGCAGGAAAACGGGTTGACGCATAACGCGCGGGAATAATTGCATAGGCTTTCTTCATTGTTCACCTCGTCAATGTATTTTGATATAGGCTCTAAAAAAAAGCAAGTAAAACACGTGCTCTAAGGAAAATTTTTTGCAAAACACAATTTTTTTCTTGACGCTATTTTTCTTTGCTTTATCTTCTAAAAAAAAATTAAAAGTGAAATCTATGAGCAAAGATCTAATTATTGTGGAGTCTCCTGCCAAGGTTAAGACTATTAAAAAATTTCTTGGAAATAACTATACAGTTCAGGCAAGTGTTGGCCATATCCGCGATTTGCCCTCTCGCGAACTTGGCGTTGATGAAAAAAGTTTTGAACCTAAATATGTTACCATTCAAGGCAAGGAAAAAGTTGTGCAGGGCTTGCAGGAAGCAGCAAAAAAAGCTGATATTGTCTATCTTGCACCTGACCCTGACCGGGAAGGAGAAGCCATTGCCTGGCACATTGCGCAGGCGATTAAAAATTGCTCTCACAATATCAAACGTATCCAATTCAACGAAATTACCGCAAAAGCCGTCAAAGATGCCATTGCTCACCCCCGCGAAATTGATCCCAACCTTTTTGAAGCCCAGCAGGCACGCCGCATTTTAGACAGACTTGTGGGCTATAAAATTTCTCCGCTCTTATGGAAATCCGTGAAACGCGGCATTTCCGCCGGACGCGTGCAGTCTGTTGCCCTTCGCCTTATTGTGGAACGCGAAGAAGAACGCCTCGCCTTTGTGCCTGAAGAATTTTGGAATTTCAAAGCTCAGCTTGTAGCTGACGGCATGTCTTTTAAAGCGGAACTGGCTAAAGTCAACGGCAAAAAAGTACAAATCCAAAATGAAGAACAAGCCCTTGCCATTGAAAAGGCTTTGCAGACTGCCTCCTTTATTGTTGAAAGCGTCGAAGAAAAAGAACGCAGCAAAGCTCCGCAGGCGCCTTTCACCACCTCCACCTTGCAGCAGGCAGCCAACCAGCGTCTGGGCTTTTCTGCCAAACGTACCATGAATACTGCTCAGCGCCTCTATGAAGGTATTGATATTGAAGATAAAGGCACGGTTGCGCTGATCACGTATATGCGTACAGACTCTGTGCGTATTGCCGACGAAGCAAAGGCAGCCGCCAAAGAATTTATTGAACAAAAATACGGTAAAAACTTTATTGCCAGCGGCGGAAAAGGAAGAGATTTCAAAGGCAAAAAGAGCATTCAAGATGCCCACGAAGCCATACGCCCCGTTGATGTGACTTTGACGCCTGATCAGGTTAAATCCGCTCTTACGCCTGACCAATATCGCCTGTACAATTTGATCTGGTCACGTTTTGTGGCTTCTCAAATGGCAAATGCCAAATTCCACGACACTGCCGTCAGCATTGTTTGCAATAATAAGGAAATCAAAGCCCAAAGCGATGTGGAAAAGGAATTTTATCCCCTTGAAACCCAATGGAAAACAAAGGGGGAACGCCTTTTATTTGCAGGCTTTCTAACGGTTCTCGCCAGCACCGACGAAAAAGTTGAAGAGCTGCCCAAGCTGACAGCAAACGATGTGCTCGGCGTTGAACAAATCAGCAAAGAACAAAAATTCACCCAGCCAAGCCCCCGCTATACGGAAGCTTCCCTGGTGCGAGAGCTGGAAGAAAAAGGCATTGGACGTCCTTCCACCTATGCCACCATTATTTCCACCATCCAAGACCGTGAATATGTGCGTCTGGACGGCAAACACTTTGTGCCCACAGACCTTGGCAATGTGGTTTGTTCACAGCTTCGCGACAATTTCCCCACCCTCATGGATGTGGGCTTTACCGCGAAAATGGAAGAAAACCTCGATAAGGTTGCTGACGGAGAAATGGGCTGGGTCAAGCTCCTGACGGATTTTTCAGGGGATTTCAACAGCACCCTTGCCAAAGCCGGCGAACACATGAAAGCCATAAAATCAGGTGTGGAAACATCCATGCCCTGCCCAAAATGCGGCAAGCCGCTGACCATTAAATTTGGCAAAAGCGGCGAATTTCTGGCTTGTTCCGGTTATCCTGCCTGCACCTTTACTTCAAACTTTATCCGCAATGAACAGGGTGAAATTGAACTTCAGGCAGCCCCTGAACAAAAAATTGTGGGAAAATGCCCAAAATGCGGCGGCAATACAGTGGAAAAACGATCCCATACCGGAGCACGCTTTATTGCCTGCTCCAATTATCCAAAATGCGATTATGCTGCCCCGTTTTCAACAGGCGTGACCTGCCCTCAATGTAAAACAGGCGTTCTGGTAGAAAAAAGCACTAAGCGCGGCAAACTCTTTTATTCCTGCAGTACCTACCCAAAATGCGATTATGCCCTTTGGGATTATCCTGTGCCCGAACATTGCCCTGTCTGCGATTCTCCTATTTTGGTGCGCAAAAATACCAAAGCCAATGGCGAACATTATGCCTGCCCGAATAAATCCTGCACCTATAAACGGATCATCGGTGAGGACGGCGAAGAATTTGAACCAAGTTTTGTGCAGATTCCTCTTTTGCCCAGTCAGCTCCCTCAAAAGGCTGATATTCCGGCAGAAGAAAGAACGGCAAAGAACGAAGCTAAAGCACAAGAAACAATAATCGCCAGCGAAAAGCCCAAAAGAACCCGCAAAACAAAAGCCAGCGAGGCTGATACTGAAAAGGCAGCAAAGGCAAGCAGCAAAACCGCAAAAACAACCCAAAAAGCAGCTGAAGAGACAGAAGATATGCCGGAACAAAGCGTTTTAGACCATGCCCTTAAAGCTGAAAAAGTCGTCAATCTTTATACTGACGGCTCCTGTCTTGGTAATCCGGGAAAAGGCGGCTATGGCGCTATTTTGGAATTTAAAGGCAAAAAGCAGGAACTTACTGCTGGATTTGCCCGCACCACCAATAACCGCATGGAACTGCTCGGCGTTATTACAGGTTTAAACAAACTCAAAGAAGCCTGCAATGTCAATATTTATACCGATTCCCAGTACGTGGCAAAAGCTATCAAACAAAACTGGCTGGAAAACTGGAAAAAGAACGGCTGGAAAACTGCCAATAAAAAGCCTGTCAAAAATCAGGATTTATGGATAGCGCTGGATACTGCCCTTAGTCACCATAATGTGACCTTTCACTGGATTAAGGGCCATGCAGGACACCCTGAAAATGAACGCTGCGACGAACTTGCCCGCACTAGTGCCGGTTCCGAATACCTTGCTGAGGATGCAGGATTTCAAGAAGAATAAAATCTTAACGTGAGAACAGACTCCAAACGAAAAAGAAGAGCTGAAAATAAACGCTCTCTGATTGAAATAGAATGGAAAACACAGAACAGAACTTGCAATGGTCACAAACCATGTCAGGCACGCCCTGGCAAAAATGGTCAAGTGCCATTTTATATTTATCCAGTATTGCTCTTGGAAACATTTTTGTTATCTATTTTGGTATAGGCACACTGACTCTGGCAAATGCCTTTGACCCGGAAAAGATCTATTTCTCCCTGACCTTTCCGCTGGGTGCGCTCTGGATTGGGCTGACATTCAGTTTTCGCGACTTTGTACAGCGCTACTGGTCTCACCAAAAATGCTGGATTTGGATGATTATTGCCGGAATTATTACCTATTTTTGGAATAAAGATGTCGCTCTTGCCAGCATGCTTGCCTTTATTGGCAGCGAAACGGTTGACTGGACTGTGTTTTATATTCTCAAGCATAAATCATTAAAAACACGTGTTATTGTCAGTAACCTGATTTCCTGCCCTTTGGACTCCCTTATTTTCGTGCCCCTTGCCTTCCATGTGGCATGGAATTCCGACGCGGTATGGGGTCAGGCTCTTGTAAAATATGTGTGCAGCTTATTTGCTCTGCCGCTCATCCCCACCCTTTCCTGGTTCTTCAATAAAAAATATTAAAAGGATAAACAATGAATACTACTTCTTCAAAAGACGATGTCAGCAAACTCACCTTGCTTGGCGCTGGTAAAACAGAATATAAAATGGATGAACCTTCCGTTGCCATTTTGGAAACTTTTCCCAATCTCTTTGAGACCGATTATTTAATCGAAATTGAGCACCCGGAATTTACATCCCTTTGCCCTAAAACCGGCCAGCCCGATTTTGCAAAAATTCATATTGATTATATTCCCGGCCAAAAATGCGTTGAATCCAAAAGCTTGAAACTGTATTTAGTGGCTTATCGCAATCATAAGTCCTTTATGGAAACCATTGTTAATACTATCAAAAATGATTTGGTTACCCTTCTGGAGCCAAAATATTTGCGCGTGCGCGGAGAATTCAATCCCCGCGGCGGAACCTATCTAAACCCAACAGCCCTTTACGTCAGCGCCGAAGTCTCTGCTCCAGAACTCATTGCCACTTTGCAGTTATTGGGACGGAAGAATTAAAATAAAAAAAGGACTTATGATTTTTTCGCATTTTCATAAGTCCTTAAAAACTGGTGGACCATTGGTGACTTGAACACCAAACCAACTGATTAAGAGTCAGCTGCTCTACCTATTGAGCTAATGATCCGTATTTGAAATTTGTATATTTTCATTATGGAATAGTCAAGCATTTTTTGAAGAAAACATAAAATTCCTTTTAACCATACTTTTTGCTGAAACAAAAATGCATCATATTTTTTATTTCAGCTAAAATTTTATCCTCATTTAATGGGAAATGATATCAATGCAAATTTATCTTGACAGAAGAGCAAAACATTGAGTAAAAAATTGTTGTGCCAACTTAGCTCAGATGGTAGAGCAACTGATTCGTAATCAGTAGGTCGCGAGTTCAATTCTCGCAGTTGGCTCCAGATATTTCAAGGACTTATAATAATCGTACTGTAAGTCTTTTTGTTTAAAGGCGGCACATAGGCTGTCCTTTTATTTTATACTCTCCAGATACTCTTTTGCAAACAGATAGGAGTCTCTGCACATATCCTCAAGATTTAATGTACTTTTCCAGCCCAGTTCATTATATACTTTATTGACATCGGCAAAGCTCACGGCAATATCCGCCGGTCTTCTTTCGACCAATGCATAAGGAATTTTCACGCTGTTGACCCGTTCAAAAGTCTGCACAATTTCAAGAACTGAATGCCCCTCCCCTGTACCAAGATTGTATATACGATACGCGGGGGAAGCGTTTTGCGTATTAAATACTCCTAAAGCTGCAATATGCCCCTTTGCCAAATCCACAACATGGATAAAATCTCTTACTCCTGTTCCGTCTCTGGTTGGATAGTCAGAACCAAAAATAAAGAGTTTTTCTCGTTGCCCCAAGGCAACCTGAGTAATATAGGGCATTAAATTCGGGGGGGCGGATTGATGAATTTCTCCAATTAAATGTGAGGCATGGGCACCAACAGGATTGAAATATCTCAGCACAACAATATTCCATGTTTTATCTGACTGGTATAAATCGTATAAAATTTGTTCTGTAAAACTTTTACTCCAGGCGTATGGATTGGAGCATTCACCTTTAGGCGTTTCTTCAGAAACAGGAACATGCGCGGCATCACCATACACGCTTGCACTGGATGAGAAAATAAAATTCCGGCAATTATTTTTGCCTAAGACTTTTAGCAGAGTCAATGTGCAGGAAATATTATTGGAATAATATCCAAGAGGATTTTCAAGGGATTCATTAATAACTTTTAATCCAGCAAAATGAATGCAGCAGTCAATTTTACCATTTTCTGAAAAAATACGTTGGACTAAAGCTTCATCCCCCATATTTCCCTGATAAAAATTTGGAGTTTTACCTGTAATTTTATGAATTCTTGCTAAAATATCGAGGCTGGAATTATATAAATTGTCTAAAATAATCACTTCATGATCTTTTTGCAATAATTCAACCACAGTGTGTGAACCAATATATCCCAGTCCGCCGGTAACGAGAATTTTCATCTGCTTTCCCCCATGTCTGCTGCATTTATCTGCTAAAAGAGAGTGTACACTATTTTTATACGTAATGCACCCTTTAAAAAGGCATTAAAATTTTCACCGCTATTTGATGTATTATTTCTTACCCGCAAAAGCAGCCAAACAACAGGGAAGATATTTCTGCAAAATAAAGCCTTGTTTCAGGCACAAAAAAAGGCAATTTCTTGCCTTTTTTCAGTATGTTGATGTATTCGTCATACTTATTTATGATAGTTTTTTCTCTTGCCTCTGGTATGTGTATAAATTGTATAATACAGGGTCTGCACATCAAGAGGCTTGCTGATATGGTCGTTCATGCCCACTTGCAGGCTTTGGGCAATATCTTCGGCAAAGGTATTTGCTGAAACCGCAATAATAGGAATAGACTGTGCACTTGGATGATCAGATTCCCTGATTGCCTTTGCCGCTTCCAGACCGTTCATCTTAGGCATTTGCAGGTCCATAAGAATAACATCATATTTGTCTTCATCAGACTTCAGGAAGTACTCAACAGCTTCTTCTCCGTTGAAAGCCTTGTCAACAGTCATGCCCTTGAACATAAGGAGCTTTGTGGCAATTTCCATGTTGATCAGGTTGTCTTCAACCAAAAGAACGCTGAGCCCCATGAGATCAATGTCTTTTGTTTCGGCAGGAGCATGTTTTTCCTCCGGAACGTCTTCTTCATCCACCACGTCAAAAGGAATAACAATGGAGATTTTTGTACCCTTGCCCAGTTCACTGTTGATATTAATTTCCCCGTTGAGCCCGGTAACAATGCTCTGCACAATAGCCATACCAAGACCGGTGCCGATAATATCTTTTGAAGCAAACATGGTTTCGCGCTGATACGGAATAAAAATTCGTTCCAAAAATTCTTTGGACATACCGATACCAGTATCTTCAAAAACAAACAAGTACTTGGTTTGTTTGAACTCATTGGTGCTGCCGTAGAACTGTGAAACAGACACGGTAATGGAGTCGCCCTTTTTGGAATATTTAAAGGCGTTGGATAACAGGTTATTGATAATCTGCACGAATTTAAAGGCAGGCGCAAAAATAAACTCATTGCGGATATCATAATGCACTGAGAAATTACGCGTTTCAGTCATGGCAAGGCTGTGGAAAGGCTGCACGGAATGCTCGATCACTTCGCGCAAATTCATCTTTGTTTTGACATCACTGGTATTGCCGTTTTCAATACGTGAAATTTCAAGGATATAGTTAATGAGCTCCAGCAGCTGGTGACTGGATAATTTAATTTTATTGAGATATTCCTTTGTTTCTTCAATGGTAAAGGCATGGTTCATGCCAAGTTCGGTAAAACCTATAATACCATTGAGGGGGGTACGCATATCATGGGACATGCGGGCAAAGAAATCATTACGGGACTTTTCGCTTTTCTTTGCGTTTTCAACAGCAGATTTAAGAAGTTCATACTGGCGGACTTCCTGTTCTTTTTCCTTGGTGACTTCTTTCAGGCAAATAATTGCGCTTTGTGTTGTTTCCACATGGTCAAGGAAGATACGCACAGAAATCCAGACTTCATGATCTTCCACTTTGGTTTTAAATTCACCGCCAAACTCTTTAATGCCTTCCCGGGCAAGCTTATGCACATTGTCCATTGAAAAGGCCTGTTCAAAAGTTTCTGCAACATTGGGCTCCATTTTCTTTTTGACAACTTCGAGGAACTGTGAATACGCATTGCCATTTTCCAACTGATCAGCAAGGCGCTTTGGAATTTTTACAATGGAATAGGTTTCCTTTTCAATATTAATAAGGATAATTGCGTAATAGATATTTCCCAAAAAGGTCAATGTTTCCTGTATGTTAAGATATTTTTTGTTATTGTTGTAGGTAAACCAGATATTCATAAAGGTCATTAAACCAATACAAAATACAAATGCAATGGCTATATACAATAACTGGTTCAATTTGGACAGCAGCATTGTATAGGGAATGGTAACGACAACAACTAAATTATCTTTTGTCCTGTCAAAGAAAATAAATTTTTCCTGCCCTCTCACATCATAAAAGGACAAACCATCTTCTTTGTTCACACCATTATTGGTGACGATATCATAAAGAATTTGCGCATTTCTTCTGATACCTTCGCCTGCCAGCCCAAGGTCATCGTCATAATAAAAAAGATTGCCGCTTACGCCAAAAAGATAATAATTGCTGTTGGGAGGCAAAAAGGTGTTTTTAATCGGAGACACATAACTTGCCACAGAAAAATCCACAGCAATGGCATCTTTCATATTTTTCAAATAGCGGGCAATGGTAATGGTTGGAACTTTGCTAAACTTATCAAGATAAACATCAGAAATAACAAATTGGTTTTCTATCTTTTTCCTATTAACATACCCAAATAAATCGATGCTTTTGGAAGAAGATTCTTCTGCATTACCGGTAATAATTTCCCCGTCCATCACAACGTATGGGTGAAAACTCTCAATGGCAGTAAAACTTCCCAAAAGAGACAGAATATTCTCAATTTGCTCTTTTTTGCCAAGTATGGCCGCATCTTTTTCAATCAAATTTGCAAGATGGTTCAGCAGTGTTTTATAATAGGAGAAACTTTTTTCTTCTTCCATTTTATAGAACGAAGCAACTTCATTGCCCAAATTTCTGAAATTATCTATTGTACTTTGCCGCATAATAGTATATGCAACAACAGTTAACATAAAATAGATAATAAATATGATAATATGCGAACGGTAATTTGAAAAAGCATGCTTTAAAAATGTTTCCATGACAAACCTTTTATATATTTTAACTATGCCTGAAAGACAGTACAGGAAAACAGACTCAAAAAATTTTATTCTTCTGTTTTCACCCGTTGCAAAGCCTTAAAGCGAGTTTAACTAATACCGTATTTAAATTTTCTTGTCCACTTTTTTATCTCAGCTATTAAGAAATTTTTCTATATTTATTATGTTTACCCGATTTTATCAATGCAAATCAAAAGCAGCATTTCTAAACAAAAAGGACTCATCTATGCATACATTCACATCTTCATGAACAAGCATTGCCTATACCTCGTACAGCTGTTTATTTTCAAACAATAAAATAAGTTACCGCAAACAAAAGAAATTATTTAAAATGCATTTAATCCTGCGATAAAAAATTTTTTTTTGTTGACAATTTGTCTAAAGTATAGTCTCCTCATGCAAAGAGATATATGGCAACACATATAGGTGATTTCAGGTTGGCTGCATGGACAGATTAGCGAGTTTGGGAAGCGAATTTTCAAAAGAAATTCTTGATAAGTTTGAAGGCATTGCATACATTTCAGATATAGATTCTTATGATTTTATTTATATTAATAACCAGTTCAGAAAATTATTGAATATTGACGAAACTTCTTATCTTAATAAAAAATGCTATGAAGTCCTGCATAAACAATCTGCCCCCTGTGATTTTTGTATAAATAATCAATTATGTACCGGAAAGGGCAGTACGTTCCAAGTTCAAAAACAAATTTTAGACCGCCCCTTTGAATCACAAATTTCCCTTATTGAATGGCAGGGAAAGAGATTTCGTCTGGAATTTGGCATTGATTTTTGGGAATACCAAAAAAAAATGGAAAATTTACGCGATAAAATTTCCACGGAGCAATTGCTGGTGAAATGTGCGGATACCCTTTGCCGATCAGACGACATTGATAATGCTTTAAAAATTATTCTTGAAAGCGTTGTGGAATTTTTTGAAGCAGACAGAGCCTATTTATTCGAATACAATCCAAAAACTACCAAGTTAAAATGTAACTATTCCTTTGTTCGTCCTTTTGTCTCTTCTTTTAAAGACATTTTATCAGAAGCAAATGAAAAAATTTTGCAGTTATGGTTAAAAAGTTTTGCGGATAAATCAAAAGTTTTTTTACAAAATGTACAAACTGATTTAGCCAATATGCCGGAATTAAAAAAAGCTTTTGATGAAAAAAATATCAAAAATATGCTTCTCATGTCTATCTATAATAATAATGAATTTATAGGATTAGTTGGCGTTGACAACCCACGCTTTAACCTTGAATTCCAACAAATTCTCAGCTCCATTTCCATGTTCATTACTACCCATTTACAGCAGAGCAAACTTATAAACCGCCTCAATTATTTGAGCAATATTGATGAGCTGACGGGAAGCTACAACAGGAATAAATATCTTGAACTTCTGGAAACAATCAAATTAAGGAAAGAAAACGTCGGAGTCCTGTATGTAGATTTAAACGGTCTGAAAAAAATCAACGATATTCAGGGGCATGAAAAAGGCGATGAATTTATCATCAACGCCTGCAATTTCCTGAAGCAGCTTTTTGGCGAAAACGTGTATCGTATCGGCGGTGATGAATTTGTTGTCCTGCTCAGAACAATTCCTAAAAATGCTTTTGAAGACTTTTTAAAGCGCTTTACAACCAAACTGAATGCCCACCAGGGCAAATACGATATGTCCTACGGCGAACACTATTGCGAAAACGGTGAAATAGACGAATGTATCAAACACGCTGATGAAAAGATGTTCCACCGCAAACGCATTTACTACCAGTCAAACGAAAAATATCGGTAATTAACATACTGCAATAAATTAGCTAGTTATGCTAAGTTACGCCTACAATACGTGCAAACGCAAAGTTTGTTTTGTTTGTTTGGTTTTATCCCGCTAAAATTTTTTCAATGAAAGAGGATGACTTTCACGGTTTTACTTGCCTGTCTGATTTAATCCTGCTAAATTACGGAGCAAAATAATAAGTTATGTGGATTAGTTTTACTTGCCTGTCTGATTTAATCCTGCTAAATTTTCATTATCTAGATATAATGCGCCGTGACAGTTTTACTTGCCTGTCTGATTTAATCCTGCTAAATTTCTTTTGCCCTTTATCGGAAAAGGAAAAAGGTTTTACTTGCCTGTCTGATTTAATCCTGCTAAATTAATTTTGATACGCTGCGGCAGACCGTCTGAGTTTTACTTGCCTGTCTGATTTAATCCTGCTAAATTGTATTATTATGATGTGGAGCATTTACGAAAGTTTTACTTGCCTGTC